>CAYJTJ010000022.1:0-12731 GCA_964372835.1 uncultured Nitrospirota bacterium
CCGCCGAAGCCCTTGCAAACAAAAGGGATCTATGTTACCGTATTTCCGTCGGAGTCCCGCGATCATGACCCGTGCAAGGAGCCACGATTGTTAAATAAATCCCTCGTCCTGCTTCTGATTCTAATCCTCCTGATGGGTTCGCTAAATTATCTCCTGCGACAAGGGCTGTTTTCGGAGCGATTGACCCGGATTGTGGCCTCGCGCCTCAAGGAGCGGGTCCAGGTTCCCGTCGGTCTAGACAGGGCCACGTTGAGCCTCTTTCCAACCGGCATTGTGCTTGAGGGGCTCCGTATCCCACCTATGGATGATTCCGCCCAATCGATCTCGGCGGACCGTGTCCAGATATCGGTAACGCCGTGGTCCCTTCTGACCGAAGTGCTCTTCATCAAGAAAATCCAGCTCACCGGACTCGACATCTCGCATCAAATCGGCGAGACTCCGCTAATCCCGCTTCCCCCCGGATTAGGCGAAGAATCGGCCCCGACCCCCGGGGCTCCGCGGAAAATAAAGGCCGTCATCCGCGAGATCGAGATACGGCGTGGACGGCTCGAGCTGCGGCAACCCGACGGGCAGGCCTTTTTGGTCCTCGATGAAATGGAGGGATCGGTCACGCCGGACCTGCGAATGAGGACCTTTTCGGTCCATGTCTCGGCCGGGGGGCTGACGGTCGAGGGAAAGGGCAGAAAGAAAAAATTTGACCGTGTGACCGCCCAACTTGAGATCCGCCCTCAGGTTATGGAGATTCGGCAGATCCTGGTTGCCGATCTTCATTCGCGTTTCCGGGTGACCGGCGCCATCCAAAACCTCGCCCGCCCGGAATTGGCGCTCTCGCTCGAGGCCTCCTTTCCCTTTTCCGATTTCGTCGGGTCCGAAGAATCTAGTCGGCCGGAGGAAAAACTCGACGGGCGAACTCACTTTACCGGTGAAGTGGTGGGCGTCTGGCCCGGCTTGACGGTTCGGGGCAACCTGGCTCTGTCCGATTTTTTCATGGGCCGGAAACCGATCGGCCAATTCAAGGCCGCCATTTTTTACCAGAACGCCACCTTCTCCCTTTCCGAGCTGTCGGGGGCGGTCCTGGGGGGGGAGGCGTCCGGCAATCTTCGGTTGGCGGTGCCCTCGGGCGAACCCGGTGCCTCACTCCCCTTTCAGGCCAAGCTCGCCTTTCGGGAAATCGAATCGTCCCGGCTTCTTTCGATCTTCGCAATCGAGTCCGATTCGGTCCGGTCCCGGTTGAGCGGAGAGGTCGAGATCGAGGGCCAAGCGAAGTGGATTCAGTCCCGTCCGACGCTGGATCCGACCGATCTGACCGGCAAGGGATGGTTCCGGCTGGCCGGCGTCGGCGGGTCAGATTCCGAGCAAGGCGTCTCCACCGGACCGGCCGGCGTCTCCCTTAAGGCCCCGGTTCGAGCTCTTTCACAGCTCCGGCAGGCCTCGGTCCGATTCCGGATCGAGGAGGGCCGCCTCCATTTGGACTCCCTTTCCCTCGATACATCGCGGTCCTCGTTGAGGCTTCGTGGAAATGTTTCCCTGCTTACCCCGCCGGCCGCCGGGGGATCCGATGAGACGGGCCTTGATTGGATACGCCACCGGCCGATTTCTTTCGAGACGACGCTCACGACCGCGGACCTCGGGGAGCTGGCCGGCCTCGATCACGTCTCCGGCCGCCTGGATCTGTCGGGTCGGTTAACGGGAAGCCTTAATGAGCCGAAATTTGAGGGTGCGGCCCGACTGGAAGGTATTCTTCTGCGCGGCCGAACATTCGAATCGGCCGAGTCCGACCTGGCCTATGAGAACCGGGTCCTCCGATTCAAGAGGGCCGTCGTTCGCGAGAAAAAAGCGCGGTATGATCTTTCGGGTAGGGTTTCATGGGAGCCCCCGACGGATGCCGGCCAAGGACCGTTTTTCGACCTATCGGCCAAGATTCAGAACGGCTCGCCCAGGGATGTGGTCGCCCTTTTCGCAACGGAACTCCCCCTCAACGTCCCGGCCTCCGGAGACCTCAACGCCAAGGGGATCCCCAAGGAATTCCGACTCGACGCCCGGCTCCAGGCCGGGCCCGGAACAATCTACGGCCATCCGCTCGACCGCGGGGCCGCGACTTTGGTGGTGACGCGCGATCAGATCGTCTTCGAAAAGGCCAGCGCCTCCCGGGGCGAAACCACCGCCACCGGTCGTGGGCAAATTAAATTCGCCGGGGAGTTCCAGTTCTCGGTCGATGCCGCCCCGGCGCGCCTGGAGGACATCGATCCCATCCGCACCCATCTGCCCGAACTCAGGGGGCCGTTCTCGGGCCGAATCTCCGGCCGCGGATCCTTTCGCGATCCACGGATCGAAGCCCAGCTCGCGCTGAGGGAGGTCACCTATCAGGAGCATCCCATCGGACCGGGTAGTCTGAACGGACGGCTTGAGGGCCAAAAGGTGACGGCCGATCTCCGGCTGAACCGGGGAGTGACGGTCGCGGGCGAAGTGGACCTCAAAGCGGGATTTCCATTTCACGTCGATATCGACCTCGAGAAGGTCGATATCCGATCCTGGTTCGGACAGACCGTTCCCAACCTGACCGTTGTGGACCGGCTCTCGACGACCGGAAAGGTTAAGGCCGCCGGTCTGGTTGAGCCATCGAAACCCCTCTGGCAGACGGTCGACGTCGGCGTTCACCTCACCACTCTGACCTTGGCCTTTCCGGATTATGAGGTGGAAAACCAGGGAGAGGTGCAACTCCAACTTAAAAACGGGACACTCTCCATCCCTTCACTGCGATTTAAAGGTCCCGGAACCGCCCTGTCGGTCTCGGGCCGGATTGAGCCGCTCAAGCGGTTTAACCTGTTCGTCAACGGGGAAGCGGACCTGGATCTCTTCCGCATTTTCACCAAGGAGATCACCTACGGAAAGGGAATGGCCTTCCTCGCGCTGCAGATCACGGACCAATGGGAGAATCCGAAAATCCGCGGCGGTCTGACGGTTCACGAAGGCGTCCTCAAGAGCGAATCGTTGGGGCAGGCCGTCACGATCGAAGGTTTGGGGCTCGGCTTTAACGAACGGCAAGTCCTCTTGGAATCGGTCCAGGCCCAGTTCGGGGGAGGAAAGGTCCTGGCCGGCGGGAGGATCGATCTGGTCCGGTTCGTCCCGACCACCTTCGCCATGAACCTGGATATCACCGGGGCCAAGATCACGCCGGCCCAGGGAATGCCGACGCTGTTTGACGCCTCCCTGATCTTCCGGGGGGACCCGAAGGCCCAGACGCTCCAGGGTGACGTTTTCATCCGCCGGGCCAGCTTCGAACGGCGCCTCGATTGGCAGACCTGGGTCCTCGAGTTGGTGACCGAACAACCGGAGGTCTCCCGCCCATCCCCGCTGCTGAAGGACGTGACGTTCAATATCCGGATTCAGGGAAAGGAGAATCTCTGGATCAATAACAACCTCGCCAAGATGCCGCTGGAGGTGGACCTACTCCTGAAGGGGACCCCCGATCGCCCCGTCCTCCTCGGACGGATGGAAACGAAGGGCGGGACCTTTTCATTCCGGCGGAACAACTTCAAGGTCCTCTCGGGAACCGCGGACTTCATCAGCCCGGAACGAATCCGCCCGATACTGGATGTCCGTGCCGTCACGCGCGTCCGGAACTACGCCATCGATTTGAACCTGGTCGGGCCGGTGGACAAATTCGACCTGATCCTCAGTTCCAACCCGTCCCTGAAAGACGAAAATGAAATCCTCTGCCTCCTGACCTTCAACCGGCCCTGCAAGGAGGTCTCCGAGGGATCCAAGGAGATCGGAGCGGCCGAGGCCTCGGCCATTCTCTCGGGGGAGGTCCAGAATATCATCACGGACAAGGTCGAGGAGATCACCGGCATCGACCGCATCCGGGTGGACCCTTACTACTCCACGACGAAGTCCGGAAGCGGCCCGATGATCACGGTCTCCAAACGCCTTTTGGAGGACAAGCTTTACGTGACCTATGCCAGCACGCTCGATCCTTCGGAGGAACAACTGATCCAGATGGAATACGTGATCAATGAGAACGTCTCCCTCATTGGAAACCGGGATGGGGTGGGCCGACAGGGAGGCGACATTAAATTTCATTTTGAGTTTCGGTAGAGGGTCTTAACCCATTCGGATGGAATCGACTTCGATCAGACGGGTTGGCGCTTTTTTTTTGATCCTTCCGTTCCTGACGTGGGGATTTTTCCCGGGCCCGGCCGATGCGGCCGAGAACGCATTCGATGGGCAGACGATCCTGTCCCTCGAGATCAATTCGAAGGCGCAAATGACGATCGAAACTCTGACCCGGCAGACGGGCATTCACACCGGAATCCCCTATTCCACGCGGGCGATCCGCCAAAGCCTGGACTCACTGTATGCCACCGGCCTCTTTACGGACGTCGTGGTGGAGGCTCAATCGATTGACGGGGGCGTCGCGGTCGTGTACAACCTCATTGACAAGGCCGTCCTGGCCGATCTCCAAATCAAGGGAAATCGGGTTTTCTGGGATCGGACACTGATGGGGGCCATGAACCTTGCGATCGGCGGGGAGTTCACGGAACCCCGGTGGAAGTCGGCCATCGACAGCCTGTTAAACTTTCTCCATCGCAAGGGGTACTTCCGACCCAAGGTCAAAACGGAGGTGACCGAACTTCCCGGCACCAACCAGGTTCGGGTCACCGTACGGGTCAACGAAGGAATTCGAGCACGGGTCCTTGCGACCCGTTTCACCGGAAACCCGGTCACCTCGAATTTCCGGCTCTGGTCGGCCGTCCGGCTGAAAGGGGGCGAATTTTATGACGCGGATATTCTCGACCAGGACCTCCATCGCCTCGAAGCACTGTATAAAGAAAACGGATTCGTCCGCTCCGTCATCGGCCCTCCCGAACTGATCGATCACGAGTCGACCCATGAGGTTGAGATCCGGATCCCGATCGAGGCCGAGAAACGGCTGCGCGTCCTTTTTGAGGGAAACGACCCTTATCCCGCCGGGCGGCTTGAGCCCCTTCTGCTATTCTCGGAGGAACGCAGCTATGACGAGGCCGTCTTCCGGGCGAGCGCCGATCAGGTGGCCGAATTCTACCGATCGAACGGGTACCCTTTCGCCAAGGTGGACTTCACCCGGGAGGACGGGCCGGAGGGCGGAGAACTTCTGGCCGTTTTCAAGGTCCATTCCGGGAAATTTGCCTGTTTGAGAACGATCACCTTCATCGGCAATTCGTTTTACCCGGATAGCCGCCTCCTCCAATTCATCCGGACCCATCCCGGAAACACGATGTTCTGCGGCATCGTCAACGGCGAAGATCTGGAAAGCGACGTGAAAACACTGAAGACCCGGTACCTGGAACAGGGATTTGGGCAGGTGCAGGTCGAGGCCCGAATCGAGTACAATGAAGAAAAAAGCCTGGCCCACCTGGTATATTCCCTGTCCGAAGGCCCGCGCACGCTCGTCGCCGAGATCCAATTTGATGGAAACAGCGTCTTGGGCGCGGACGAGTTTCGGAAGGTTACGCGCCTTCGGCCCGGCCAGCCGTACGACACGGTACCGGTCCGCAAAGACACGGAGGAGATGCTGGTCCTGTATCACCAGCACGGGCATATCTACGCCGAGATCGATTCCGAATTGAAATTCTCGGAAGACCGCCGCGAGGTGTCCATCCGGTACCGGATTCGGGAGAACGAGCAGGCCCGGATCGGACGGATTCTACTCGGCGGAAACACCACCACCCGGGATTCGGTCATTCTTCGGGAGGTGCTGGTGGGGCCCGGGGATCCCTACGATGAGACCCGCATCCTCTTGAGCCGGAGACGGGTTCAACAATTGGGATACGTGGGGGGCGTCCGGTTCGAGCCGATCAACCCGATCAATCCCGAATCGAGGGAGCTCGTCAAGGACATGCGACTGACCGTCCAGGAACGGCCGACGAAAACGCTGGATCTCGGTATCGGATACGGGGATGTGGAAAGACTCCGAGGCTTCATCGAGGGCACCCACCGGAACCTCATGGGCACCGGTCGTTCTTTAAGCCTCCGTGCGGAGGGCAGCCAGATCGAAAGCAAGTACTCGGTCACTTATCGCGAGCCGTGGGTCTTCGGCTACCGGATGGACGGGCGGCTGGTGGCGTTCGATCAAAGCCAGGTTCGGGATACCTATGAACTGGTCACCGTGGGCGGAACGGCCGGTCTGGAAAAGGAGCTCACCCCCCGGATCAAGGCCGGCGTGCAGTACCAGTTCGAGCACAACCGGTTCACCGAGACCGTGCCGGAATCGGAGCTCCTCTCGGAGGATAAGCGGGCCAACATCGCCAGTCTGAACCCTTCCTTGATCTGGGACACGCGGAATGACCCGTTCAACCCGACCGCAGGTTTCCTCCACGGGATAACGTTCCGGGACGCGGCCCTTCTATTGGGCTCCCAGGTGCAATTCACCAAAACGACCATCCGGACGTCCTGGTATGTTCCGATAACGCGCTGGATGGTGTTCGCCCTTTCGGCCCGCGGCGGGATGGCCGACCGCTTCGGCAAGACCCAGACCGAGCCGATATTCGGCGAGACGGAGCTCGTGCCCCCAAGCGAGCGGTTCTTTCTGGGGGGCCGGAGCACGGTGCGGGGTTACCCGCAGGACCAATTGGGAATCGTGGGCCGGACGATGGTCCCCAAGACGGACGGGAGCGGGGTCGAATTCATCGGCGGGAACGCCATGGTTCTTGTGAACGGCGAGATCCGCCTCTTCCTGCCCGGCGGAGTGGGGCTCGTTTTCTTTCATGACCGGGGAAACGTTTACCGACGGTACGAGGAGGTCGACTTCTCACTGCTTAAATCGACCGTCGGGGCGGGTCTTTGGGTCGGTACACCCGTCGGTCCGCTCCGGCTGGATTACGGATATAAACTGAACCGGGAAAAGGACCTCTGCATCGTCCCAACTTCCGATCCGGAAAGGCCCTACACCATCGAAAAGGTTCCGGTGGGGTGCACCAACCCGGTGGAGGAGAGCAAGGCCGAGCTCCACTTCACGTTGGGTTTCGCGTTTTAACGAAACGGGTGTCGGTATGCAATCTCCCTCGAAGTTCGGATCTTACCTGATCGCGGCCCTCGGGATCGCGGTCATATTCTTTCTCGCCCTGATCGCCAACGAGATGTCCTCGAGCCGCCCGATTCAACGGCCTCCAAAGGCGGCCGTAAAATTACCGGCCGCGGGTTCGGCCGACGGGGCGGGGAATTCGGTCCTCGCCGATAAGACCATTCCCCGACCCCCCTCCCCGCTTCCGCAGAAGGCGGCCGGAGGGGACCTCCTGACGGAACAGATTCATAACGAAGGCTTGACGCACTTCACCCGGGGGGAGTATTCCGATGCGGTGTCCTTGTTCCAAAAAGCGCTCGACCGGGATTCGCAGAATCCGGCCATCCGGAACAACCTGGCCGCGGCGCTGGGCAGCCAGGCCTGGGCTGAACTGGACGCGGGCGATTACCGGGAGGCCCTCGGTCTTTTCCAATCGGCCATCAACCTCAACCCCGCCGAGGCCTCGCTCTTCCTGGGTCAGGGACTCGCCTACCATCGCCTCCATGACCCGGACCGCGCGGTCCTAAACCTGAAACGGACCATTGAACTCGACCCAAAGAATCCGACCGCCTATCAACTACTCGGGGCGATCTACCAGGAGCAGGACGAGATGGAGATGGCGGTCGGCTATTACGAAAAGGGACTCGAGTTGGCCCCCTCCAACACCGCCCTCCGAACCCAGTTGGCCAAGGCCAAGCGAGAACAATCGGTCCAGAGCGAGTTTCAACATGAATCCTCCCGCGCCTTCACGGTGAAATTCGAGGGACGTGAGGAGCGGGAGGCCGCGTCGCGGATCCTCCAAGACCTGGATGAGGCCTACGGCAAGATCGGAAAGGCTCTCTCGTTCTACCCCCAGAAGACGATCACGGTGATCCTCTATTCCAATCAGCAGTTTCGGGACGTCACGCGGAGCGCACCGTGGAGCAAAGGGATTTTCGATGGCAAGATTCGTATTTCCATCGGGGGCTCGGAGAGGACACCCGACGCGCTGCGGAGAACGCTGTTTCACGAATACGTTCATGCCGTGGTCTATGAATTAAGTCGCGGGCAGGCTGTTCCCCGGTGGCTCAACGAGGGGCTTGCCGTCTATCTGAGCGAGGAAGACTCCACACGGGAGAGCTACCTCTTACGACAGATCCAGTCCGGCGGACCCCTCATTCCGCTCGTCAAACTCCACGGCAGCTTTATGAATTTTTCAGACGATGAGGCCGCCCTGGCCTACGCCGAAAGCTATTCGGCCGTGAAAATGCTGGTGGACCGCCACGGCCTGTACCGGCTTCGACAGCTCCTCGAGAACCTGGGAAGCAGCCGGGACTTTGAAAGCGCCTTTTCGGATCAGTACTTAAACCCGTATGAGCGATTTCAGTCGGACTGGCAGGGCATGGTGAGGACGGCCAGTGGAGGGGCGCGATGAGGGGCCGTCCGCGACCCCATCTATCTCGGCTCGCCGGGATCGTGATCGCCGTGGCCCTGATGGTCCCGGCCTCCCGCGCGATGGGCGGCGAGGAACGGATCGCGGGGCTTTCGGTTGGCGTCGTCGGCAACGGTGACCTCCTCGTCTCGGGCGAGTTGATCCGCTGGGTCAACCCGACACTGCTCGAAGACTTAAATAACGGAATACCGAAAGATCTCTACTATACGATTCTTTTAAAAAAACGCCAGCCGGCCTGGTTTGACGAAGAGCTGATGTCGAAAACGATCAAGCACACGATCAAATACGATGTGCTCAAAAAACAGTACTCCGTTACGACCCGGATCGATGGTCAGATCGCGCAGAAGACCGTTGAATCCTTTGAGGAAATGGCCCAATTGATCTCCCGGCTGGATCGTGTTAAAATGAATCCCCTAAAGCAGTTGAGAGCCCGTCATACCTACTATGTCAGCGTCAAGGGAGAGATGCGCGCGACCGAAGTCCCCTTTTATTTAGAATATATTTTCTTCTTCGTTCCGGCCCTGGAGCTGGATACGCCCTGGGCCGATTCGGCTCCTTTCTATGCCCTGGAATCACCTCCGTAATCGAGGATGGAACCGGTGAAGGACGAATCCAAGACCTCGCAAGCCTCCGCCGACGAGCTGCGGAAGTCCAGTCATGCCCGTCCGGTCTGGATCACGCTGGCTTTTCTCACGTTGACCGTCGGCCTGACCCTCCTGTATTTCCGAGAAATCGAAACGGCCTCATTCTTCCCGGGCAACATCCTCGTCCTGACGCTGCTCCAGCTCAATCTCATTCTCCTGGTCCTCCTCGGCCTACTACTCTCCCGTAACCTGATCAAGCACTATTTTGAGCGGCGACAGAAGGCTCTCGGCGCCGGTTTCCGCGGAAAACTGATCGCGGCCTTCGTCCTTTTCGCTTCGATTCCCAGCATCCTCCTGCTCATTGTGGCCAGCGGCCTCCTGACGAGCAGTATCGAGAACTGGTTCTCGATCCAGGTCGAACGCCCTCTGGACAACGCCCTCCACACGGCCCAGATCCATTACCAGGAAAAAGAGGCCACGGCCAGACATTTCGTCCGCGAGATCGGCTCGGCCCTTTCGGCCGGACCCTGGCTGTCGGAGGAGGACCCCCAGAAACTCCTCGATTTTTTTATGGCCCGGAGGCTCGAATACCGCCTGGACGGGATCGAGTTTTATTCGACCCGGCCGAACGCGGCCCCGATCCGTATTCTAGATCCCGAGACGCCCGTGAGGGCTTTTCCGATTTCGGCCCCGGACATTCTCGACAAAGCCCTCAGCGGCCAGGAGGCAATCGAAAAACCGGCCACCGATCTGGGGAACTTGATCCGCGCCCTGGTTCCAATCCGGGCGGCCGGAGGCGGCCATAATCTTCCGGGCACGGAGGCCGGCGCCGCCGGTGTCCTGGCGGTCGATATCCTGATCCGCGCGGAGATGGCGGATCAGATGGACGAGATCACGAAGTCCTTTGAAGATTACAAGCAGCTCAAGGCCTTTAAGAATCCGATCAAGGAAAGTTACATCCTCTCCTTCCTCGTGATTGTTTTCGTGATTCTTTTCTCGGCCACCTGGTTCGGATTCTATCTGGCCAAAAGCATCACCGTCCCGCTCCAGAAACTGGCGGAGGGAACCCAGGAAATCGCGCAGGGCAATCTTGATTTCAAGATTCATGTCCGGGCCCAGGACGAGTTGGGGGCGGTCGTGAATTCCTTCAACAAAATGACCGAAGATCTCCGCGTCAGCAAGACTCAGCTTGAGGAGGCCAACCGGTCCCTACAGACGTCGAACCTGGAGTCGGACCGTCGGCGGGCCTACATCGAGACGGTCCTTAAGAACATCTCGACGGGCGTCATCTCGCTGGATCCGCAGGGCCGAACCACGACCATCAATCAGTCGGCCGAGCACATCTTCGGTGTGGACGGTCAGGATATTCTGGGGAAGTATGCCCGAGACGCCTTCCAGGCGCTCAACCTCGTTCCCCTGCTCCAACTTCTCGACGAGATGGAGGCCCGCCAGCTGGACAGCATCGATCGGGAACTTCATCTGATGATCTCCGGCCAGTCGCTCACCTTGGGCACGAGCCTGGCGCGGATGAAGAACGAGGAGGGGCGGAACGTGGGCATGGTGATCGTGGTGGAAGACCTCTCGGAGCTGATCAAGGCCCAGAAGGCCGCGACCTGGCAGGAGGCGGCCCAGCGGATCGCTCATGAGATTAAGAATCCGCTCACGCCCATCCAGCTTTCGGCCCAGCGACTCCGAAAGAAATACTTCGAGCAGGCGCCCGATTTTCCGAACATCGTGGACGAATCCACCGAAATGATCATCACCCAGGTCGCCGGCCTGAAGCACCTCGTCGATGAATTCTCGACGTTCGCCCGGCTCCCGGCTCCGATGCCGACGCCGACCAATCTCCATGAGATCCTGCAAGAGGTCATTCTGCTGTACCGAAGCGCCCACCGCGACCTCGAGATCAGCCACTCGTACGATCCCAACCTTCCCCCGTTGAATCTCGACCGGGATCAGTTTAAACGGGTATTCGTGAACCTGTTTGAAAACGCCATCGAGGCGTTGTCCGGTCGCGGCCGAATTTGGGTAACGACTCAGCTCGATCGGTCTCGCCAGAAGGCGGTGATCACGGTGGAGGACGAGGGGACCGGGATACAGAGCGAGGACATCGACAAGCTGTTCCTCCCTTACTTCTCCCGGAAGAAATCCGGAACGGGGTTGGGCCTGGCGATTGTCCAGCGGATCATCACCGATCATAATGGTCAGATCCGGGTGGCCCAGAGAGAACCGAGGGGGACCACCGTCATGATCGATCTGCCGGTCGCGGTTCACGTCGCGGGTTAACCCATCATGTCCAATACCATTCTGATCGTGGACGATGAAAGCAGCATCCTGACCACCCTTTCGGGTGTCCTGAAGGACGAGGGGTACCATGTCTCCACCGCGCCGAGCGGGGCCGAGGCCCTCCGCGCCATTCGGGAGGATTCGCCCGCCTTGGTCCTCCTGGACATCTGGATGCAGGGGATGGACGGGATCGAAACGCTCAAACAGATCAAGAAAAGCCACCCTGAACTTCTCGTTGTAATGATGTCCGGCCATGGATCCATCGAGACGGCCGTTCGCGCCACAAAACTGGGCGCCTACGATTATATCGAAAAGCCCCTTTCCCTCGAGAAGGTGACGCTGCTCGTCCGACACGCGATCTACCAGCAGGAACTGGAAGCCGAAAACCAGAATCTCAAAAAAAAGATTGAACGGCGCTTCGTGATGGTGGGTGAGTCTCCGTCGATTCGCCGCTTGAGGGAGTTGGCCAAAACGGCCGGGGCCTCCAACAGCCGCGTTCTGATCTCGGGTGACAACGGAACGGGCAAGGAGCTGATCGCCCGGGCGATTCATTTTCACAGCGCGCGGGCGAATCGGCCGTTTATCGAGATCAACTGCGCCGCCATCCCCGAGCCGCTCATCGAAAGCGAGCTCTTCGGGCACGAGCGGGGCGCCTTCACGGGAGCCACTTCGATGAAACAGGGGCGCTTCGAACTGGCCCACGACGCGACGCTCTTTCTGGATGAAATCGGCGATATGAGCCTTGCCACCCAGGCCAAGCTTCTCCGCGTTCTCCAGGAACAGCGATTCACCCGCGTCGGCGGCACGCGGGCGATCGAAGTGGACGTCCGGGTGATCGCCGCCTCAAACAAGAACCTCCAGGAAGAGATCCGCAAGGGGTCCTTTCGGGACGATCTCTACTACCGTTTGAATGTCATTCCCCTCTCCATCCCCCCGTTACGCGAACGGAAGGAAGACATCCGGCTGCTGGTCCCGCATTTTCTTCTTGAGCTTTCGGCCGAGCAGGGGATCAAACCCAAAACGATCGATGCGGGCGCGATCGATCTCCTGATGCGTTACGACTGGCCGGGAAACGTACGCGAACTCAAAAACCTGATCGAGCGATTGATCATCATGTCGCCCGAGGTGAACGTCACGGAGGACGACGTCGCGAACGCGCTCGTTGATCAGCTTCCGGTCGAGACGACCGCGCGCGGCGAGCTTGGGGACAGCCACTCCCTGCGCGAAGCCCGCGTCGCGTTCGAGCGGCGGTTCATCCTCCGACGCCTGAGAGAAAACCGTTGGAACATCTCCAAGACAGCCGAGGACCTCAAGATCGAGCGGACGCATCTCCACCGGAAGATCAAGCTCCTCGGGATTCAGGAAGACGGTCACGATTGACCGCCGG
>CAYJTJ010000022.1:12831-20357 GCA_964372835.1 uncultured Nitrospirota bacterium
GGTCTCGGCCCAAATCCGCGCGGTCAAGAAGGGATATGCCCAGGCCGAACTTCAAGCCGTCCTCAAACCCTCGCCGGATCGTGTCCCCGCCCCATGCCCCGTTTTCGGAAAATGCGGTGGATGCCAGTGGCAGCATCTCTCTTACGCCGCCCAGGTGAAGGCCAAGCTCGGGATTCTCCGCGAGGACCTCGAGCGGATCGGCCGCGTTTCGTCGCCCGAAATCTTCCCGCCTCTTGAGACTGGATCACCTTTTGCCTATCGGACTCGAATACAGCTCAAGCTGAAACCGGGCGGGACCCCTTCCGATATCGGATTTTTCTCCGTCGGGTCGCATGCGATCGTTCCCGTGGAGTCCTGCCCGATCGCCGCCCCGCCTCTGAACGCGGCGCTCGCCCGGCTGCGGGAAGTTCAGGCCGACCTTGATTTAAGACTCGCCTCGTTGACCGACGTTCATCTAAACCTGGCCGGCGGCACGGGCGAGATTCAGATCCGATGCTTCGGGGAAGAGGGATCCACAGAACGGGTCGAGCGGTTTTTCGAGCGCATGGGGGAAGGGCTGACCGGCCTGGTCAGCCAAGTCTATTACGGACGGGGCGGCGAGCGCTGGATCGGCGGGCGGGATTATTTGAACGAGCGGTATCTCGACGCCCCGTTTCGTGTCAGCGACCGCTCGTTCACGCAAGTCAATCTGGAGCAGACGCCGGCGCTGATCCAGACCGTTCTTTCATTCGCCGGCCTGACCGGAACCGAATCGGTGCTCGAGCTCTACTGTGGGATCGGAACGTTCGGGATTTTTCTGGCTCGGCAGGCCTCGGGCCTGGCCGGGTTCGACGAGAACGGGGCGGCGATCGAGGACGCCCGTCACAACGCCCGACAAAACGGACTGAAAAATTGCCGATTCTCGGAAAAGCCGGTGGATGAGGGCCTCTTCGAGTTGGAGGGTGAAAAGCAACGATTTGACTGCGCGGTTCTTGATCCGCCGCGCGAAGGGATGAACCGGCGGGCGCTGGAATCACTGGTTCGGATCGGCCCGAAGCGGATCGTGTATGTCTCCTGCAACCCGTCCACACTGGCAAGGGACCTTAAAATTCTGACGGCGGCCGGCTACCTCCTGGGCCGAATTCAGCCGATCGATTTTTTCCCTCAGACGGTTCATTTGGAAACAGTCGTCCAGTTGACTAAGGAATGATGGGCTAGAGTTTGGCATGCCCGATCAATCCCGATATCAGGTTCGCCCCGATGGAACGACCATCCATTACCGCCTTTATCAAGGGGGCGTGAAGAGACCGGTTCTCGTACTGATCCACGGAATGGCCAGCAATCTGACCCGCTGGTGGGAGTTTGTCGAGCGGACCCGTCTGGCCGGGTCGTGGGATCTCCTGCGGCTCGATCTTCGCGGACACGGGGAGTCGCCATTTCGCGGCCCCGTCGGGATGGAAATTTGGTGCGACGACCTCGCGGCGATCCTTCTTGCGGAAGGGGTTGAACGCGCCGTGATCGGCGGCCACTGCCTCGGCGCCAACCTGGCCGTTTTCTTCGCGGTCCGCCATCCGGACCGGACGAACGGGCTGATCTTGATCGAGCCCATGCCGCGAGAGGCCGTATCCGGCAGCCTGAAACGAATCCGGCCGCTTGGGCCGATCGCCGCCGTCGCCGTCCGGGTGATTCGGGCCGTGAACCGGCTGGGCGTCTATCGCCGAAGACTTCCGAAACTGGATTTAAAGACCCTGGACTTGATGACGCTCGAGGCGATGGCGCGGGAGGGATCGCACGAGGCGATGATGAAACGGTACGCCTCGCCGTTGGAAGACCTCCGGTACCTGCCGAGCGCGATCTATCTTCAAGACTTCCTCGAAGTGGTTCGGCCCCTTCCGCCCCTCTCCAGGGTCCACATCCCGGCACTGATCCTGCTCTCGACCGGCGGTTTCTTAAGCGATCCGGAGATCACGCAAGCCGCACTCTCGGCACTGCCGCGGGGCCGCACCGTCGCCCTCCCCGCCCGCCACTGGATCCCCACGGAGCGCGCCCAAGAAATGCGGGATGAAATCGAGCGGTGGTGCGGCGCGCTCAACAGATCGTCGCCGTGAGACGGCACCAACCGCGTCAGGTCGGCTTCTTTCTGATTTCGCCGATGCTCCCTTATGTGGGTGCGGTTACGGAGGTGGTCAAGGCTTGACGGGGATGTGAAGGAGCCGTCATTTGCAATCCCGTCTGATTTACAATAGAATACCCGACCAGGACGATATGATGATCAAGAATCCGAAGAAGTATCTTTTAGAGCAGGAACGATTACGAAAGGATTACCTGAAGTCGCTGACCGAGGAGGAGTCGGTCCGGCTTCTCGAAAGCCTGCTGACCTCCGGTCTGGTCGAGGAGTTTTCTTTCCCGGATCACCAACCGATTGCCCTGGCGATCCTTATCCAAAATGCCAAAAAGCGGGTTTAGCGATCTCTTTGCCAGGATCATCCGGTGGCTTGAGGCTCTCAAGATTTCTTATCTTGTTGTGGGCGGGATGGCCACGGGCGTTTTGGGAGAGCCCCGTCTAACTCACGATGTGGATGTGATCGCGGGCATCAAGCCGAACGATATCGATCGAGCGCTCAAGAAGGCTCAGGAAGAAGGCTTCTTTTTCAATGACGGGCAAGTTCGGAAGGAGATTCAGGAAAAGGGAACCTTCCGGCTGAAGTATCAAAACTCATGGGCCGATCTGATCATCGCCTCGACGGAGCTGGAAAAAAGCGCATTCCAACGGGCCAAGCGAGTGAAGTTGTTGGACGTTGAAGCCAATTTTCCAAGCCCGGAGGATTTCATTCTCTTCAAACTCATCCCGGGACGGCCGAAAGATTTGCTGGATGTGGAGGCCGTGATTTTAAGACAACGGGATAAGTTGGATCTCGCCTACTTAGATCGGTGGGCACAACGGATCTCGGACGAAATGGAAGACCTCCGCGTGTTCAATACGCTCAAGACGCTACTGGACCGGCCTTCATCATAACGACCTCGCCCGCGCGACCTACCCCTCCGCCACCACCCAACCGATCGATCTTTTCCCTCAAACGTTTCACCTTGAAGCGATTGCCGAGCTGACCAAAACTTAATGCAACCTCCCCTCACTGCCTTTCATTTAGATTTTTACGCCTTTTTCATTCCCCTACATAGGAGCTCTTTGTACCCTAACTTACCTTCAGACGTGAAGACCGCGGCGCGCTCTGAAAGTCCAACAGAGTCACTGACCAATAATGGAATAGTAAACCGGCTGAACACCAATCGATTGTAAATAATTTAGAATACCCTGATCGTATTGCCTCTGGATTTCCGCCGTAACTGTAACGGCGACTGAAGCAGGGGAAACGTTATACGATGTCCAAAATTCGCGGAATCTGTTTTCAGCGTCGACATACTTGTCATGTATGTAAGCCCACGCGCTACACCTTTCCTCTCCGCCAGAATCTTGAAGAAAAAAAGAGTCCTCCGGTCGAAGCCCTCCCACCTGGATTATTTTCCAATCTGAAGTCAAAGTACCTTTAAACAGTAGGATGGCTGATTTATCATCATAAGGAATCGTACATTTTGGTGTTTCTTCATCACGATGCCCTCGATATTCCATAGCCGAACCCACGCCCGCAAAATTAAATGAGCCACAATCCGACGTGAACATGGTTCGGCCGTAAGACCAGATCGACTGGAACCACCGATCGCCGCCCTTTAAGTCCACTTGCAGATCACCGATCTGGTTGGGCGTAGCAGTATCGTAACATGCTACTGTTCCCACAGTAACCGGAATCAGCTCAATTCTCCACGTCGATGGTGGATCCGGTGTGTCCCCGATATTCCAAGTCTGCCCCAACATCGCCTGCCCGTTTATGATTAACTTGGAGGCTGACAGCACGGTAATCCGTTCGATCGGGGTATAAGTTACAAAACGTCCTTCCACAGATTGATTGGGCGAGTCCAGTGCCCGGAACTGAGCCGTGGCCGCCCCGATCTGACCGCTTTGATCTGTGACGGCCGGTGGCCCGAAGCTCGCGCGCTCCTGGACAATAAATACATAGGGTGGCGGTGTCAGTGTAACCCACTTCCCCCCCACAGCGCCTCCCTCGGCTCCCATTACCCCTTGGAAGACCAGAATATATTTCCCGTACTCCTTGTTGTCGTCCGGAGCCGTAAAACTCACTTCACCGCTCGTTGCTGCAGGCGCAATGGAGAGATTCCATGAGGCGTCCTGGACCTGCCAGCGCTTGTTGTTTTTGTCCTCATAGTAAAGGGCGAATGTGCCGTTCATGGATTCGTTGGATTCATTCGTGATCCTAATCATAGGCTTCTTGACCCCGGCCCATTTTGTGGATTGCGCATCTAAGCGGGCACGGAAGAAATAATCCAGCAAGCCGGCCGAGTAGCCGACGGCCTGAGGGATCAGGATCTGGGCATTTTCTTTAGCCACTTCATCATCGATTTGGAAACCCAGGTGTCGAAATTCAGGGTACACTCGGAGGTGGTCTCCAAAATATCCAACTTGGGCCAACTTGTATCCGGCAAAAGCCCCCCTGGTCTTAATAATATATGGAACAGTGTATGTCTGCCCGTCTTCCCCAAACACTTGTGCCGCTTCCCCGATGCCAAATAGGAGAAAATCATCAAAGTTCGTCTCATCGGCGGACGGTTGGGGATATTTTTTGAAGATTGTATCATCGCTGAAGAAATTTCGATTGGAAAACGAAGAAAGTGTTCTAAATGGATGGTCGAAGGAGACTGCCAATTGGGGTCCGGAAGCCAGATTCGAAAAAGCGGCTACCTCTCCCGTATGGATTTGGGCCCAGTCTTCGAGATGGGAAGGATTAAGCGCGGGTGCGAGGATGCCTCCAAAAGGTTCATAGTGGCTGGCGTGAGGATCGTTGCGTGTATGAGAAGGGTGAGCCATATCCTCGACCAGATGGATAATCTGCCCTAGCGAGCGGAACAGCTTTTGGAAATTCTCATGGCGGGCACGTATGTCCGCGCCTGTCAGCGCTTGGTACATGTAAGACCGCGCCTTCGTCCATGAATAGTCATTGGCAGAGTTACTATATCCCCACGAGAGGGCAGTGGGGGAGAGTCCCAGCCCTGTCTCGTTTATCGGGTCATAGAAGTGGTTCACAAATCGTAAGAATCCTTCGTCATCTTCAGCCACACTGCCATACATGATGTACTGAACCGCTTCATTGGGATCAGCGTTAAAGTCGTTAACGAATTGACTGTAGCGGGTGGAGAGGTTGGCTGCCCTCAATGAGATGACCCGATGGGTGTCTGTTTTATAGGCTTGGACCTTACTTGCTATAACAACAGTAAGAAGGGTGGTAAGTAAAAATACGATCGAAGTCCTCATCGGATGTCCCTATGCATCAAGATTTCTGTTTTAAAAGGCTGATCGCCCAAACAAGAACAGATGCCGATACCATATAGAATAATGTTCCAATAATGCCTAAAACGATGAAGCCGAGAGCCCCAGCTATCTCAAATCCAATCATCTTAAAGAACCACCACCAAGGTCTCTCTAGAACAAGCGAAAGGTAAGCCAAAATGGGCGGTGCAAGGGCCAAGAGGGTGAAATAGAGAATGAAGTGAGCACCTCCAACTATAATCCCTGCCTTCTGCCAAACCTTTAAGCTTTTCCACCACCCCATATGCCCCTCTTCAGAACTGTTTAATCCGCCAAATCCCGTCCGTGTCTTGGATGAAATAGACCCAGAAAGTCAAGATCTGTGGCTGACCGTTGATGGTTACAGTCCGTTGAATGCGATATTTGCCCGTGGTCCCATAAAATGTAACCAGCGCGATATTTGGCAGATTTTGGGCCTCTTCGATTAGATCGGCACTGATCGCCTCAAAAATCCTGCGGTACTTCTCTTGCGAGCCATAGGTAAAATATGTCAAAGATCCCTCAATATCACCCTGACGCAGGGCGTCTCGCATTCCCGTCCATTTATTCTGAAGCATCGCGTCGAATTCTGGAAGGGAAAAAACATTCACCGCAATCGAATCGGAATAAAGATTACCCTGTTCATCCGTGATGGTCACCATGGCTATGTACAATCCCGGCAGATTATATCTGAATTGTAAGGAATCGGGCCAGGCGGTGAGGTCAAAGTCCGCCAGGCCGTCCCCGTCCGCATCCAGGGTATAACTCACAATCGGGTTGGCGAGGTTCGTCAGAATCGAGAAGTTTACGTCTAGTGGAGCGGCCCCGCTTATTGGGTTCGCCAACAGCACGACAGGGTCTTGCAGACCTTCCGCCGTCACGGTTATAGACGCAGAAGTGCTGTTGCCGTTTGCGTCCGTCGCCACGGCCGTAATCGTGTTCTCGCCCAACACCAGAGGAACCCCATCGGCTACGAAGAGATCGCCGCTCACATGAGCCACCACGCCGTTAACCGCTACCCCCACTTCGCCGCTGCTGCTCGGAACCACCCCCTGAACCATGACGGACGACTGCTGTATCAGACTGCCCGAGACAGGAGAGGTGATCGAGACCTGAGTCGGGCTGGAAATGATCGTGAGCCCCCCGGACTGATGGATGCTGGATCCATCCAAATTGATCACCGTAATATCTCTGGACCCTAATAACGCATCCTGGGCTACGCTAAGATCAAGGATAATGGAAGTTGTAGGAGTGAATGTAACCGCCAGGTTATTCTCCAAGAGATGCTCCGGTGGCACACCGTCCACCAGATATGCTACGCCCTGCAGCCCCCCCGGACCCTCCATCCCCACTGTGGCAGATCGACCGTCGTAATCCTCTCCGGATAGGGAGAGATATTGATATGTGATGCTCTGGTCGGCTTCAGCCAGTATTATTTCAAACGTGAGATCGCTGTTTGTCACATCACAGCAGGTGCTAATATGATCCCATTGAATGGCCATGACCCGATTCGGGGCGGCCCCAAACGTTTGAACATGAACGGGGCCTGTATATAGATCATCCCAGAATGGAGCTAAGTGGAAGTTGGGCGGATTGGAATCAGGGATTCCAACATTGGAGTATTCACTATCGGGCCCCTCAAAGCTGATCAAGCCGTTGCTGTTCACGTAAAAACTTGTGACGGCCTGATCGAAAACATTCATGGGGAACGGGATCGGAATTGCATCGGAGGCGCAGTCATCACATGGCGCGAGGGATAGTGCGCCCCCGGTCGCATCGCGCCAGGCAAAGGCCCGCCCACCAGTTCGGCTATCCGACGCCGTATAGGTAATACTCTGTGTTGTTTGATGAATTGTAATCCCGGCCCCACCAATCTGGGCCGAGGCTCCCGGCCGAATCGTCGCGCCGGTCAGTTTGACCTTGCGGTGATAGGAACCTTGGGTGAGTTGATTCGGGGATACCGAAATCAACGGCGGCCCAGTGAGGACCGTGAACTGCAGAGAAAGCGAAGATCCACCACCAGGAGGCGGGTTGACAACCGTTACCGGATAGTTCCCGCCGGCCGTTATAAGGGATGCCGGAATCGTGGCCGCAAGTTGGGTGCTGCTGAGGAAAGCAGTGGACAGGCCTG
>CAYJTJ010000023.1:0-4298 GCA_964372835.1 uncultured Nitrospirota bacterium
TTCCGGGTCATTCATTTAACACCGGCCCATTCCGCCACGTCAAGCAAAAAGGATCATCCGCGAATTTCGCTTTGCAAAAATTCTGGTCCCAACGGGATTCGAACCCGTGTTCCCGCCTTGAGAGGGCGGTGTCCTAGGCCGGGCTAGACGATGGGACCTAACCGGTCAATTATAGGGGCTTGCGTCGCCGCCAATCTGATCTGGGGGCCCGTGCGCTCCGCCTTCGCGGCTGCTCCGATGCCCCCAGACCCCGCGCTCGGACGGGCAAGCCCGATCCTCGCTTACTCCACCGGCAGAGCCGCTGGAGCCTCCCCCTCTCGCTCACGTTGTTCGCTGAGAAGGGTCCCCGGCGGCAAGCCTGAAAGTATCTACGGCGTCATCGACAATCCGAACATCTGCGGAAAGACGGTTCCAATGAGGTACCCCAGAAGCCCCGAGCCGGTACCGATCAGCATGACCTCGAGCCCCGCGCGAACCGGCGATTTTCCCGTGACGCGGGCCTTCGCCAGCCCGACGAAAAAAAGGGCCGCGACGGTCGTCGCGATCGAGGCCCAGATCACCGCCCCGGTCGCCATGAAGAGATACGGGATCATCGGGACGATCGCGCCCAGGAGGAAGGAGACGCCCATCGTGAGCGCGTCCTTCGTCGGATTCGCCAGCGTCTCGATCGAAAGCCCGAGCTCCTTTTCGACCAGTGTCTTAAGCCACAGATTCCGGTCCGAGGCGACCCGCTCGGTCATCCGCTGGGCCTCCTCGAGCGTCATTCCTTCGTGCTGATAGATCTCGATCAGTTCGGCCATCTCCTCTTCGGGCTTGTTCTCGAGTTCCAGCGCCTCCTTCTCGATCTCGGCGAGGTGGAGTTCCTTCTCGGCCTTGGACGAAAGGTAGCTTCCCGTGCTCATCGAGATCATCCCGGCCAGCGCCGAGGTCAGCCCCGCGATGAAGACGATCGGCCGGTTGGCCGTCGCGGCCATCACGGAGGAAACGACGGCCACGGTGGATACCAGCCCGTCCTGGAGCCCGAACACGACCTCGCGGATCCGCTCGAGCGTCGCGATACGGCCCCGCTCGGCCGAGACCTCCGGCATGGACCGGGTGGATTTGATCGACGGATCCGGCCGGACCTCCGGCCCGGGTTTTCTCACCTCACGCGGGAGTGTGCCGGTGTCGCGGGCGGGTCGGGGGGTTCCCAGTTTCTTCTTAAGCTCCCGCAGCGCCTCGGTGAACAGGCCGAGGTGGTAGCTCTCCCGGTTCATCGCCAGACGGAAGGTATCGGCGGCGTCCGGCCGCCCCTGATCGAGGGCCTCCTGGATCATTTTCGGGTACATTCGGCCGGATTCGAACTGCTCCGACTCCACGACATAGCGCAGGTTTTCGACCGTGGTTTTCACCTGGCCGATCACCTTTAAGTGACTTAAGGCGTGGGCCGTCTCGGACCCGGCCACCTCGAGAAAAAGCTGGGCCACCTCGGGATGATTTTCCTCCATCGCCCGGAGCGCGAAGGCGGTGTACATCCGGTTCGCCTTCGCCTCTTCAAGGAAGGCGAGCCACAAGTTTCGCTGTGTTCTGTCAAAATCCTCCGCCACGTGGGTCTCCCTCCGGCGCCCGGACGATGGTCGGGGATTATGGCAGAGGAACGGGGATTCTGTCAACGAAGCCCCGTCCGATCCGACTCCTTCCTTCGGGCGGCTTTAACGCTCCGCGTCGTCTGATTTTATTCTTGACTTGCCGGGCCTAATTATTTAAACTTAATGAAAATTTTATGATTTACCAAACTTTTCGAGAAGAAAGACGCGGGGGTAGACTTTCGTGCTGGACCGGCTGTCCGCAAAGTTGGAAGCCATTTTCAGGAAGCTTAAGGGCCGGGGGGTATTAAATGAATCCGATATCGATTCCGCGCTAAAGGAAGTCCGTCTCGCCCTCCTCGAAGCAGACGTCCATTTCAAGATCGTCAAGGATTTTCTTCAGGCCGTGCGGCAGAAGGCGGTCGGCCGGGAGGTCCGCGAAAGCCTGACGCCCGGTCAGCTCGTGGTGAAGATCGTCTGGGATGAGCTTCACCGGCTGATGGGCGGCCCGGTTTCGGATGGAAAGATACTGCCGCTTTCGTCCACCCCGCCGACGGTCGTGATGCTGGTGGGGCTGCAGGGCTCCGGGAAGACCACAACGGCCGGAAAGCTCGCCCGCCGCTACAAGGGCGAAGGAAGACGCGTGTTGCTCGCCGCGGCCGATCCCCGCCGGCCGGCGGCCGTCGAGCAGTTGGTGGTGCTGGGGGGGCAGATCGGCGTGGAGGTTCAGACCCTTCCCGAGCCGGACGCCGTGGCCGTCTGTCGCAAGGCGCTGTCCCGAGCGCGGGATCGCAACGACGACCTCCTGATTCTGGATACGGCGGGTCGGCTCCATATCGACGACGCCCTGATGGCCGAGCTGAAGGCGATCAAGAGCGCGGTGGGCCCGCACGAAATTCTCCTCGTGGCCGACGCGATGACCGGCCAGGATGCGGTTGGGATCGCCGAGCGGTTTCACCGCGAGGTCGGCCTGACGGGGATCGTTCTGTCCAAGCTGGACGGCGACGCGCGGGGCGGCGCGGTGCTTTCGATCCGGGCCGCGACCGGGATTCCGGTGAAATTCATCGGCACGGGCGAGAAGCTCGAATCGCTTGAGGTGTTTCATCCCGAGCGGATGGCCTCGCGGATCCTAGGGATGGGCGACGTGCTCTCGCTGATCGAGCGGGCGGAGGAGGCTTTCTCCAAGGAGGAGGCCGAGTCGCAGGCCGCGGCGTTGGCCCGGAAGTCGGAGGCCGGAGGCTTTACCTTCGAGGATTTCAGGGACCAGATCAAGAACGTGAGGAAGATGGGCTCGATCGAGAGCCTCATCGGGATGATCCCGGGGGCGGGCCGGGTCCTCAAAGAGGCCGGCCGGCCGGGCGTTCCGGAAAAGGAGTTCGCCCGAATGGAGGCGATCATCGACTCGATGACGGTCCGGGAACGACGACAGCCGATGCTGATCGACGGATCCCGGCGGAAGCGGATCGCCCGGGGCAGCGGGACGAGCGTCCAGGAAGTGAATCGGCTCTTCAAGCGGTTTCTTCAGGCCAAGAAATTATTGAAGACGCTGTCCCGTTCGCCGGGGCGCGGGGGGATCGCCGATCTGTTGAGGGCTCTATAAAACCAATTGGGAGGGATGATTTGACGTGTCCACAATGATTCGTTTGACCCGGAGGGGAAAGCACAAGCGTCCGTACTACCGGATCGTGGTGGCGGACTCCCGCATGCCGCGGGACGGTCGATGCATTGAAATTATCGGTTCCTACGATCCCCTGGCGGATCCGGTGTCGATTCGGATCAAGCCGGATCGCGCGGCCGACTGGCTTAGCAAAGGAGCTCAGGTTTCCGACACGGTGAAGCAGCTGTTCAAAAAGGCGGGCTTGAAACCGCCATCGAAGACCGCTAAATAGGGGGCCGCTCCGGGTTTTATCGGGTGCCTTCCGGACGTCCCCGCGATCTGCGGCGGGAGGGGTTGAAATGGAAGAGGCGCCGATGAAGGAGCTCATCGAGTTGATCGCAAAATCGCTTGTGGACAAACCCGAGGCCGTATCCGTGAGAGAGACCGATGGTGAGAAGACGACGATCATTGAACTGCGCGTCGCCCAGGAGGATCTGGGCAAAGTGATCGGAAAGCAGGGCCGGACGGCGCAGTCGATGCGAACGATTCTGAACGCGGCGGGCACGAAGCTGGGCAAGCGCTGCGTCCTCGAGATCCTCGAGTAGGAATGCCCGACAAAGATGACTGGATCGTGATCGGGGAGATCACGAAGACGCACGGCCTGAAGGGCGGGCTGCGGGTCCGGCCCCTGACGGATGACCCGGCCCGGTTCCATGATCTCAAGACGGTCCGGCTTCAAGCCGCGAACGGATCCACCCGGGCCTGTACGGTGACGGAAGTCCGGTCCGGACCACCTGGGGTGATTCTGTTTTGCCGCGAATTCAGCCGGATCGAGCAGGTCGAACCCTTCGTCGGCGGAACGGTCTGGATTCCATCGGACGAGGCGATTCCCCTTCCGGAGGGCCGCTTCTTCCAGCACGATCTTCTGGGGTTGAAGGTCTACCTGGAGGAGGGACGGTACCTGGGGGAGATTCGGGAGATCTGGCCGACGGGGAGTAACGATGTGCTCGTCGTCCGCGAGGGCTCGCGGGAGCATCTGATTCCGGCGATCAAGGACGTCGTGCTTGAGGTAAACCTGCCGGAGAAAAAGATGATCCTCCGTCCGATCGAGGGGCTTCTTAAGACGGAGTGATGCG
>CAYJTJ010000023.1:4398-20181 GCA_964372835.1 uncultured Nitrospirota bacterium
GAGAAAAAGATGATCCTCCGTCCGATCGAGGGGCTTCTTAAGACGGAGTGATGCGACTTTGCCCCGGGGCATGAAAGACCGTGTTGCGCTGCGACATCTTGACGCTTTTTCCGGAAATGGTCCGGGCCGTCCTGGCCGAAGGGATGCTCCGGCTTGCGGTCGAAAAGGGAGGGCTCAAGGCCCGGGTGCACGACCTGCGGGACTTCACCGAGGACCGCCACCGGACGGCGGACGACCATCCGTACGGCGGCGGGGCCGGAATGGTCATGAAGCCCGAGCCGATCTATAAAGCGGTGGATCATCTCCGTTCGGAGGGCCGGGACCTCCGGATCGTCCTCACCTCGCCGCAGGGGGAGCGATTCACGCAGGGGATGGCCGAGACGTTCAGTCGGGAGGAGCGCCGGCTGGTCTTTATCTGCGGGCGGTATGAAGGCGTCGACGAGAGGGTCCGGGAGGGTCTCCCCATCGAGGAAATCTCGATCGGGGATTATGTCTTAACCGGGGGAGAGCTTCCGGCCCTGGTTATGCTGGAGGCCGCGATCCGGTGGATCCCGGGCGTGTTGGGAGATCCGAGATCGGCCCGTGAAGATTCTTTCGCGGGGCCGCTTCTGGACTACCCCCACTACACCCGCCCGGCCACCTTCCGCGGGTTGACCGTCCCGCAGGTGCTCGCATCGGGGGACCACGAGGCGATCCGAGCGTGGCGGCGGAGACAGGCCCTCCGGAATACGCGCCGGAAGCGGCCCGACCTGCTTAGGGGATCGGTCCTCACGGAGGAGGATCGGGCGATTCTTAAGGAGATCACGAAGGAAGAGGACCCAAACGGCTAAAGGGAATTGGCCGCACGCGATGCGGACCGGTTTTGCGTGGGCGCGTCCCGATGGGATATCAGGAGGAGGCAGGCGTTTATGAATCGATTGGATCGAGTGGAACAGGGATTTAGGAAATCCGAGATTCCGGCTTTCCGAGTGGGGGACACGATTCGCGTCTCCGTTCGGGTACAGGAAGGGGAGAAGGAGCGCACCCAGGTGTTCGAGGGAGCCGTGATCGCCCGAAAGGGTGGAGGGCCGCGTGAAACGGTGACGGTTCGAAAGATCTCGTACGGAGTGGGCGTTGAGCGAATCTTTCCGTTGCACGCGCCGAGCCTGGAGAAAATCGAGGTGGTCCAGGAAGGCCGCGTGCGGAGGGCGAAACTCTATTATCTCCGGACCAAGCAGGGCAAGGCCGCCCGAATCACCGAGCGGGAATTCAGTCCGGAAGCCGCGCCGGCTCCCGCCGCGGAAAGCCAGACCGAACCCGAGCCGGAGCCTGTGAACGTCGATAAGGGTTAGCCACGGAAGGATGGGACCGGATCACGGCGGAGACGGATGATCGCTCCGGATGGGTTTCTCAAGACGGATGTAAAATCGCGATTGAACCGGACCTTCTTTGAGGAGGAGGGCGCCTCGCTGGGGTTCCGGCGTATCGCCGGCGTGGACGAGGCCGGGCGGGGACCGCTCGCCGGGCCGGTCGTCGCCGCAGCCGTCATCCTTCCGGAATCGTCCGCCCTCACGGGCCTGCGCGATTCCAAAAAGCTCTCCGCGCGGCAACGGGAGGGGTTCTTCGATGAAATTCAATGCCGGGCGGTGGCGATCGGCGTGGGGATCGTGGATCCCGAAACGATCGATCGGATCAATATTCTTCAGGCGACCCTCCAGGCCATGACGCAGGCCGTTTCCCTTCTTTCGGTACGGCCGGACTATCTGCTGATCGACGCGGTCCGTCTGCCGGCCATCGGAATACCCCAGAAATCCCTGATCCGGGGGGACGACCGGAGCCAGAGCATCGCCGCCGCCTCGGTCATCGCCAAGGTCACGAGGGACCGGCTGATGCTGGAGTACGACCGGCTGTATCCCGAATACCGATTCCGGTCCCACAAGGGTTACGGGACGGAGGAGCACTTGAGTGCCCTGATGCGACATGGTCCCTGTCCGATTCACCGGAGGAGCTTTCGACCCGTTCGATCGGCCGGAGACGGGGCGGGTCGCATATGAGCCGCGAAACCCTCGCGTTCGGAAGGACGGCCGAGGCGGACGCGGCCCGGTACCTCGCGCGGCGGGGCTACCGGATCGTGGATCGAAACGTGCGGCTCTGGAGGGGTGAAATCGATCTCGTCGCGTTTGACGGGGACGTCCTGGTTTTCGTCGAGGTGAAGGCCCGTCGGGGGACGGGGTTCGGAGGGGCCTCCGCCGCGGTGGATGGACGGAAACAGGGACGTCTGACCCGCCTGGCCGAGCTTTACCGGGCCCGCCGTGGGTTTTCATATTGCCTCTGCCGTTTCGATCTGGTTCTGATCGAGCCGTCGGAAGCGGGTCGGCCGACCTGCCGGCTCATTCAGAATGCCTTCGAGGCGAGGGAGGGTTAGCGGATCCGATGATCCCGGGCCTGAACACCGATATCGAGCACGAGGGAAGGACCTATCATGTCCAGACCGAGGACTCCGGTCCGACCCACCCCGCGATCGTGACGTTCCTTTTCCAGAACGGGGCGATCCTGGCCACCCGAAAGACGGATTACGCCGATCTTCTAAAGGCCGAACATCTTCCCGCCCGCCTGAAGGAGATGATCAACGATCAACACAAGAAAATGATCCAGGATCTGAAGTCGGGCCGTGTGGGTGGAAAATCGCCGCCGTCGTCGCCGCCCCCCCCGAGGGAGGTTCCGGCCGGTTCATCGGCGATGTCCGAAGGGTTCTCCGAGAAGAGCTCTCCTTCTCCAATGGGTTGGAAGAAGAGCCTGGACGATATGATTCTGGACTACCTGGCTTCACGGGAGGAGCCACGGAAGCCGTAACGAATGATCCAACTCTTCCATGTCCAAAAGTCGTATGGCCGGAACCGGGTGGCGCTGGAGGATGTCACCCTTCGGATCGAAAAAGGCGAGTTCGCCTTTATCACCGGGCCGAGCGGCGCCGGCAAGTCGACCCTCTTAAAGCTTCTCTTCGGGCTGGAACGCCCGGATTCCGGACAGATCCTAATCCAAAAAAGAAATATCGCCCGGTTGCGGGAATCCAGTCTTCCGTATTTCCGAAGAACAATCGGATTCGTTTTCCAGGACTTCAAGCTGCTACCCAAGAAAACGATTTTCGATAACGTGGCCGTGGCGATGCGCGTGGTGGGGGCGGCTCCGGCGGAAATCCGGAAGCGGGTGACGGAGGTCCTCGCCTCGGTCGGGCTTGAGCGAAAGAAAGAGATGCTGCCCCGCATGCTCTCGGCCGGGGAGCAGCAGCGAGTGAGCGTGGCCCGCTCGATCGTGAATCGGCCGGTGATCCTGCTGGCGGATGAGCCCACCGGGAATCTGGACGCCGATCTGGCGATCGAGATTCTCGACCTGTTGAAGGAGATCAACACCAAGGGGACCACGGTCCTGGTGGCGACGCACAATCGCGAGTTCCTTCTCCGCGCCCAGCGACGCGTGATCGTTCTGAAGGAGGGGAGGATCGTGGAGGGCGGGGGGTGATCTGGCAATTCCACTATTTCGTCAAGGAGGCCTTCCTCGGCCTGCGGGAGAACTTCTCGGCCGTCGTGATCACGACGGTCACGATCGCCTTCACCTTAATGCTGATCGGTGTTTTTCTCATGGTCTATCTGAATCTGAACAGCCTGATGGGTTCGCTCCGGCAGGAGATTAAGGTCATCGCCTATCTTAAGGACGGACTTCCCGAAAAGGAGATCGCCGACCTTCGGGAGCAGATCGCCAAGGAGGACGGGGTGTCCGGTCTTACTTTTACCTCGAAGGATGCGGCCCTCGAAATGTTCCGAAGCTCGTCGGAGGGAAATGACTTCCTCTTAAAAGGGCTCGGGGATAATCCCCTTCCGGCTTCCTTCGAGATCACCCCCGATAAGGCCTTTCAGGCCCCCGAGACGGTTCGGCGATTGGCCGAGCGCCTGGGAAAGTTCAAGGGAATCGAGGAGATCCAGTATGGCCGCGAGTGGGTCGAGAATGTCGATGCCCTCATGGAGGTCCTGAAGGTGGCCGGGGCCTTGGGGGGGATGATTCTCGGCCTGGCCACCGTGGTCATCACCTCCACCACGATCGGCTTGACGGTCTGGGCCCGACTGGCCGAGATCGAAGTCTTAAAGCTCATTGGGGCCACACGGATGTATATCCAACTGCCGTTTCTCATGGAAGGGGCGATGATCGGGTTGTTCGGCGGGCTTTTTTCGCTTCTCATCCTACACGGAATTTACGGGCTGGTGGTCCCTCGGCTGATTGAGATGAGCCGGTTTCTTGGGAGCGGGTTCGCCATCTCCTTCCTGCCGGCCTCTTGGGCGCTGCTGTTCGTGGCGGTGGGCGTGACGTTGGGGTTTGCGGGAAGCCTGATTTCGATTCGACGGCTGCTATGACGCCGTGGCTAAAAAAACATGGCCGGGGGGAGTGGTTCCGGGCCCTCATCACCGTCCTCGTGATCGGACTGGGTGCGGCCCCTTGGCTTCCGGAAGGGACCGAGGCCCAGACGGCCGACTCGGTCGCCAAACGGATCGAAAAGGAGAAGCTTGAGCTGGACCGGCTGCGCATGAGGATCGCCGACCAGCAACGGAAAAGCCAATCGGCCGCCCGGCGCGAGAATTCGATCCTGACCGGCCTTGAAGAAGTGGATCATCAACGGGCCATCAAGAAGAAGGAACTGGCCGTCATCAATCTCCAGCTGATCGAACGCGATCAGCAGATCCAGACACTGAGTGTTGAAATAGACTCTCTCCGGAAGGAAATCGAGGACAAGGAAGATCGAGTCCGGGCGCGGGTCCGCGTTCTGTACCAGGAGGGGCGGGTCGGATCGACGAGGGCGCTGTTCGCTGCGGAGGGTTACTATGACCTTCTGAAGCGCTTCTATTACCTGTCCTGGGTTTCGAAAAAGGAGAGTGAACTCCTGGAAAGCTACCAGGCGGCCGTGGCGGACTTCACGTCGAAAGAGACCGCCCTCCGAAATGCGAGGAGCGACCTGGTCCTGTACAAGACCGCCACGCAACGGAAGCTGAACGAGATCCAGGGAGAGAAGCGGAAAAAAGACCGGCTCCTGGCCGGCGTCCGCAAAGAGAGAGCGACCTACGAGCAGGCCGTCAAGGAACTGGAGGACTCCACGTCCCGCCTAAAGGGGCTGATCGAGGAGCTCGAGCGGCAGCGAAAGGCCCGACGCGAAAGGGAGGTCCTCACCGGATTCACGCGCCAGCGGGGTTTCCTCGACTGGCCGACGGAGGGCCGGGTGGTGACCTTATTCGGCCGGCAGAAACACCCCACCTTTGACACGGAGGTGTTTCGAAAAGGGATCGAAATCCAGGCGGCCCAGGGACAGCCCATCCGCTCGGTCTTTGATGGGACGGTGGTCTTCGCCGACTGGTTGCGGGGCTACGGTCTGTTGGTGATCCTGGATCACGGGGAGGACTACTATTCGCTTTACGCCCATGCCGGTCGGTTGGTCGTGGCGCCCGGGGACCGGGTCGGCGGCCGCCAGGTGATCGGCGAGATCGGGGACACGGGTCTGACGGAGGATAGCAATCTATACTTCGAGATCCGTCGAGGGGCCGACCCGCAAAACCCCCTGGCCTGGCTGAAGAAACGATGATCCGGTCCGGCCAAAAAGGACCGGCTTGCCTTTGGGATCGGGAGAGGATAAAATTAGGCAGGGGCAAATAGGAACCCCCACTTAAGGAGGCCGGTTCCTTCGAGGGTGGAGCCGGTTCCTCACGCACGGGACAGGCCGGTTTGGCCTATCGAGATGAACCGGGCGGAGCCCTTCAACCAACGGTGTTCGCGGGGCCGGGCCTAATCGGGAGGAATCCATGTCTCAGAAGAAACAAACCTGGATGGGGATCGCGGCCATCCTGCTGATCGTCGTCTTCACCACCGGGGTGGTCATCGGCAAGGGACTCCGGAACGCCCTCTCGGCCGAAGCCGATGCCTATGAGGAACTCAAGGTTTTCTCGGAAGTGCTATCCCTGATCCAGAAGAATTACGTGGAGGAGTCCAAGAGTAAGGATCTCGTCTACGGGGCGATCCGGGGGATGCTGAACACACTGGACCCGCACTCCGCTTTCATGTCACCCGAGGTTTATCGCGAGATGCAGGTCGACACCAAGGGCGAGTTCGGAGGGCTCGGCATCCAGATCGGGATAAAGGACAACCGGCTGATCGTCATCGCGCCGATTGAGGAGACCCCGGCCGCCCGTGCCGGTATCAAGACGGGGGACACCATCATCAAGGTGGATGAGGAATCCACGAAAGACATGACCTTGATGGAGGCCGTTCAAAGGATGAGAGGCCCCAAGGGGAGCAAGGTGAATCTGACGATCCAGCGGGAGGGAGTCGAGGAACCGCTGCGCTTCGAGCTGATTCGGGAGATGATCAAGATCGACAGCGTGAAGAGCCGGATGCTGGAGTCCAATATCGGATACGTCCGGATCTCCCAGTTCACGGAGATGACGGCCAAGGATCTCACCGCCGCTCTGAAAAAGCTGAAGGATCAGAAGATGCAGTCGATCATTCTGGATCTTCGGAACAATCCCGGAGGCCTGCTGACGTCGGCCGTCGAGACGACCGAACTGTTCATCCCTGCCGGGAAGTCCGTGGTGACCATTCGAGGCCGCGACCCGAAGAAGGAGAAGGATGAATACCTCTCCAGCAACAAGAATCCCTATGACTCCTACAACATGATCGTCCTCGTTAACGAGGGAAGCGCGTCCGCCTCCGAGATCGTATCAGGCGCGCTCCAGGACTGGGGCCGGGCGATCGTCCTGGGCACACACACTTTCGGCAAAGGCTCGGTCCAGACGATACTCCAACTGACGGACGGATCCGGTCTTCGATTGACGACCGCGAAATACTACACGCCGAAGGGACGTTCGATCCAGAACACGGGAATCACCCCGGATATCCTGGTCAGGCCCGCCGGGGCTAAGACCGCAGGGGAAGCGCCCCCGATTCTGAGGGAGAAGGACCTGGAGCGACATCTCAAAAATGACGCGCCGGACCCGCACTCGGGTCGAGAGCAAAAGGAGCCTGGGTTTCCCCCATCCGCCGAGCCCCTTCAGGAAACGGAGGATGTCCAGCTTCAGAAGGCGATCGAACTCATTAAAACATGGGAAATCTTTAAACAAACCCGGGAATTACAGGTCGCCGGGTAACCCGCCAAAAAAAGACTTGACATCCGGTTAGGTACCATTGTAGATTGGCACTCTGTTTTAGAGAGTGCTAATCTACTTTAAACAGATCATCATTAACAAAGGGGGATGGTTATGGTCACGCAATCCGCGACGAAACAGAGCGCAACCTCGATCAAGTTTAAGCCGTTAAAGGACCGCGTCTTCGTGAGTTACTCCGAGGAGATGGAGAAGACCTCGGGCGGGATTTATATTCCTGAGGCGGCCAAGGAGAAGCCACAGAAGGGAAAGATCGAAGCGGTCGGGTCCGAGGTGAAGAGCCTCAAGGCCGGCGATTTTGTCTTGTTCGACAAGTATTCCGGAAGCAAGATCAATATCGATGGGACGGACTACCTCATCGTTAAAGAAGAAGACATCCTCGGGGTCTTCGAAAAGTAAGCGGGTTCCATCGGCGGCAACCCGGTTAAAATAATTCCACAACCAGGCGCGGGGCCCGGATGGGCCCCGTCCAAGATAAGGAAAGAGGTGTTTTTATGGCAAAGCAGATGTTGTTCAGCGAAACGGCTCGCGCGGCCGTTCTCCGCGGCGTCAATCAGTTGACCGACGCCGTCAAGGCCACTCTGGGCCCGAAGGGGAGAAACGCGATGATCGACAAAAGGTTCGGCGCGCCGACGATTACCAAGGACGGCGTGACCGTGGCCAAAGAGATCGAATTGAAAGACCCCTATGAAAATATGGGGGCCCAGCTGGTCAAGGAAGTCGCCAGCAAGACGAGCGACGCGGCGGGAGACGGAACCACGACCGCGACCATTCTGGCCTGGTCCATCTTCAAAGAGGGCGTGAAGAGCGTCTCGGCCGGGGCGAACGCCATGGACATCAAACGCGGCATCGACAAGTCCGTAGACGTCGTCGTGGAGGAGCTCAAGAAGCTATCCAGACCCTGCCAGACGAAAAAGGAGATCGCCCAGATCGGGACGATCTCGGCCAATAACGATCCGACGATCGGGGAGCTGATTGCCGAGGCGATGGAGAAGGTGGGGAAGGACGGCGTGATCACGGTCGAAGAGGCCAAGAGCATGACGACGACACTGGATGTCGTGGAAGGAATGCAGTTCGACCGCGGATACCTGTCGCCCTATTTCATCACGGATCCCGAACGGATGGAGGTCACGCTGGAAGATCCGCTGATCCTGATCAATGAGAAAAAGATCAGCGCGATGAAGGACCTGCTCCCTATTTTGGAGCAGATCGCCCGAATGGGCAAGCCCTTCGTGATCATCGCCGAAGAAGTCGAGGGAGAGGCCCTGGCCACGTTGGTGGTCAACAAGCTCCGGGGAACGCTCCACTGCGCGGCCGTGAAGGCCCCGGGCTTCGGGGACCGGCGCAAGGCGATGCTGGAGGATATCGCGGTTCTCACGGGCGGACAGGTGATCTCGGAAGAGCTGGGCCTGAAACTGGAGAACATCAAGGTGACCGATCTTGGCCGGGCCAAGCGGGTGAACATCGACAAGGATAACACCACCATCATCGAGGGGGCGGGTGATTCCGCCAAGATCCAGGGCCGGGTGAAGCAGGTCAAGGCCCAGATCGAGGAGACCACTTCGGACTACGATCGCGAAAAGCTGCAGGAGCGGCTCGCGAAGATCGTGGGCGGCGTGGCCGTGATCAACGTCGGTGCGGCCACCGAGACCGAGATGAAAGAGAAGAAGGCACGCGTCGAGGATGCGCTGCACGCGACCAAGGCCGCCGTCGAGGAAGGGATCGTCCCGGGCGGCGGGGTGGCGCTGCTCCGTTGCATTCCGGCGCTGGATAAGATCAAGCCCGAAGGGGATCAGCAGATCGGCGTGAACATCGTGAAACGGGCGCTGGAGGAGCCGATCCGCCAGATCGTGGCGAATGCCGGCTGCGAGGGCTCGGTCATCGTGGAGCGGACCCGGAAGGAAAAAACCAACGTGGGTTTTGACGCCATTTCCGAGACCTACGTCGACATGGTCGAGACCGGAATCATCGATCCCACGAAGGTGACACGCACCGCCCTTCAGAACGCGGCCAGCGTGGCCGGGCTGATGCTGACCACCGAAGTGATGGTGACCGAGGTGCCGGAGGAGAAAAAGTCCCCGCCGATGCCCGGACACGGCGGAGGGATGGGGGACATGTACTAAACAGCCCGTCCCGGTCGGATTCGAGGCCCCCACCCCCCTTCGCGGGGGGGCGGGGGCTTTTTGTTGACCCGTTTCGCGGCGCGCTCGTATAATGGTCTTCGAGGGTTCAATGCGAAATCGATCCGCCTCAGCGGCCGCCATGACCCGCCTCGAAGAAAGGTTAAAACACCTTCCGGCGCAGCCCGGGGTTTATCTGATGCGGGGATCCGGGGGCGTCCTTTACATCGGGAAGGCGAAGGTCTTGTCCGACCGGGTCCGGACCTATTTTCAGAAGGGCGCCGCGCTGACGCCACGGATCCGGCACATGGTGAGCCGGGTCCGGGATGTGGAATGCCTCGTGACGGCGAGCGAACTGGAGGCGCTGCTCCTCGAGAACAACCTCATCAAGAAATACCGTCCCAAGTACAACGTCGTCCTTCGCGATGACAAGAACTATCCTTACCTCCGTTTGCCGATTCAGGACGATTTTCCCCGGCTTCGGATCGTCCGGCGGGTTAAGCCGGACGGGGCCCGATATTTCGGACCCTATGTTCCGACGCATGCCATGCGGGAGACCCTCCGTCTCCTCCGCCGCCTATTCCCCCTTCCCAACTGCAACATCGTCATCGATGGAAAAGCGGAGCGGGCCTGCATCGAGTATGAAATCAAGCGTTGCCTGGCCCCGTGCACCGGGCAGCAGAGCCGAGAGGATTATCAGGAGATGATGCGTCAGGTCCAGATGTTCCTGGAGGGAAAGGACAATGAGCTTCTTAAAATTTTAAGGAGCCGGATGGAGATCGAGGCGGCCCGCCTGAACTTCGAGGAAGCGGCCCGGCTGCGCGATCAGGTGGTTCACATCGAGCGAACACTGGAGCATCAGCGGATTACCACCACCGATATTGCCGACCTGGACGTGATCGCAACGGCCCGCGGGGGCGAGGCGCTCGATTTTCAGGTGCTCATCATCCGGGGCGGGATGATGGTCGGCCGGAAGGATTTCTTCCTGGCCGGCATAGGGGAGATGCCCCCGCAAAAAGATATCGATCCTGGTGCGCATAGGGGAGGAATTGCGCCGAAGAGTACGATCCTGGGCGCAACGGAGGGGCCCCGTTTTGATGAGGGGCCCCGTTATAATGTCCCCACACTGGGAGACGACGAGCTTTACCGCGCCTTCATTCAGCAGTTCTATAACAAGGATAGCATTGTCCCGCCCGAGGTCGTGACGGCCGTCCGTCCGTCCGAGGCCGATCTTCTCGAGCAGTGGCTGACCCAAAAACGGGGGGGGCCGGTCCGCCTCTTCCGCCCCCAACGCGGAAAGGCCGCCCAGTTGATCGCGCTGGCCCGGGACAACGCCCGGGTCGCGCTCGAGGAGCATCTTCGTGTCCGGCAGGCCGGCACGGCCGCCGCGCAGGAGCTAAAACGCCTTCTCGGACTTGGCCGGCTTCCGGCCCGTATCGAGGGCTTCGATATCTCGAACATCATGGGAGATCAGGCGGTGGGCTCGCGGGTCGTCTGGGAAGACAATCGGCCGAAAAAATCGGCCTACCGCAAGTTCAAAATTCGGATGATCCAGGGCGCGAACGATTTCGGGATGATGAAGGAGGTATTGGTGCGCTGGTATTCCCGGGCGCGGGACCAGGGAGAACCGCTGCCGGACCTGATCGTGATCGACGGGGGGAGGGGCCAGCTCTCGGCCGCTATCGAGGCGCTGCGTGAAGTGGGACTCATGGATGGAGAAAGGCGAGCATCCGGCCGGGCCGGTGCGAGCGCGGGGTGTGGGGGCATCGGAGCATCCGCCCGGGCGGACGAGTCCGCCACCGGTGGAGCGCACGGGCCCCCGCATCATATCGACGTGATCGGGCTGGCGAAGGAAAAGGGCGAAAAGTTTGAACGGGTTTTTCTCCCGGAGGTTTCCGAACCGATCGTTCTGGATCCGGCCTCGCCGGCGACGCATCTTCTTCAGCGCATCCGCGACGAGGCGCACCGCTTTGCGATCACGTATCATCGAACCCTCCGCGGCCGCGAGCTTGTTTTGTCCGTTTTAGACGAGGTCAAGGGAATCGGGGAGACGCGAAAGCGGGCGCTCCTAAAAAAATTCGGAAGCCTGGACGCGATTCGGCGAGCCACGAGCGAAGAGCTGGTCGGGGTGGCGGGAATGACGCGGCCGTTGGCCGAGGCGGTCCTCGACATCCTCAAGGCCGACCCCCATCCACCTCCGGGTCTTCGTCTTGACAGCGACACGGGCATCCGATAAGATGGGTTCGAGGTGAAAATGGTCATCCGGCGTCAGCATCTGGACTTCTTTTTGTTCCTGCCGGTACTCGCTCTCCTTCTCGCGGCCTGCAACTCCCCTTCGGCCTCTCCCGGTTCGATGCCCCCGAATCATCCCCCGATCACGCCGCCGTCTCCCGCGGCCCAGGGCCGGGATCCGGAGATGGAGGAAGGGGCGAAGTTCATGGCCGCGCTGGTGGAACAAAAGCAGCGGCTGGAGAAAAATCCGAAAGACAAGGAGGCCCTGCTTTTCCTTGCGGGTGCGAATATCCAAATCGCACGATATCCGGAGGCGCAGGAGTATTATCAACGTTACCTCGAACTCGATCCGAAACATGTGGGGGCACGAACCGATCTGGCCACGACGTATTATGTCCAGAAGAACTACGACTCGGCCATCCGGGAGTTGAAGAGCGTTCTCATCCAGTCTCCCCGGTATGAGCCGGCGCTGTTTAATCTCGGACTGATCCTCGCGAAGGACAAGGGGGATGCCCAGGGGGCGATACGGGCCTGGGAGGCCTTGCTTGAGACCAATCCGCAGCACGCCAAGGCGACGGAGATCCGGCAGGAGATCGAGGTTCTAAAAAAGAAGTCGTAGGGAGCGATCGTGCGACTTCTTTTGTTCCTGATCCTGTTTTTTTTCCTCTACCTGCTGGTCAAGGGTCTGATCGGATTCGCCGTTTTGGCCCGGCGCCGGGAAAAAGGGCCCCAAAGGCTCACGGGAGAGATGGTGAAGGATCCCGTCTGCGGGGTATACATTCCGCAAGTCGGCGCGATCACGAAGAGCGTGAAGGGCGAGACCCTCTATTTTTGCAGCCCGACCTGCGCCGAGGCCTATTCGAAGAAGAGCGGATAGCGGTGGATAAGGAGCCGGTTCGCGGCTCTGCCGGGGACCTCCAAGCGCCATCCGCACGGGCCCCTACATATAAAGGGAGGATGCCATGAAATTTTTTCTAGACACGGCGAATGTGAAAGAGATACAAGAGGCGGCTTCGATGGGGCTCCTCGACGGGGTGACGACGAACCCGTCGCTGGTTTCGAAAGAAGGCCGTCCATTCCGGGACATCCTCAACGAGATCTGCTCGATCGTGAACGGACCGATCAGCGCCGAGGTCGTGAGCGTGGATGCCGACGGGATGCTCAAGGAGGGACGGGACCTGGCCAAAATCCATAAGAACATCGTGGTCAAGCTGCCGATGATACTGGAGGGGTTGAAGGCCTGCAAACGGCTTACCGGAGAGGGCATCCGGGTCAATATGACGCTGGCCTTTTCTCCCTCGCAGGCCCTCCTGGCCGCGAAGGCAGGGGCCACTTATATCAGCCCGTTCATCGGAAGGCTGGATGACATCAGCCAGTCCGGCATGGAGATCATCCGCCAGATCAAAACGATCTATGGAAATTACGGGTACAAGACCGAAATCCTGGCCGCGAGCATCCGGCACCCCATGCATGTGGTTGAGGCCGCGCTGGCGGGGGCCCATATCGCCACGATGCCGTTTCCGATCCTCCAGCAGCTCATCAAACATCCGCTGACCGACATCGGTCTGAAGAAATTCCTCGCCGATTGGGAACGCGCCTCCCGCTGATGCGGCTGTTGTATCGGGGGACGGCCGCGGCTAAGATGAAGTTTTAGGTCCTCACATGTCCCCCAAACCCCCGCGGTCGCACCGGCAAAGCCGGATGCTCTCGGTAGTCCGGTCCCTGATCCGGGCGGCGTTAGAGGCCTCCGATCCGGCTGAGGCCGTGCGGCGTTCACTCCACCTCGAGGGATCCCGACTCCGGATCGAAGCGCCGCTGGCGGGCGACGTGGAAAGACCGGACCATACTGCCGGTCGTACGGCGATCTATTCCTTGGATGCCGTTCGCCGAATCATCGTGATCGGCGCCGGGAAAGCCGCACCCATGATGGCGGCCGCCGTGGAACGGGTTCTGGGTCGGAGGATCGACTCGGGGCTCGTGATCACGAAACCGAGCCGGTTTCCCCGGTTAAGACGGGTCGAGGTGGTCGCGGCCGGCCACCCCATCCCGAACGCCGCCGGGCGGGCCGCCGCGACGCGGCTCGTCCGTTTGATCCGAGGATCCGGCCCCGATGATCTCGTCCTGGTCCTGCTCTCCGGCGGCGCCTCGGCTCTGCTTCCCCTGCCCCCCGAAGGAATATCGCTCCGGGATAAACAGCGCGTGACGGACGGCCTTATCCGGGCCGGAGCCACGATTAAGGAGTTGAACACCGTGAGGAAGCATCTTTCAATGCTGAAGGGAGGTCAGCTGGCGCTTGCCTGCCGACCGGCCCGAGTCGTCTCGCTCATTTTGTCGGACGTCATCGGAAATCCCCTGGATGTGATCGGGTCCGGCCCAACGGTGCCGGACCCGTCAACCTACCGCGATGCGGTCCGCATCCTGGCCGAACGGGGCCTCTGGACAAAGGCCCCCGTTTCCGTCCGAAGGCATCTTACGGCCGGCCTTCGAGGGGGCCGGCCCGAGACGCCCAAGCCCGGGCATCCCTTCTTCCGGCGAGTACGGAACATCATCATCGGGGATAATCGAGCGGCGGTTTGGGCCGTGGCCAAACGGGCCCGCCGGCTGGGGTATCGTCCCTTCATTCTAACCTCCCGGCTCCAGGGCGAGGCCCGGGCCGTCGCCACGCTCTTCGGTACGATAGCCCGACGTATCCAAAAGGAGGGCAGGCCCCTCCGGCCCCCGGCCTGTCTTGTGGCGGGGGGAGAACTGACCGTGACCGTAGCGGGATCGGGGAAAGGGGGTCGCTGCCAGGAGTTTGCCTTGGCGGCGATCAAAGAGATCACGGGCCTGAACGGGACAACGCTGGCGGCCTTTGGAACGGACGGAGTCGATGGCCCAACCGACGCGGCCGGCGCGGTCGTGGACCATAGGACGCTGCTGTACGCGCGGCGAAGGGGCCTTGATCCGGATCGGTATCTGAACCGGAACGACTCGTACCGATTCTTTAAAACCCTCGGCGGGCTGATCCGAACGGGTCCTACGGGCACAAACGTGAACGACCTCTATATCCTTCTCGTTCGGTGATGGGGCTTGAAATATTCGGGCGTGAATTAGTCCGGGGTCGCGGCCGTGGCCCGATCGGAACGATCCAGGATGGCCCGGACCATCTGGAGCAGTTCGGCGGCCCGGTAGGGTTTCGCAATGAATCCATCGGCGCCGATCTTCCGGGCGGCCGCCGTGTTCCCCACGGCGGGATGGCCGGTGGAAAGAATGACCTTCCGATAGGGATCCTCCTGTCGAAGCTGCCGGAGCACTTCCTCGCCGGACTGTTGGGGCATTGTAAGGTCCAGCACCACGAGGGAGATCCGGGACCTCTCCCGTCGTAACACCTCCAGGGCCTCGGCCCCGTCCTTCGCCAGGAGAACCGTATACCCCTGTCGTTCCAGGATGATCCGCCCTAACCGGCGGATGGGTTCCTCGTCATCCACGAACAGAATCGTCTCATTCCCGCCCCGGACCCCCTCTATCTCAACAGGCGAGTCGGCTCGATCGGCCGCCTGGTCGGTTCGGGGAAGATAAAACCGGAACGCCGAGCCCTGCCCGAGCACGCTGCTCGACTCGATCCAGCCGTTGTGTTGCTTGAGGATTCCGTATACGGTTGCGAGTCCTAAACCGGTGCCCCGCCCGGCCTCTTTCGTGGTGAAGAAGGGCTCGTAGATATGTGCCGCCAATTTCTCGTCGATGCCGCAGCCGTTGTCCGAGACCTCCACGCCGACGAACTCGCCCGGTCGGGCATCGGGATGGGACCGGCAGAAGGCTTCATCGGCGATGACATTGAACGAGCGGATTTGGATGAGGGGTGTCCAGGGAGAGGGGCGACTGTGATCCGGATCCCTATCCAACCGCTCCAGTATCGCGTCCCGAGCATTGACGCAGAGGTTCATGACCACCTGGTTCATCTGGCCTTCATCGGCCAGAACGGCCCAGAGGGTTTCGGCCTCCTCCCCGTGGAGCCGGATCCGGCGATCAATCATCTGGCGGAGCAGGAGGATGACCTCCTCCGCAATGGATCCCAGGTCCAAAGGTTTAAGGTCGGTCGGCGATCGCCGGCTGAAGGTGAGAAGTTGCTGTGTCAGGATGGCGGCCCGGCGGGCGGCCTGCTCGGCCGCCCAGATAAGAGACTCGAGTTCGGAACCGGGAGCGACCTGCTTGACGCCAAGGTCGAGATTGCCGATGATGGCCGTGAGGAGATTGTTGAATTCGTGGGCGACGCCGCC
>CAYJTJ010000024.1:0-19506 GCA_964372835.1 uncultured Nitrospirota bacterium
GGCTGCCTGGTGGAATGGGAGACACGCTGGCCTTAGAAGCCAGTGCCGCGAGGCGTCCGAGTTCAAATCTCGGGGCAGCCACACCGGGTAAAATGCACGGAGCCGCCCCAAAGGCGGTCGTGAGCAAACGTGAAGGTTGACATCGAAGAGATCAGTACGGTGAAACGGTCCATAAGGATCGAGGTTCCCCCCGAGGTCGTGGCCCGGGAGTTCTCCGCGGCCTATTCCGACTTGAACCAGCGCGTTCGGGTTCCGGGATTTCGGCCCGGGAAGGCCCCGCTGGCGATCTTGGAGAAACGTTACGGGTCCACCGTCGAGGAAGACGTGATTCGGCGCCTCGTGCCGGATTACTATCAGCGGGCCCTAAAGGAAACGGGCCTTCGGCCCGTCGAATCTCCCGCGATTGAGAAAATCGAACTCAAGAAAGACTCCCCTCTTTTATTCACGGCCATGGTGGAGGTCAAGCCGCCGATCGCCCTCGGAAAGGTCGCGGGGCTCGCCGTTGGGCGGCAAACAAAAGAGGTGACGCAGCTGGACCTGGACCGGGCCCTGGAGGCGCTACAGGACCAGCAGGCCCGCCTCGTCGCTTGCCCCGAGGACCGGGCGATCGGTGAGAAGGATTTTGTGATCATCGATTTGGAGGGAACGGTGGACGGTCACCCGCTTCCGGGAGGACCCCGATCCGGCCAGTTGATCCGGATCGGGAGCGGGACGGCCCTGCCCGGTCTCGAAGAAGGCCTCATCGATCACCGAATCGGGGAAACCGTCACGGTGAAGACGGCCTTTCCGCCGGATTACCGCGAGGCGGGTCTCGCGGGCCGGCCGGTTGAATTTCGGATGACCATCCGGGAAGTGAAGGAGAAGGTCCTTCCCCCGATCGATGACGAGTTCGCGAAAGACGTCGGAAATTTTAATTCACTCGATGAACTGAAGACCCGGGTACGGGAGGATCTCGCGGCCCGCCTGGCGCGGGAGCAGACTCGGGCCCTCCGCGCCGCCCTCTTGAAGCAGGTGGTCGAGGCCCATCCGTTTGAGGTCCCGTCCACCCTGGTCGAGCGCGAGATCCAGGAGGCCCAGGCCCGACTGCGTCAGCGCCTCCCGCGGGGCGTCACGCTGGAGCAGGTTCAGTTCGACCCGGACGGTTTCCGCAAGGAAGTCGAGCCGGCCGCCATCGAGAAGGTGAAAGGCCGCTTGATTCTCCAAACGATCGCGGATCAGGAAGGCCTGACCGTGAGCCGAGAGGAACTGGACTCGGCGATGGCCCGGACCGCAGAGGAGTTGAAACTGACCCCGGAGGACGTCCGGCGACTGATTCTGTCCCAGGAGGGAACGCTCGACTATTTCGCGGAGCGGGTTCGGGAAGAGAAGGCCTTGGACTGGGTCGTCTCAAATTCGGTCGAGGCGACGAACTAATCGGGTCGGACGGCGTGAAAGGAGTATCGGAAATGCTGGTGCCCATCGTGATTGAGCAAACCAACCGTGGAGAGCGGGCCTACGATATTTATTCTCGGCTCCTCAAAGATCGTATCATCTTCATCGGCGCTCCCATCGATGATGTGTTCTCGAATCTGCTGATTGCCCAGTTGCTTTTCCTGGATGCCGAGGATCCGGGCAAGGACATTCACCTCTATGTCAACACCCCCGGCGGTTTGGTGACCGCCGGCCTGGCCGTCTACGACACCATGCAGTACATTCAGTCGGATGTGGTCACGACTTGCATCGGCCAGGCCTCCAGCATGGGCGCACTTCTCCTTGCGGCCGGTAAGAAGGCCAAACGTTACGCCCTCCCGAACGCCCGGATCATGATCCACCAGCCGATGGGGGGGTTCCAGGGCCAGGCCACGGATGTCGATATTCATGCCAAGGAGATTCTCCGGATGCGGGCCCGGCTGAACGAGATCCTCGCGCAGCACACCGGACAGCCCATCGAGCGGATCAGCCAGGATACCGAACGCGACCTCTTCATGTCCGGGGAAGAGGCCCAGAAGTACGGCCTGATCGACGAAGTCATCACGCATGTGCCGGACATCAAGGAGAAGGCGAAATAGGTTATCCATCCAACGGGGGGTGAAGGAATGGCCAAGCCGGAAAAGAATGAGGCCTTGCTCCGATGTTCCTTCTGCGGGAAGAGCCGGGATGAGGTGGTCAAACTGATCGCGGGCCCGACGGTCTACATCTGCAATGAATGCATCGACCTCTGCAACGACATCATCGCGGAGGACTGGGAGGAGAATCGCGAGGCCGTCTCCTCGAAGCTCCCCAAGCCCAAAGAGATCAAGCGGATCCTGGATCAGTATGTGATCGGGCAGGATCGCGCAAAAAAGATGCTGGCCGTCGCGGTCCACAACCACTACAAGCGGGTCTCCGCGGTCCCCGAGGTCGACGACGTCGAGCTTCAGAAGGGAAATATTCTCATGGTCGGTCCGACCGGAACGGGGAAAACCCTTCTGGCACAAACGCTTGCCCGGATCCTGGACGTGCCGTTTACCATCGCGGACGCCACCACGCTGACCGAGGCCGGCTACGTCGGCGAGGATGTGGAGAACATCATCTTAAAACTGCTCCAGGGGGCGGACTACGACGTCGAGCGGGCCGAGCGAGGCATCGTCTATATCGATGAAATCGATAAGATCAGCCGGAAAAGCGACAGCCCATCGATCACCCGGGACGTTTCCGGCGAAGGCGTCCAGCAGGCGCTGCTGAAGCTGATCGAGGGAACGGTCGCCAATGTCCCGCCGCAGGGCGGGCGGAAGCATCCGCACCAGGAGTTCATTCAGGTGGACACCACCGATATCCTCTTCATCTGTGCCGGCGCCTTCGTCGGACTGGACGCCATCATTGAACAGCGGGTGGGGAAAAAGTCCATGGGATTCGGGGCCGAGATCCGGAACCAGAAAGACCGGCGGGTGGGCGAGCTGCTGCGGCTCCTTCAGCCGGAGGATCTGCTCAAATACGGTTTGATTCCGGAGTTCGTCGGACGGCTTCCGGTCGTGGCGACCCTGGACGAGCTGGACGAGAAGGCCCTCATCCGGATCCTTTCGGAGCCTCGAAACGCGTTGATCAAACAGTACGAGAAGCTGTTTGCCTTTGAGAAGGTGAAGCTCAAGTTTACGGAGAGCGCCATCCAGGCGATCGCCAAGAAGGCGTATGGCCAGAAAACGGGGGCCCGGGGGCTCCGTGCCATTCTGGAAGAGGTGATGCTCGAGCTGATGTACGAGCTGCCTTCGCAGAAAAACGTGACCGAGGTGATCGTGAACGAGGACGTCCTGAAGGGGACGGGGGATCCGATCCTCCTCTACGAGAACGACAAGGACGTCAAGTCGGCCTGATTAATCTCCCCGGAAGCGCGCGAACCGCGGCATTTTTTTGGCCGAACCGAGACTTCAGAATAAACCTTCCCGCCCGGAGTATCGTGAGACCTTCGGGGTCCCTCCCCCGATTCCCGGAGCCCGTGCAATGAGACCGATCATTGGGGTCACGTCGGACTACCACGCTCTCGATCCGGGCCGAGCGGCCCGGCGGGGCGAGGCCACTTACTTTCTCCGCGCGCGGTATGTTAATGCGATCCGGGATCTGGGAGGGATTCCTTTCATACTGCCGATCACGGACGACCCGCGACTCATCGATGAAATCCTTGCCCGGATCGATGGACTGATGATCACCGGGAGCGGGCCGGATCTGGACCCCCGGCTGTACGGGGAGCGTCAGAAGGGCCGGTTCAAGAAGATGAGCTCCTTGCGGGCCCGGTTTGAACTGGAGCTCGCCAAAAGGGCCGTCCGGAGGGATCGGCCCGTGCTCGGCATCTGCGGGGGTCTGCAACTTTTCAATGTCGCCATGGGCGGCAGCCTGATCCAGGATATCCCGGAGGAAATTTCCGACGCGCTGGCGCATCAACAGGACGCCGCGGCCACGAAGACTTCCCACCCCGTTAAGATTCCACGTGGAACCCGGCTGTACCGGATCGTGAAGAGTTCCCTGATCGAGGTGAACAGTTCGCACCACCAGGCGCCGAAGCGGATCGCGCGCAGCCTGGTGGTGAATGCGGTCGCTCCGGACGGCGTGATCGAGGGACTCGAGAGCCCGGATCACCGGTTCGCCCTAGGCGTTCAGTGGCATCCCGAGTTCCTGTATCGTAAGGACCCGGCAAGCGAGAAGCTGTTTCGGGCCTTCCTATCCGAAAGCGCGCGCAGGGGGTCCGTCTAAACGGGACGCGGAACCCGGGTCCATAGGCCGGAAATACTGATGCCTAGGGCTCCTGCGTCAACTTTTCGATTTTCCTGAAGCGATCTCCCTCCGCGCGCTTCAAGGGATCCAGTATCGATTCCGGAATCGGCAATCCCGCACCGGTGGTGGAAAATCCACCGGTCCATTTGGACGCCGGGCCCCGGATGAAGAGAACGTAGCAAATCGCGGCCGTGGCGAGCAGTATCCCCACCATCCCGATCCGAAGAAAAATACGCGTCAGAGCGCCTTCGGATCGTTTCCGAAGAAAGTTCAAGGCCCACAGCGATAGGAGGGCGACCGGAAGAACGCCGCCGACCGCCAGACGGACCTCGGTCGGCCACCCCCGGAACGTTTCCTTGGCCCGATCGATAAGGGAGTCGGCCCTTGCGGAGGAAGGACCGGGGCCCCCTGGGAGCATCAGGAGCGGCGGGAGTTCGACCCCGCGGGCCGACGAACGGTAGGACGGGGGGACCAGGGAGAGGTGATCCGTGTAGACGATCGTGCCGTTGGAGTCGGTGTACCGGTAGATCGGCCGGTCGGGGGGATTGCGGTCGCCCGCCTCGGACGGCGCGGGGGCCAGAATTGAAAGAAGTGCGGCCAATCCGATGGCGATCCCGATTTGTCGTTGGGCCCGGATCATGATCGCCTAGAGGTTGGTTGGACTGCTGGGCGTTTCAAGATTCAGAATCCGATCGGCGATACGCGCGAGCACGGCGTCCCGTTTGTGGTCCAGCGTAAAAATCCGGCACTGAACGATTTTCGCCGGGATGAAATCGAAGTACTCGCTGAGCCGCTCCTTCGAAACCGCCCGTGTGGACGGATCATAGATGTAGATCTGAAACTCGCCCATGCTTAAAGGATTGAGGGGGCGCGGGTCCTGGTTGGCCATGTCCACCTTGAATGAAAGTTTTTTCAACGGGGCCGGCAGCGCTTCGCGGATGCGGCGCTCCACCGTTTCTTGATCGAGAAAAGTCCGCCCCCGCTCGCCGCCCCGCGTCGGCAACGTGACGTCGTAGGCCATTTTCCATTTCACATCCCGGTGAAAGATCAATTGCCATTCGCGGTATAGCCTCCGTTTGACCCGATCGGCCGATCGCTCCCATCGTCGGATCTCTTCGAGCAGGGACCATTCCGTCAGATTCCGATAGCCAGACAGCTTCTTTAACGGGTTATGGGGGAAGACCCGCTGGATCGTGTCGGCGAAAATGTCCCGGAGGTGAAGGTCGATCGCCCGCGTCGTCCGGTGATAGTAGACGTTCGAATACAGGTAAAGGCGCGTGTTCAGGAACATCTGGAGGGCGGACAGTCCGGCCTTGTGCAGCGTGAGCCCTTTGGGCGTGAAAAAGCTGTAGTGGATCAGCCGGCGGATGTCCACCGGGCCGACCGCCACACCGCACATGTAGGAGTCCCGCAGGACATAGTCCAGATTGTCCGCGGTGTAAGTTCCCCCCAGGATGGGCTGGAGGTAGCCCAGCCATTTCGGATAACGGGCGCTGTCCTTCTTGGGATCCTTCAGAATGAGGAAGGCGACGTGGTCGGGATCGATTTCCTCTCCCCGGGCGAAGGGGCCGTGGGGGCTGCGGCGGATTTTTCGGATCAGGCCGCCCATTTCCCGGCGGATAATTTCCTGTCCGAGAACCTCATGCGTGATTCCGAAATGGGCCAGGAAATTGTCGTCGAAAAAGTGGCCGAACGGGCCGTGGCCGATGTCATGGACCAGTGCCGTGACCCGGAGGAGTTCCTCGATAAAGTTTTCGGAGGGGCAGTCGGGAACGGTCTCCTTCAGCGTGGGGTAGAGGTGCCGGGCGAATCGGCCCGCCACGTGCATGGCCCCGATGGAATGCTGAAATCGGCTGTGTTCGGCGGACGGATAGACCCAGCGGGCGCTCTGCAGTTGATAGATGTAGCGCAGCCTCTGCATCCACGGGGAATCGATCAGGTCCTTTTCGGTCACCTCCGATCGCCGATCCGAAAAGGGCACGGTGAAGCTGATGTATTCATGGATCGGATCCGCAATCAGCGCGATCGCTTCGTACGGGGAGGCTCGGTCGTGCGCGTGGTCCATCATCATGGCGGGGAGGCCTTAAAATGTTCATAGCCGCGGGCGAGAAGGGGCTCGACCCGGCCGCTCCCGTGGACCAAAGCGATCCCCCTCTTTCGAGAAACGATGCGACCGATGCAGGTGAGCCGAACCCCGAGCCGTTTCCCGGCCCGCCTCACGGCGGCGGAGTTCTTCGGTGCAACGGAAAAGAGGAGTTCGAAGTCTTCTCCCCCCTTCAATGCGAATTCGGCAGCGGATCGCCCGGCATAGGCCCGGAGCGAAGGGGAAATCGGGAGGCGGTCCAGCTCCAGTCGGGCCCCGACGCGGCCGGCTTCGCAGAGATGACGGAGGTCGGAGGCCAGTCCGTCCGAAAGATCGATCATGCACCGGGCCCAGCCGCGCTCTCCCAAGAGACGGCCCAATGGGAGACGGACCGTCGGATAGAGGTGACGCCGGAGAAGAGCGGCCCGAAAGCCTCCGGCCGGCCTCTTCGAACGGCGGCGCTTTAAAATCTGAAGTCCCGCCCGGGAATCCCCCAGGCTGCCCGTGACGTAGAGATGGTCCCCGATCCGGGCGCCGCGGCGTCGGACGGCCCGACCGATTCCAACCTCTCCCAGGACGGCCAGGCTGATGAATATTTTTTGGGGGGATCGAGAGAGATCACCCCCGATCAACGTGAGGCCATGCCTTCGGGCCAGACGGTCAAGCCCGCGGTAAAAATCCTCGATCGCGTCCACCGCGGTCGAGCCGGGCGCGGCCAGATCCACGAGAAAGGCGACGGGGCGCGCCCCCATGGCGGCCACGTCGCTGAGGTTGGCGGCCATCGATTTGTAACCGATCTGATCAAACGAGACGCCGGTCGAAAGGTCAAAATCGATTCCCTCCACCAGCATGTCGGACGTCACGACCAGTTCGCAGCCCGGAGAGGGTCTTAAGACAGCCGCGTCATCGCCGATGCCCAGCCGGACTTGCGTCCGGCCCGCCGGATGGCGGCGACGGAGGCGTTCAATGAGAGCAAACTCTCCCAGCTGGCGCAGACGCATGCGACCGACCCGCGGACCCACCGATTCAGATGGATTCCCGGGCCGATATCACCGGAACCAGCGCCTTTTCCCGGCGGACCTTGGGGCCGGCCGGTTTCCCGCTGGCCCGGGGAGGAGGGGATGACCGTATGGCGACGCGGAGCACGTCGTCCATCGTCTCGGCCGTGATGAAATCCATCCCCCGGCGGACATACTTGGGAACATCCTCGAGATCCTTTTCGTTCCGCTTCGGGATGATGACCGATCGGATTCCCGCACGACGCGCCGCGAGAACCTTTTCCTTCAGGCCTCCGATCGGCAGGACCCGTCCCCGCAGTGTCACCTCCCCCGTCATCGCGATATCCCGCCGGACGGGCCTGCTCGTGAAGACCGAGGCCAGCGCCGTGGCCATCGTGATTCCGGCCGACGGGCCGTCCTTGGGGATCGCCCCCGCGGGAACGTGGATATGGATATCGTTCTTGGCGAACAGGCCCGTCTTGATGCCCATCGCTTTTTCCCTCGAACGGATGTAACTGAGAGCGGCCTGCGCGGACTCCTTCATGACATCGCCCAGATGACCGGTCAGCATCAGCTTTCCCTTCCCCTTCATTAACGTGGCCTCAATGTAGATGATGTCGCCGCCGGTTTCGGTCCAGGCGAGGCCGGTCGAGACCCCCACCTCGTCCTTTTCCTGTTCCAGCTCGGGGAGATGCTTGGGCACCCCCAGGAATTTGTGAAGATTGGCCGCCGTGATCGTGTAAACCTTGTCCTTCCCTTCCGCGATCTGCCGTGCGACCTTCCGCAACACGTTCGCCAGTTCCCGTTCCAAGTTCCGAACGCCGGCCTCCCGGGTGTACTGGGCGATGATCATCCGGAGAGTCCCCTCTTGAATCGTCACGCTCTTTTCGGTGATCCCGTGCTCCGTCAGCTGTCTCGGGATCAGGAAGTTCCGGGCGATCCCGATCTTTTCTTCCTCGGTGTACCCGGACAACTCGATCACCTCCATCCGGTCCCGCAACGGGGGGAGGATGGTGTCCACCAGGTTGGCCGTCGTGATGAACATCACGTTCGACAGATCAAACGGGACGCCCAGGTAATGATCGCTGAAGGTGTTGTTCTGCTCCGGGTCTAAGACCTCGAGCAGCGCGGCGGCGGGGTCCCCTCGGAAGTCGGCGCCGACCTTATCGATCTCATCCATCATGAAAATCGGATTGTTCATTCCGGCCTGCTTGATCCCCTGGATGATCCGCCCGGGCAGAGCCCCGACGTACGTCCGCCGGTGGCCGCGGATCTCGGCCTCGTCTCGGATCCCCCCGAGGGAGATCCGGACGAACTCCCGCCCCAGGGCCCGTGCGATCGATTTTCCCAGCGAAGTCTTACCGACCCCCGGGGGCCCGACGAAGCAGAGAATCGGTCCTTTCATCTTGTCTTTAAGTTTCCGCACGGCGAGATATTCCAGGATCCGCTCCTTGACCTTCTCCAGGTCGTAATGGTCTTTGTCCAGCACCTTGGAGGCGGCCTTGATGTCCAGGTTGTCCTTGGTCTTCTTGCTCCAGGGGAGCTCCACCAGCCATTCGAGATAACTGCGCACGGTCGAGGCCTCGGCCGAATCGGGATGCATATGCTCCAAGCGCTTGAGCTGCTTATCGGCCTCCTTGTGGACCTTTTCCGGCATCCGGGCCTCTTTGATCCGCTTCCGAGTTTCCTGGATCTCCTCGGCCCGGTCGTCCACATCGCCCAGCTCCTTCTGGATCGCCTTGAGCTGTTCGCGCAGGAAATATTCCCTTTGGGTCTTGTCCATCTCTCCCTTGGCCTCGGCCTGGATTTTCTGCTGCATGGATAGAACGTCCAGCTCCTTGGCCAGGATCTCGCTCACCCGCTTGAGTCTCTCCGACGGATCGATCACCTCCAGAACCGACTGGGCCTCTTCCACCTTGAGGCCCAGGTTGGAGATGATCATGTCGCTTAAGCGGCCGGGATCATCCAGGTTTTCGATCACGACCAGGACCTCGGGAAGAACGAGCCTTCCGAAGCTGCTGATTTTTTCGATTTGCTCCTTCACCGTCCGAATCAGGGCCTCGGTCTCCAACGCCCGCGGAGCGAGCTTGGATTCGAGGATCTTCTGGATTTTGACCCGATAATAGGGTTCCGACTGGATGTAGTCCAAAATCCTCGCGCGGGTCAGCCCCTGAACCAGGATCTTAATGCGGCCGTCGGGAAGCTTCAGCATCCGCATGATCATCCCCACGGTCCCGATCAGGTGCAGGTCTTTGGAGGCGGGATTCTCCACGTCCAGAGTTTTCTGGGCCACCATCAGGACCATCCGGTTGCCGGCCAGGGCCTCGTTGATGGCATGGATCGACATTTCCCGACCGACGAAAAGCGGGAGGACCATGAACGGAAAGACGACGATGTCTCGTACGGGAAGAACCGGAAGCGTCTCGGGAATCTCGATGGGTTGCGGTGTCGATTCTTTCAGCTCTTCGGCCACGTGCCTACCTCCCTAGCGAATTTGGATTTTGATGGCCCGTTTGCGGCGGTCTTCGATCCTGGGAAAGCGGAGTATCAGCACCCCCTGCCGGTAGCGGGCCTCAGCTTGGCGCGGGTCGACCGCGATGGGAAGCGGAATAATCCGGCGAAAATCTTCGTTGCACCTTTCCATCCTCAGATAATTTCCGTCCTCATGCCCTTCCCCCCTCCGTCCCTCGATCACCACCTGGTTCTGGGAGAGAAGGACCGAAACCTCGTCGGGATTGATGCCGGGGAGATCGGCCTCGATCACGATCGCCTCGGGCTCCTCGTAGATGTCCAGCAGCGGCGTTTCCGTATCGGGGCCCAGGTCGGACTCTTCCGTCTCGGGGCCCGCGGACTCTTCCCCGCCGGGTTTCGAGGCGGCCTTGAGGAGATTCATGTGAAGAAACCGATACCGTGGCATGGGAAAACCTCCACCGGGTCCTTACAGCTTCAGGCTCTTCAAATAGGCATGAAATTGGCGGCCGAGATCGGGACGTTTCAGCCCGAACTCGACCGTGGCCTTCAAAAAACCCAGCTTGTCGCCGGCGTCATACCGCTGCCCCTCGAGCAGAAGGCCGTACATCGGCCTCCGACGGGCCACCACCCGAAGCGCGTCGGTCAACTGAATCTCTTTGTTCTTTCCCGGACGAGTCGTATCGAGAATTTCGAAGATCTCGTTCGTCAGGATGTACCGCCCGATGACGGCCAGATTAGACGGGGCCCGCTCCGGTTTGGGTTTCTCGACCAGATCCAAAATTCGGTAGAGCCCCTCCTCGATCGGTTCGGCCTGTATGATCCCGTAATGGAGGGACTCCGAACGGGGCACCGGCTGGATTCCGATCACCGGGGCGTCAAACCGGCGGTAAACATCCGCCATCTGTTGGATCGCCGGGATCTTGGCGTCCACGATGTCATCCCCCAGCAAGACCGCAAAGGCTTCAGAGCCGATCAGGTGTCGCGCACAGAGCAGTGCGTGCCCCAGCCCCCGGGGGTGACGCTGGCGGACGTAACAGAAATCGGCGAGCTCCGCGATTTCCTGGATCTGTTTTAAGAGACCCCTCTTTCCGTTCTCGCGGAGCGTCTCCTCCAGCTCGAACGCGACGTCGAAATGATCCTCGATCGCCCTTTTTCCTCGGCCGGTGATGATGATGATTTCGTGCATCCCGGCCGCCACCGCTTCCTCCACCACGTACTGGATCAGGGGCTTGTCCACCAGAGGGAGCATTTCCTTTGGGGAGGCCTTCGTGGCCGGCAGAAAGCGGGTCCCCAGGCCGGCCGCCGGAATGATTGCCTTGATGACGCGATTTTGGGACATGCCGGGCATTCTACTCGTGGCACGAAATAAATGTCAATCCTGGGAAAATGGCCGAATCAACCCTCCGTGCGCCCCTCACGCGAGAGCCTTTAGCTCTTCGTAGATCTTTGCGACCTGCGAGGCGATCTCGGGAAGCGGACGACCCCCGTCGATCAGATAATCCGCCTCGTTCATCTTCTCGCCGGTGGGCCGCTGGGCCTCAATGCGTTGGATCGCCTCCTCCCGCGTTAATCCGTCCCTCTCCATCACCCGTCGCTCCTGCTCGGGCCGATCGATCGTGACCAGAATGACCCGGTCCATCCGACGATGGGCGCCCGTCTCGATCAGGAGCGCCGCGTCGTAGAGAATCACCGCTCCCGGGTCCATTGCGATGATCGCCCGCGTCTGCTCTTCCTGCCCGGAGACGACGTAGGGGTGGACGATCGCGTTGAGCCGCGCCCTCTCGTCCGGCCGGTCGAAAACCAGGCGGGCCAGTTTGGCCCGAGCGAGCGTCCCGTCGGGGTTCAGAACGTCTCGGCCAAACGTCGCGATGATCTGCTCGAGCCCCGCCGTGCCGGGAGCGACCGCTTTGCGGGCGAGCGCATCGGCATCGATCAGATGCGCCCCCAGCCGCCGAAACATCTGAGCGATGCGGGACTTCCCGCTTCCGATCCCTCCAGTAAGTCCGACCCGAATCATCGTCACTCCGGTCCGCCGATTCTAACACAGCTGCAGCCGTCGCATCAAACCAGAGCCCGGCTTCCAAAACCGGCGGTTCGGATCCCGGGCGCCCCGCTTGCAATTTCGACCCCGATTCGACTAAAGTTTTCATGGCACCTCACCTCCGGACCATTCCAAGGAGATTTGATGCATCCGGAAGCCCCAAAAATGGCCGGCCTGCTCGTCCTCTTTTTCCTTCTGCCCGCCTGCGGCCAAAGCCCGGAGGCCGCGCGACAGGAACAGGCCCGACGGGAGCTCGAACAAAAGGGGCTCTCTTTCACCCGAGAGGCTTATTTCGAGAGTGCCTCATCGGGCCAGAAGGCGGCCGTTGATCTTTACCTGGCCGCCGGCATGGATGCGGAGGCCAAGGACCCCTTTCGTCAGACCGCCCTCATGTTCGCCGCGATGAACGGCCATACCGGCGTGGTGCGATCCCTGCTGGACCGAGGAGCGCAGACCAACGCCGCGAACGATCGCGGGGGAACCGTCCTGATGTTTGCGGCCGTGAACGGCCACGCCGATATCGTTCAGGCGCTGATGATGAAAGGCGCCGATGTGAACGCCCGCACGAAGGGAGGTGAAACCGCACTGATGGCGGCCGCCCAGGCCGGTCATTCGGAGACGGTCCGCCTCCTCCTGGGCAACGGCGCCGATCTCAACGCGAGGGATCAGCATGACCAGTCGGCGCTCCTCCATGCCGCGGCCAACGGGAAGAAGGCAACGGTCGCCATCCTGGTTGAGCACGGCGCGGATCCCAATGCGAGGTCGGCTCGCGGAAGCACGGCCCTCTCGTTGGCCTCCGCGAATGATCACCCGGAGATTGCGGAGATCCTCAAGCGAGCGGGGGCGAAAGAATGAGCGGAGGGCGTCTAGATCGGCCCCGATGGCTCGGCGGTGTTTGGACCGTGGCCCTATTCGCGGTTTTCGCGCTGGCGCCGGCCCTCTTCCCGTGGCGACCGGCCTCCACGGCCGTACGGGAGAACGTTGGAATTGGGCGAAGCGAAGATCGCGGCCGCCCGGCGCAGGGGGGAGGTTCGGTTCGTGTGGCGAAGGGCGTCTTTCTCGTGGCCGAGCCCAAGTTGAAGGATCCCCACTTCGGCGAATCGGTCGTGCTGATTATCGATCACGGCGGGGCGGGCACACTGGGATTGATCATTAACCGGCCCACCCCCACGCCGATTGACCGGGTTCTCCCGGAGATGGAGGAGATGAAGGGACGTACCGACCGACTCTATTTAGGCGGACCGGTCCTCCATGACCGCCTTTTGGTTCTCTTCCGTTCCAAGAATCGGCCGGACTCAAAAGAGGCGGTCTTGGGGGACGTTTATTTCGGCGAGACACCGGACATTCTATCGGATCTGTATAAGGGCTCGATCCCCGATAATTCATTCCGCGTCTATGCGGGCCATTCCGGTTGGGCCCCCGGGCAGCTCCAGGGCGAGTTAGCCCGCGGGGACTGGCGGGTCGTGAAGTCCGACCCCGCGATCATCTTTGAGGAAAATGCGGATTTGATCTGGCCGGAGATGATACGGAAATCATCCGAGATCATGGTTAGGCGGTATGCCGGTTCTACCGCACCGATTCCCGTTCGCCCGGTTCATTGACTCCCCACCCACCCTCTGCTACACTTTTTTCATGACCGCCGTCCAGGATAAGATCCATCGCCTACAGGCCAATATTGAGGAGGTGATCAAGGGGAAATCGGAGGTGATCCGGCTCGCGCTGACCACCCTCCTTTCCCGGGGTCATCTTTTGATCGAGGATGTCCCGGGAGTTGGAAAAACGACGCTGGCGCACAGCCTGGCCCTCTCCCTGAAGTTGAGCTTCCATCGGATCCAATTCACCAGCGATCTCCTCCCGGCCGACATCCTGGGCGTCACGATTTATAACCAACAGAGCCAGACGTTCGAATTCAAGCCGGGCCCGATTTTCGCCAACATCATTCTGGCCGATGAAATTAATCGGACCACGCCGAAGACCCAATCCAGTCTCCTCGAGGCGATGAATGATTTTCAGATCTCGGTCGACAGTCAGACCTTTCCTCTCCCGAAACCCTTCATGGTTCTGGCGACGCAGAACCCCCTGGAGTACCACGGAACCTATCCTCTGCCGGAATCTCAGCTCGACCGCTTCCTGATGCGGATCCGAATCGGTTATCCCGACCCGGCGGACGAGAAGGTGATCCTCACCACCAAGCGGCTCTTTCATCCGTTGGGCGACCTCAAACCGGTCCTGACCGGGCCGGAAGTCCTGGGCCTCCAGGAGGCCGTCGACCGGGTCAAAATGGATCCTGTTCTGGTGGATTATCTCCTCTCCCTGGCACGGACCACGCGATCCAGCGCTCTCCTGGAGCTGGGCGTCAGCCCGCGAGGGGCGATGGCGTTGCACAAGGCCGCCCAGGGCTACGCCTTCGTGAATGGTCGGACCTATTGTATTCCAGACGATATTAAGCGGCTGGCCCCGCTTGTTTTTGCCCACCGGGTCATCCTCAGCGCGCGCGCGGAGCGTTCCGGCCGCCGGACCGAGGAGGCGGCGCGGATCGTACAGGAGTTGGTCGACCGGGTGCCGGTTCCGCTGTAGAGAATGCGCGATGTCCTCCCCCCTAACCCGTCTTAAGCCATGGCTCTATCGGAATCGCTCGATCGCCTTCACGCCCCCCGGAACACGCTTCGTCCTCTTGACGCTGGTCGTCGGCGTGGCCGCCGTCAATACCGGGAATAATCTCCTCTATCTCATCGTCGGGATGATGCTGAGCCTGATCATCGTATCCGGCATCCTATCGGAGCAGTCCCTCCGACGAATCCGGCTTCAGTGGGATCTTCCCCATCGGGTCTTTGCCCAGAAGCCGGTACCGGCCTGGATCAAGATTCGGAACGAAAAACGCTACCTTCCGTCCTTCTCGTTTCACGTGGAAGAGACCGCCCTTGCGGATCTGTCGCGTTATGTCTTCAAACTTTCCGCCGGGCAGACCCTGGAGGCGTCCTGCCAGATCGGTTTCCCCAAGCGGGGGCTTCACGCCATCCCGCCGGCGGTGCTCCGGACCACGTTCCCCTTCGGATTTTTTCGGAAGAGTTTGATCCATCCGCCGGTCCAAAAGGTGTTGGTCTACCCGCGGGTGATTCCCCTGCGCAGAGAAGTCGGCCGCGGGCGTCTTCCGATCGAAGCCTCTCAGCCGAATCGCGATCGGGGAAGCGGAAGCGAGCTGCACAGCCTGAGGGACTACACTTCAGCGGACGATGCCCGGGGCATCCATTGGAAGGCCTCGGCACGCGAGTCGAAGCTTCTGACAAAAGAGTTCGAGCGCGAGGAGGATCAGCGGGTTTCGATCTGCTTGAGCGATCACCTTCCCGGATATCCCGAACGGCCGTCGGACGGACCCCCCCGTCCGCGGCCGGGCTCGATGGCCCCCACGGCGGTCCCGGACCGGCTGAGGGAGGATTTCGAAAGGGCGGTCCAGTTGACGGCCTCACTCGTGGTGTCGCTCGACCGGAAGGGGTACGCGGTGGACCTCCTTTTTCTGTCGTCCGTCGAATCGGCTCCCGATCCGTCGAATTCAGTGGACGAGCATCTCCGTCGGCTGGCCCTCCTGGAGCCGATCGCGGAGGTCTCGCTTCCGGCCTTGACCGATCGAATGCAGGCGGTAATCCATAGACCGTCCAAGAGTCCCAACCGGCTGTTGATCCTTCCCGTGCCCGATCCCACCTGGGAGCCGATGTCCCATCGATTCACGGAAGTCTGGATCGCGAGCGAGCCGGAATTTAAACAGTGGGCCGGACATCCGGGAGGCCTGGCATGACGCCGGATCTAGGTCTTCAGATCGCGTCTCGCTTATTGGCCCTTGTGGGACTCCTTTCCCTCGTACTCACCGGGGAGTTGTCGCCCCCCTGGGGGGCCGTGGCGGTGTTTTCCATTCTGGCGAGCGCCCTCCTGGCCGTGACGGGCAGGCGGTTTGGTCTCGGTCGGCGCGCCTGGTCGGCGCTGAACGTGGTGGTCTTGTTCTTTTTCATTTCCGATCTTTTCTTCATTTCGGAATCCCTCCTTGTGGCCAGCACTCATTTTGTCATCTTTCTAATGATCAATAAGCTGTTCAACCTTAGGACGCCGCAGGATCACCTTCAGCTCTACCTGATCAGCTTTCTTGAGCTTCTGGCGGCCTCCACTTTCAGCTCGGATATCAGCTTCCTTGTCGCGTTTATTCTCTATCTCCTGACGGCCACGTGGGCCCTCATGCTTCTCCATCTGGTCTCGGAAGGGGCCGACCTCTCTCCGTTACACCCGGGGGCACGGGCCGGTATCACCTGGCCGTTCTTTTTCAATACGAACTTGATCGCGATGGGGGCCCTCTTCAGCACGGTATTTCTTTTCGTTCTCCTGCCCCGGATCGGTCTGGGATATTTTTATCGGTCCCATTCGGGCCTGATACGGATGTCGGGCTTCTCGGATCAGGTGGATCTCGGCGAGATCGGTCCGGTGAAGCTTGATCCGACCGTGGTCATGCGGGTTAAGCCCTCCCGACCGCTTCCGGCCCGAGAGGGGATCTACTGGCGGGGCATGATCTTCGATTATTACGACGGCCGGGCCTGGCGAAACAGCTTTGGAAGCGGCGCGGTCCTGTCACGGGAAGAGAGCGGGGTTTTCAACCTGGCCTACCGCCAGTATCCCGAAAGAACGATCACCCAGGAAATTATCCTGGAACCCCTGGACACGGCCGTGCTTTTCGGGGCCCCGAGTCCCATCCAGGTCTCCGGCCGGTTTTCATCCCTCCGGGTCAACGCGATGGGCGCCCTATCGCTCTGGGCGGTGCCGGCGACGCGGCTGGACTACACGATCACGTCTCAACTGCCCGCGCTGACCTCCGGGGACGCCGGGGCTCGGTTCATCGAGTACCCCGCGGCGATTCAACGAACCAATCTCCAACTCCCCGAAGCGTCCGAGCGGATCCAGGCCTTGGCGCGGGAGGTGACGGCCTCGTCGGAAACGATTCTCAAGAAGGTCGTCGCGATCGAGCGGTACTTGGAGTCCAATTACCGATACACCCTGGACGTAAAGCCACCCCGGACCGGCCGGCCCATTGAGGATTTTCTTTTCGATCAGAAAGCCGGATACTGCGAGCATTACGCCACCGCCATGGTCCTCCTGCTGCGCAGCGCGGGAATTCCGGCTCGCCTCGTGACCGGATTTCTTCCGGGCGAATGGAACGAATTCGGAAATTACTATACCGTGCGTCAGAGTAACGCCCACGCCTGGGTCGAGGTTTGGTTTCCGGAATCGGGGTGGTATCCCTTCGACCCGACGCCGGCCGTTCCGTTCGAACCGATCCCGGTGTTTCTTGGGTTTCTCTCCCAATCCTTCGATTCACTCCAGTGGCGGTGGAATCGGTACGTCATTTACTACAGCATGCAGGACCAGATCCGCCTGGCCCGCGAGGTGAGAGACGACACGATTCGGTTTCGGACCTGGGTCATGGACCGTGCGGCCGTCGCTTTTTCACGTCTCCGCGATGTTTTAGCGCCGATCCTGGACCGACCGATTTTGATAGGGGTCGCATTCGCCCTCGGGGTACTGACCTTGTTTTTTCTCCGCCACCGGCTGCGGCGGATCTTCAATTGGTTTTCCTTGGCCGGCTGGAGCGGTTGGGCCCGGCGCCGATCGGGGTCTGCCGTTTCGTTTTATGAAGAGGTGTTGACGCTTCTCGACCGGAGGGGTTATCCAAAGCCGGACCATCTCACCCCCCAGGAATTTGTGAAGCGGCTGACGCTTCTTCGGGAAGGAGACCGGCCGCTCCGCCCCCCCGGGACGCCGCTCGACCGTGCCGCGCTGACGCCTTCTCTGATGGAGCTCACGGGGCTTTATTACCGGGTTCGATTTGCCGGGATACCGCTTTCCTCTTCCGAGAGCCGGCGCGTGGATAACCTCCTCCTTGATCTGCGGGCCGGCCTGAGCCTTCCTTGACACCCCGGACCAAAAAAGACTACCATCATTAAACGGTTTTGTGGCCTCCCGGCCCGCCGGGGAATGGTCTGGGAACGGATCCCCACGGAGGGTTTTCGCAGGCCTGATGCGGGTCGTGGGGGCGAGGATTAGCGGATGTGGAAATCTTCATTGGCCCGGCCGTCTCTTGTCCCGTACCTGACTACCCCCGTGGTCGCGCTGGCTCTCGCCGCTTTTTTTTCCGGCCATCCATCGGGTGTTATTGCTCCGGCCCTCTCGGCCGAACCGGATGAGTCCGCCGCGAAGCGGATCGTGGCGGTCGCCACCTACGAAGGGGTGATCAACCCGGTAGCGGCCGAATACCTGTCGGAGGTGATCGCAAGGGCCTCCGAGGACCGGGCCGAGGTACTCATCATTCGGCTCGACACCCCCGGAGGGTTGGACACCTCGATGCGGATCATCATTAAAGCGATGAGCGCCTCCGAGGTTCCCTTGATCGTCTACGTCGCGCCGGTGGGGGCCCGTGCGGCCTCCGCGGGCGTCTTCATCACCCTCTCGGCCCATATCGCGGCGATGGCCCCGGGCACGAATATCGGAGCCGCCCATCCCGTGGCGATGGGGGGTGGGGAAATGGATAAGGAGATGAAGAAGAAAGTCGAGAACGACGCGGCCGCCTACATCAAATCGATCGCGGAGAAACACGGGCGGAATGTGAAGTGGGCCGAGGAGGCCGTTCGGCAGAGCGTCTCGGCGACCGAGACCGAGGCCGTAAAATTGAAAATCATCGATCTGGTGGCCGAAGACCTGCCGGCCCTCCTTGCGGCCGTCGACGGAAAGACGGTCGAGACGATGGGAGGAAAGAGGGTGCTCCGAACGAAATCGGCCGAGCTCAAGCCTCTCCCGATGAGCGGCCGGCTTAAGGCCCTCAACGCACTGAGCGACCCGAATATCGCTTATATTCTCATGCTCCTCGGAATTTACGGACTGATCTTCGAGCTATCGAATCCGGGAGCGATTCTTCCCGGGGTGGTCGGGGCGATCTGCCTCATCCTGGCGTTCTACTCCTTCCAGACGCTTCCGATCAATTACGCCGGTCTGCTCCTAATCCTCCTCGCGGTGATTCTCTTCATTGCCGAGATCAAGGTTCCAAGCTACGGGCTTTTGACGGTGGGAGGGGTTGTTTCGATGGTCCTGGGCTCGCTGTTGTTGATCAAGACCGATATGCCGTTCCTCCGGATCTCCTGGTGGGTGATCCTGCCGACCGCCCTTACGACGGCGCTCTTTTTCGTGCTCGTGATGGGAATGGCCTGGAGGATGCACCACCGCCGACCCGTGACCGGTTTGGAGGCGTTTATCGGGGCCACGGGGGTTACCCGAACCGCGATTAACCGGACCGGGCGCGTGATGGTCCGGGGGGAACTCTGGGAGGCGATGAGCCCGGAGGCGATCCCGGAAGGGGAAGCGGTCGAGGTGACGGCGGTGGAAGGTTTGAAACTTCACGTGAAACGTGCCGGAAAGGTTTAAAGGGGGGTCGATATGACGCAACTGCTTTTCAGTCTGCCGGGGATCCTGATCCTGATCCTGCTCTTTCTATTCAGTTCGATTAAGATACTCCGAGAGTACGAACGCGGGGTGATCTTTCTCCTCGGGCGTTTCCAGAAGGTCAAGGGCCCCGGCCTGATCATCGTGATTCCCGGGATCCAATCGATGGCCAAGGTGAGCCTCCGAACCATCGTCATGGACGTCCCGCCGCAGGACGT
>CAYJTJ010000025.1:0-7459 GCA_964372835.1 uncultured Nitrospirota bacterium
ATTTATGCGGAGAATGAGCCATGGCTAAAATCCTGGTTGTGGATGATGAGGCCAGTCTGAGGGATATCCTGCATGAGCTGCTGACCGAAGCCGGATACACGGTTGAAACGGCTCCGGACGGTGAAGCCGCGATGAACCGCATCCAGAAGGAGGAATTTGATCTCGTGATGACCGACATTCGAATGGGCAGAATGAGCGGGATCGATCTCATCCGCAATCTTCGGGAAACAGGATGCAAATCGGAGGTCGTCATCATGACGAGTTACGCCTCCATCGATACGGCCATCGAGGCGATGAAATTGGGGGCTTACGATTATCTCATGAAGCCCTTTGAGAACCTCGAAACGGTCCTGGCCCTGGTCAAAAGGGCGACGGATAAAGCCCGGCTCATCACTGAAAATCTCAGGCTCCTTGAGAACCTGAAAGCGAAAAACGAAGAGCTCGAAAAGCTCAATAAAGCGATCCGCGAGCTGGCGATACGAGACGGATTAACCGGGCTGTACAATCGACGCTATTTTCAGGAGATGTTTCAGGCCGAAGTGGCGCGGTCGCTCCGGTATAAACGAGTTCTTTGCCTTCTGATGATCGACGTGGATCATTTTAAGAGTTATAATGACCAACACGGCCATCCGATGGGCGATGAGGTCTTGAAAGGTTTAGGCCGGATCTTCGCGCAGCGCCCCCGCTGCACCGATCTCGTGGCCCGATACGGGGGAGAGGAATTCGTGATCCTTCTTCCGGAAACACCACGCGATAACGGGATAAAGGTGGCGAATGATCTGCGCCTGCACGTCGAGAACAGCCCGTTTAAAAAGCGAGAGATGCAGCCGCTGGGCAAGGTGACCATCAGTGTGGGGTTGGCGGAATTCCCCGCCGACGCGAGAGACGCAACGACCTTGTTGGAATGCGCGGATAAGGCTCTTTATACGGCCAAGTCGGCCGGGCGAAACCGTGTCTGCGGGTTCGGCGAGCCGAGCCTGACTTCCACAGGGGAGGAGAAACCATGAGCGACCAAATTAGGATTTTAGTCGTTGATGATGAGGAATCGATCCGGGGGATCTTAAATGAGACACTGAATATGGCCGGCTATGAGGTGATTGAGGCCTCCAGCGCGGAAGAGGCCTTGAAAGAATTATCGGCCCACCGCTTTGATATTGTTCTATCGGACATCCGGATGACCGGGCTGAGCGGCATGCAGCTCCTGGAACGGATTAAGGCCCAGCGGATCGATTGTGAGGTGATTATCATGACGAGTCATGCCTCACTGGAAACCGCTCTTGAGGCCATACGCTTGGGCGCCTATGATTACCTTCTAAAACCCTTCGAAGAGTTGGACTATATTTTGGCGGTGGTAAAACGAGCCGTTGAGCGACATCGCCTCGCGGGTGAAAATCTTCGCCTGCTCGGCACACTGAAAGAAAAAAACGAGGATCTGGTCAAGGCGACGCAAAAGGCGGCCCAGATACTGGCCGAAGGGCACGCGGCCCGTTCGGCCATCGAGAGACTCCTGTTATCCGGGGACCTGAGGGAGGTTTCGACCCGTATCATTGAGGGGATTCTCCGTGTGATCGGCCGCGTCAGGATCGCGGTCTTGTGGATTCTGGATGAAAACGGAGGCCGACTCCGCCCCGTCGCGGCCCACGGGATTCCCATGGAGGGGGCGGGATCGATCGGTATTTCCATTTCCGGCAAGGGACCGGTCGGTCAGGAGCTTTTCCGTTGGTTCGAATCGGCCAAGCATCTTGATGCGCTCGAGTCCCTGAAGAAACAGTGGAACGTTCAGTCGGTTCAGGGAAAACCGCTTTGTATCGAAGGTCAAGGCGTGGGACTCCTGGCGTGGTCGGAGACCGATGCCGCCGTTCCCTCCCATCAAGAGGGATCCCTTTCGCTCTACCTTCTCGTGGCGGCGCAGGTTCTCCGGAGCCGGATGGCCCCGCCCGCGGCATCTCCCTCCGGTAAGGAGGCGGGGGCCGAAAAGACCGGCGGACCGCAATGGATGGATGCGGTTACGCCCTTCTTCCATTTTGATGTCTTCCAAGAACTCCTCACTCTCGAGGTGCAACGATCCCGGCGTTATCGACACGCGGTAACCCTTCTCCTCCTGTCCTTGGATATTCCGCAAGGGGTGCTGCAGGATCCTATTTTAAAAGAGGTGGCGGTCCGGTTACGAACACGATTCCGCCAAACGGACATCGCCACGCGATATAAAAACAAGTTTTTCCTAATGATGCCGGAGACCCGCATGGAGGACGGCCGGAAGGTGGAACAGGCCGTGCTTAATCTCCTTGAGGATTACAGTAAGGAACACACCCCGGACCCGATTCGGTCGAAACTGGCCTGGACCCTTTCCCTGGTAGCCTATCCCAAAGATAGCGATACCGCCGAGGGGCTGATCACGCTGCTTGAGTCGCAATCGAATCGTTAAGGTGCCGATGCTCATCGAGTTCTTCGTCCTCTCTCTTGTGACGTGACATGCCGGTTGCACCTGAAATGGGGATTCCTTATAATGCGCCCATGAAGGTCCGATGCCCAAACTGCCGAACCCCGGTGACGTGGGAGGAGAATCCCCACCGACCTTTTTGCTCCGATCGGTGCAAACTGATCGATCTAGGGGCCTGGGCTTCTGAAAAATATCGGGTCGAGCTGAGGGAGAAGGACGGATCGACCCCGCCTGAGGATTCCGAGGATGCCTCGCTTCGTAACGGTCAAGAAGGCTGAACAGGAACGACAGAAGGCGGCCCATTACGTCAAGAATTCGCTTGTCTACCCATCCGCTTTAATGGGTCTGATCTCCCTCCTGGTGGGCTACGGCGCCGTGATTTATCTCGGCGTGATCGGACGTCCAATCACCGACCTTTTGACCCACAGCCTGGTTCTCCTCGGCATCGGTCTGATACTCGGACTGATCCAGGCCCTCTACCAGCACTATTTGTTTCGATCACACCCCGATTACTTTGCCGACCGCGTGCGAAGGAATGAACTGCGTCTTTCGGGCCGGGTCAAGAAATTGGGAGACCCGGTCCGCGTTCAGCATTCGGGCCGGTCGGTCGTTCCCTTCCTCTACCTCGCGGGATGGGCGGGGGTGATCTTCCTCATCGTGATCTACGCTCCGAAACTCAATCTTCTCGCCGCGATTTTCCTGATTCTCGCGGGCTTTCACAATGCCCGGTTCTTTTACCTGAAGCGATTGCGTCCCGTTTAATTCCACATCCCGCCGAGAATCTACTGCCGAATCCCGAGAACCAGGTAAATCCCGACCGAAAGGAAGAGAAAATCGGCCAATCCGCTGGCGAGAAGGGGAGGCATCCAGCCCGTGTGGCCCATCGAGATCGAAAACGAATGAAGGATCCAGTAGGCGCTCCCGATCAGGAGGCTGATACCGATGCCCCTTGAGATTCCACGCCCCCGTGTTTCCATCAAGCCGAAGGGGATCGCGATCAGGGCCATGATGAAGTTTACGAGAGGGAAAGCGACCTTGTTGTAAAGGTCCGTGCGGTATCGCCCGACGTCGTAGCCGTCTTTCTCGAGGCGGCGGATGTATTCCTTCAGGTCCGAGAACTTCATCTTATCCGTGTCGATGTTGAGGCCCTTGAACTCCTCAGGTTTTCGTTCCAGGGCGATCCCTTCCTCTTCGAAAACCCTCTCGGTCATTGTTCCGTCCGGCGAAAATTCCCGGATCCGGCCGTTTCGCATCACCCACTGTCCGCCGTTATATTGAATTCGATCGGCATTGATCGCGGCCTCAAGCGTAAAATCGTCTCGGACCTTAAAGAGGGTGACATCATGGAGGAGACGATTGAGGGGGTCTACGAGCAGGATGTTGATGAAGGTCCGCCGGCCGTCCCGCATCCAGAGACGGCTTTGCCCGTAAAAGGATTGCTCGGTGTTCTTCTTGATTTTTACGGCGCGGACGAATTCGGCCCGCTGCTTGGTGACGGGAACAAACGACAATCCCGCGAATCCCATGCCGAGGGAGGCAAGCAGCGCGACTCCCAGCAGAGGCGAAATAACGTAAACAAGCCGGATTCCGTGACTCTTCATGGCCACGATTTCATTGTGCCGGGACAGGATCCCCAGGGTGATCAGTGTGGAGAGGAGGATGGCGATCGGGGTCACATCGGATAGGATCCGCGGGATCCGGAGTCCAAAGTAGCGGGCGATCAGGGGATAGGCGGCCCCCTGTTGGATGAAGCGGCCGATCTTCTCGAAAAAATCGATGGCGAGGTAGACCAGGATCAGGATCGATAAACACAGAAGAAAGATCTTCAGGTACTCACGAAGAATATACCGGACCAGAAGCGGCAAGGGTTATTCCCTCCTCAGCGTCCGTGAAACAGGGCCCAGCGACTCCATCGGCTCCGATACAGGCCGCTCCAGAAGACGGTCGCCAGGAGACCCGTTACGCCGTTCGGCAGCCAGGCGGCGATCCGAGGCGACAGCCTGACCGAGCCCACCAGGAAGTCCCCGATAATCATCATCACGTAATACAGAAGGGCGATGGCGATCCCGGCGGCGAAGCCGCCCATCCTTCCCCCCCGCTTGATGATCAACCCCAATGGAATGCCCAGGGCCCCGAAGATGAGCGTCGAGAACGGAAAGGCGTAGGTCTTATAATGTTCCTGAAGGATGCGCAGGTCCGCGCTCTCCAACTCTTCCGACGCGCGCCATCGCCTTTCGAGGCCCTCGATCTTATCCGGACCGGCCTCCTGATCCGAGTCTCGGTTCAGAACGGCGGCGAGATTCAGACGAAATTCATACTTCCGAAACGTGATCCATTGGTGATGGGCTCCGGTGGCGTCGTCCCGGTGCTGGCTTCCGTTCAGCAAGCGGAATCCGATCCAATCCGAGGCCGGATCACCCAGGAGGGATCCTTCCCGGGCAAGCGTGAGCACCGGGCGACCCGGATCCCGAAAGTCGTAAATCATGACGCCCTGAAGAGTACCGGGGGAGGGCATCTCGTCCACGTAGATCATCATGTCCTTGAAGGGCTCGTTGAAGACGCCGCTCTCAAGGCCCAGGGAGAGCTCCTGCCGGACGACTTCAAACGCCGCGGTTTTCAACGAACGGCCCACCCACGGTTGGGCCCAGACGGAAAGACCGAACGTGAGAAAAAAGGATAGGAGGGTGAAGCTGTGTATGGGAACCGACAAGCGAAGCATCCCGATGCCGGAGGCTTGAAGCGCGATCACCTCGCTATCGGCCGTCAGTCGCGATATGGCGATGATCGTGGCGATCAGTACGGACATGGGAATCGCGATCACCAGGAAAGCGGGAAGGAGATAGAAGAAGACCTTTCCGGCCGTGACCAACGAAACTCCCTTGGAAACAAACAGTTCGACCAGCCTCCCCATCTGTTCCGTCAGAAGGATCATCATCAGCGCCGCAATCGTCAGGAGAAACGGGGTCAGGAGTTCGCGCAACAGGTATCGGTCGATGAGCTTCATCATACGGCTCTTATATAACCGAATTGATTGAATTTGTAAATGCGGACCGGGGAGATCGCGGGGACCCCTTGCCGCATCATTAATCTCATGCAATCGGCCATCGGAAAAAACCTTGACATCGCCGGGATACTGTGTTAGGGATAAGGCCGATCCTGATACCGTTTCGATCTATTCTCGGTTTTAAAAGAATGGCAGCAGAAGACTTCAACCGGACCGCTTGGCCATTAGGCTTGGCGGTTTTTTTGGGCACCGGCCGTGCCGGTGACGCGAGTGAGCATTAGAAACGGAGGGAAGCCGTGAGAAGCAAGGGCACCGTGAAATGGTTTAACGAGCGGAAGGGATTTGGGTTCATTAAGCTGGATGACGGGAAGGATGTTTTTGTTCACTACTCCGCACTTCAGGGAAACGGTTTCAAGACCTTAAAGGAGGGCGAAGCGGTCGAATTTGATGTCGTGGAAGGGACGAAGGGACCCCAGGCTTCCAACGTCATTCGTATGTCCCCCGAATAGGGGCCGGATTTATCGCCCTCATCCTTAACTCTTGCGATCAGAACATGGCCGGCCGGTGGAATGATCGGAGGGTCTTGGAAGGTCACGGGATGTGGGGCGTTCGGCGCGCCTTCCGGAAGGGAGAAAGCGGAGCTTGGTGTTCTACACAGATCCATTTAATCGTGAGGGCCTGTCCATAATAGCAGATAGGCCTTTTTTTTCAGTCAGTTATTGAATTAAATCTCCCAAAATCGCGTCTTTAAACCCCGTTCGGCTGGATGGATGGCTCGGGTTGACTTAATCGCTAACATCTGGTATTCTCAAAAGAAAATGCCTCCAAGAAGCATCTATGCCGGATAAATCCAACATCCTCCAGAGGGCCCAACAGTACACCGCAAAGGGTCAGGTTGATAAAGCCATTGAAGAATGGCAGAAACTGATCTCCGAGTCGCCCAATGATGGGAATATTTACAATACCATCGGGGATCTCTCCCTTAAGAAAAGCAACCTTCCCCAGGCGATCGAGGCCTATCTAAAAGGCGCCGATGCATTTCACCGCGCCGGCTTCTCACTCAAGACCATCGCGGTTTACAAAAAACTGATCAAGCTGGCGCCTGAGCGGATTGATATACTGGTGAAGTTGGGTGACCTTAATGCCGAACGGGGGCTCACCACGAATGCGATTCAGGACTACCTCGGGGCTGCCAAGCAGTATTCTCAAGCCAACCGCGTTAAAGAGGCGCTGGAGATTTACCGGAAAATCTCCGGTCTGGATCCGGCCAATACGAACATCTCGATGAAGCTGGCCGAGCTCTGCCTGAGTGAAGGTTTGAGGGAAGAAGCGGTCGGGGAGTTCACCAAACTGCTCGAGTTTTATCAAAAGAACAACCAGCCGAAAGAGGCGCAAGTCATCCGCCAACGGATCCTCAAGCTGGATCCGGACAAGAAACTCGGCGCCGGGAAAGAAGAGAAAGCGCCCGGTCCGCAGGCGCAATCTCCAGAACCCCTGGAGGCGGAGCCGCCTCAGGTGATCGAGTTTCAAGAGTCTATGACCAAGACCCCGGCGCCATCCACGCCGGATCAAATCCTTGCCGAAATCGATCAGCGGATCGCCGACAGATCCTATGACTCGGCCCGGGAAGACCTGGACCGATTTATTCAGACCTATCCGGAGGAACCGGCGGGGCCGCAGCGCATGGGAATGCTTCTACTCAAGACCGGCGGCCCGGAAGAGGCGTATCGCTTTATCGTGACCTCGGTCGAAAAGTATCAGTCCCGTAGCGAATATGGCCGGGCGGCTAAGCTTTTGAAGGATTTCCTCGAGGTGGATCCGGGGCGGATCGAGGCCCACCGCCTTCTGGCCGAAATTTATGAAGGCGGAGGGAACACCTCTCTTGCGGTATCCGCTTACGCCCGGATTATTGACGAGCATCTGGCTTCGGGCGAGGCCGAACCGGCACGGGAACTTTATTCCAAGATTCGAGCGATGGACCCCGGGCATCGGGACGTGCGGCGCCTCCGACACAG
>CAYJTJ010000025.1:7559-19389 GCA_964372835.1 uncultured Nitrospirota bacterium
CGAGGCCGATGTCTACATCAAGTACGGGTTGACGGAAAAGGCGATCGAACAATTTAGTCGGGTCCTCGCCCTGGATCCGGAAAACGCGGCGGCCCACGAACGCCTGAAGGAAATCTACCAATCAGAGGGTCAGAAGGAGAAAGCCGTTCATGAATGCCTGCTCCTGATGGGCATCTACAAAAAGAACGGTGACAACGCCCGTCGGGCGGCCATTCTGGAGGAGGCGAGACAGATCGCCCCGGATGATCCGGCCGTCCGTGAGGCCTCGGATCTTGCGCCGATCCTGGAGAGCGGCCGGTTTGAGGCCCTGCTGGCCGAGGAGCCCCCCGCCTCGGAAGGCAAGACGGCTTCCGGATCGGCCGAGGCGACCGAAATTCTTCGCCCGGAAATGGAGGCAGCAGAATCCGCGCGCGGACGGGAAGCGGGAATGGAGGCTTTTCCTTCGTCGGATCCCGAGCTTTCCGAATGGAAGAGCGAGGCCGACTTCTATTATCAGCAGGGTTTGAAAGACGAGGCCAAGAAGATTTACATAAAAATACTGGACCGCCAGCCGACGCATCATGAGGCCAAGGATAAAATTGAGGCGATCCAGGATGAAGAACGGGATGAAGAAGTCCGAAAAGCGGGGACCCGTCGCCCTGCCGAGTTCACGATCCCTAAAACGGCTGACGAGATCCGGAAACCTCGATCCGAAGCCAAGAAGCCTCCCGTTAAATCCGAGGAGGAAAAAGCGCTTGAGGAGGATCTTGACCGCTCCTTCGCGGCCTTCATGGAAAAACCGGCGATATCGGAGGTCGAGCCCGGGGGGACGGCCGATCAGCCCCTTGGGGAAGGGGGGCGAGGCGACGAACGGGAGTCCTACGTCGATTTATCGGGAATGGTCGAGGAGAGCCTACGGGAGCCGCCGGCTGATAATTCCGCAAAAACCGTCCGTTTTTCGAATGAAAATATATCCGAGCAATTGGATGATATCTTCGAAGAATTTCAAAAGGATGCCGCGCAGCCGGTGGATGACCTGGATTACGAAACCCATTATAACCTCGGCATCGCGTATCGGGAGATGGGGCTGTTAAACGAGGCGATCCTCGAGTTTAAGCAGTCCATGCGATCGACGGAACGGTATATTGACTCGTGCAACATGCTGGCCGCATGCCATCGGGAAAGCAATCAGGTGGTGGAGGCGGTCCGGATCCTGGAAGGAGCCCTATCCGACTCCCGCTGCAATGAAATCCAAGGGCAATGGATTCGGTACGACCTGGCGATGATTTATGAGGATCAGCAGCGATGGAATGATTCCCTTAATCTCTTCCACCAGATTTTGGAGGTCGATCGAAATTTCAAGGACGCGGACGAACGGGCCCGAAAAATCGAGCAGCGCCTGGGACGGTCGAGGCCCGTGACCCGTCACCCCAAGACGGAGAGTCCGGAGGAAGATCTCGATAAGATGATGGAGCGCGTTTTTGGCGAGACGTCCTCTCAGCCCCGTTCGGTTCCAAAAAGCTCCAGGGAGGGAACCGGTGATCCATCCAAAAAGAAAGACCGAATCTCCTACATCTAAGAAGCCGGCCCATCCATGAGCTACCTCGAATATTTCGGCCTCAAAGAAGAGCCCTTTTCCACATCGGTCGACAACCGTTTCTACTATAACGGCAAACAGCATGCGGAGGCCCTGATCCGATTAAAGTATGCGGCGGAGAATCGGAAAGGCCTGGCGCTTCTCATCGGGGATGTCGGCGCAGGAAAAACCACACTGGCCCGACGGCTCCTGGATGAACTGGATGAGAATAGCTACGAGTCGGCGCTGCTGATCGTGCTGCACAGTACCATCACCTCGGAATGGCTCCTTCGGAAGATCGCGGTTCAACTCGGCGTGAGCAAGCCGGCCGATCAGAAGACGGACCTCCTCGGTCAGCTGTATAATCGGCTGGCCGAGATCCACGACAAAAAGAAAAAAACCGTGGTCCTGATCGACGAGGCCCAGATGCTTCAGACCCGGGAGGTCATGGAAGAATTTCGGGGAATCTTAAATATCGAGCTGGATGGGCACAAATTGATCACCTTTATACTCTTCGGACTTCCGATTATTGACCAGTATCTGGCCCTGGATGAGCCGCTAAGACAGCGCGTGGCTATTCGTTACAGCCTCCCGGCCTTTACCGAAAAGGCGACGGAGGATTACGTCCGGTACCGCCTCCAAGTGGCCGGATCCAAGAAAGATATTTTTACGCAGATGGCCTATCCGGCCATACACCAAAATTCAAAGGGAATTCCGCGCCTCATCAACACGCTCTCCGATAACGCCCTCCTGGAGGGATTTCTTCGAAAGAAAGACCGGATCGACCACGATATGATCAATGAGATCGCGGTCGATCTTAAATTGCTGGATCAATAGGCGGTTTCCGGCAATTTCTCCGCCCCCCCGAGTTCATTCGAATTTTATCGCATGAGGTGCGGGCCGACCGCTCAAGACGGCCCGGACATTTTCTATCACCATGTGGCCCATCCGAATTCGGCTCTCAACCGTGGCGCTTCCCAGGTGGGGAAGGAGAACGACATTGGGAAGGGAAAGGAGTCCCTTTTCAATCCGGGGTTCATTCTCATACACGTCCAGCCCCGCCCCGGCGATCTTCCGGCTCCGCAACGCCGCGACGAGGGCCTTCTCATCCACGACGGGGCCTCGGGAGGCGTTGATCAATAACGACGAAGGCTTCATTCGTTTTAGGGTCCGCCGATCGATCAGGTGGCGCGTTTCGGCCGTCAGGGGGACATGAAGACTCAGGATATCGGCAGTCTCAAGCGTTCTGAAAAATGATCGGTAGGAAAGATGGAGCCGATGCTCCCACGGCGGGGAAAGCCGCCGCCGGTTATAATAGACGACCCTCATCCCAAATCCGATCGCTCTTTTCGCGACCGCTTTTCCGATCCGGCCCATTCCCACGATGCCCAGAACCTTGCCGTAAAGTTCGATCCCCGGGAGTTGGGTGGGGGACCAGCCGGACCATTTCCGCTTTCGGACGAGGCGGTCTCCCTCCAAAATCCTTCGGCAAAGGCTCAGGATGAGCAGCCAGGTGAGATCGGCGGTGGCCTCGGTGAGAACGCCGGGGGTGTTGGTCACCACAATCCCTCGCCTTGTGGCGGCCCCGAGATCAATATTGTTGCTTCCGACGGCGTAGTTGGCGATTACCTTCAAGCCGGGATTCCTCGCCAGGACCTCGCGGTCGATCGTATCCGAGAGCATCGTAATCAATCCCTCACAACCCCGCATACCGCGGATCAATTCCGATTTCCGTAAGGGGCGATCCCTGCGGTTGTATTTCAACCGGAATCGATTCTTAAGCGCAACCATCACGGGCCCCGGCAGGGCGCGTGTCAGAAAAACACTTGGTTTCATGGAGGCTCCCGCATAGTTGGAAGGGTAGTTTTTTCATCCATCATGATATATAATTGCGAATAATTTATCAAACCGAAGGGGCCCGATGCCTCGGCCGATCGCCAACGGAATCGTCGTAATTTTATCCCTTATAATCGCGGCGGCATTTTTTGTTTCCCGGGGGCCGCGATCCGAGGATCTATCGGCGGAATCCATTTTCCGGATGACCCTTTCGAACGAGCCTCCGACGCTGGACTGGAACCTGGCCACCGACAGCGTTTCATTCACGGTGCTGATCAATTTGATGGAGGGGCTTACGGAGTACGATGAGGAGCTCCGGCCCCGACCGGCCGCGGCGAGGTCCTGGGAGGTCTCCCCGGACGGGCTGACATACCATTTTTATCTAAGGGATGACGCGCGTTGGAGTGATGGAATACCGGTCACGGCGGCGGATTTCGAGTATTCGTGGAAACGGCTGCTGGATCCGGCCACGGGCGCGGAGTACGCCTACTTCCTCTACGACATCGAGGGCGCGGAAGAGTACAACTCGGGCCGGCTGAAGGATCCGGAGGCGGTGGGCGTGAAGGCTTTGGATTCGAAAACACTCCGGATCCGGCTCAGGAATCCCATCGTTTTCTTCCCAAGCATCGCCACCTTTATGGTCACCTTTCCGATGAGAAAAGATGTCGTGGACCGGCACGGCCATCGTTGGACGGAACCGGAAAACATCGTCACCAACGGCCCGTTTGTCATGGAGGAATGGCGCCATGAGTACAAGCTGACGCTTCGCCCGAATCGCTTTTACCGAAACCGACCGAATCTCCAACGAATTCGAATGTTCATCGTCAATGAAACCACCACGGCCTTGACCCTTTACGAGACCGGCGACCTGGAATTGGCCAGCCTTCCGCCGGATGCGATTGGAGTTTATCGGGGTCACCCCGAATACCAAACGGGCCCTCTTCTCCGCGGGTATTACTACGGTTTCAATATCAAAAAAACTCCCTTTAACGATCCGAAGGTTCGCCGCGCCTTTTCGATGGCGATCGACCGGCGGGAGTTCCCGGCGATCCTCAAGCGGGGCGAGATTCCGGCTCCCTACTGGATCCCTCCGGGGATGCCCTATCATAACCCGGAGATCGGCCTGCCGTTCGATCCCGCATCGGCAAGGCGGCTCTTGGCCGAGGCCGGTTATCCGGAGGGACGCGGTTTTCCGCCAATTGTGGCGGCCTTCAACACCGGCCCCGAGAACAACCTCATCGCCGAAAACCTCCAGGCGCAATGGAAACGGAACCTCGGCCTGACGGTGAGCCTGGACAATCAGGAATGGAAGGTCTATCTTAAACGGCTTCAAACGGATCCACCGCTCCTGTTCCGGTTGGGTTGGGGCGCGGATTATCCGGACCCCGATAATTTTATGAATCTTTTTACGACCGCGAGCGGAAACAACCGGACCCATTGGGGAAACCCCCGTTACGATCAGTTGATTCGATCGGCCTCGGCCGAGACGGATCCGGATCGACGACAGAGAGCCTACGACGAGGCGCAGAAGATCCTCCTCGAAGAAGACGTCGCGATCATGCCTCTCTTTGTCGCCACCCAGAACTGGTTGATCAAGCCTTACGTCCGAGGAATTCAGATCAACGCGCTCGAACTGCTCATCCTGAAGGACGTCCGGTTGGAGAAATCATGATCGGATTCATCGGGCATCGACTTTTGTGGGGCGTCCCGGTTCTATGGTTGGTGGCGACGCTGACCTTTGTCATGTTGCGGTTGGTTCCCGGGGGACCGTTTGACCAAGAGAAGCCGTTGCCTCCGGAGGTCCGGGCCAATATCGAGGCTAAATACCGACTGGACCAGCCGCTTGGGCGTCAGTACTTTTCCTACTTGGGGGACCTCCTCCGGGGAGATTTGGGTCCTTCCTATAAGTATGTGGGGCGTAATGTGAACGATATTATTCGGGACACGCTGCCGGTCTCGATGCAGCTCGGTCTTTGGGCCGTCCTGATCGCGGTCATCGCGGGTCTGGGGGCGGGAATCGCCTCGGCCGCGCGTCCTTCCTCATGGGCCGATACCGGCGGGATGCTCTTCGCGATCGCCGGCATTTCCATCCCCAGTTTCGTTCTGGGGGCCGGAATGATCACCCTTTTCAGCTACTGGATTCAAATCTTCCCGGCGGCGCTCTGGGAGGGATGGCGTTACGGTGTCCTGCCGGCCATCACGCTCGCGCTGCTTCCGGCCTCGTATATCGCCCGGCTCACGCGTTCCAGCCTCATGGAGGTCATTCATAAGGACTACATTCGGACGGCTCGGGCGAAAGGTCTCGGAGAGGGGCGGATCCTGTTCAAACACGCATTGAAAAATTCCATTACGCCGGTGGTATCATTCCTGGGTCCTCTGATCGCGACCCTGGTGACGGGCTCGTTCGTGGTTGAATTTATATTTTCGATTCCCGGGATGGGAAAGTATTTCATCACGGCCGTGACGAATCGGGATTACCCCTTGATCATGGGCGTCACGCTCATTTACGCGGTCATGATTTTTATCGCCAATTTTATCGTGGATTTGATGTACACCTGGCTGGATCCCCGGGTGCGCGTTCGAAGATCGGAGGAGTGAGGTGAGAGAAATATCCGGTGTGCGATCCATTCGTTTCCTCGGCCACCGAAAGATCATGATCAGCGGGGGCGTGATTCTTTTCGTGGTGTTGTCCGCCGCTTCTGCTCCCTGGATATCCCCCTATCCCTTTGATGAGCAGAACACGCGTTTAATCCTTCAGGGGCCCAGTTGGGATCACTGGATGGGGACGGACCGGCTGGGTCGGGATCTTCTGTCCCGTCTGCTGTACGGGGCTCGGGTCTCCATGTCGGTCGGAATCTTCACCGCCTCTTTTGCGGTCCTATTCGGCACGATCTATGGTGCGGTGGCCGGTTACGCGGGCGGGCGCACAGACAATCTTCTCATGCGACTGGTGGACGTGGTTTATGCGCTTCCGGATCTGCTGCTGATCATACTGATCATGGTCTGGGCGGGCCGCGGCCTACCGGGAATCCTTCTCGCCTTAAGCCTGGTGAGCTGGGTGACGGTAGCGCGTGTGATCCGCGGAGAGGTCCTCAAACAGCGTGAGTTCAGCTATGTGGAATCGGCCCGGGCGATCGGCCATTCCAATCTCCGAATCCTGATGATTCATATCATTCCCAACACCCTCGGCGTCTTGATCGTGACGTTGACTTTTCGAATCCCGGCCGCGATCCTTGCGGAGTCGACGCTGAGTTTTATCGGCCTGGGCGTCGCGCCGCCCTTCGCGAGTTGGGGGAGCATGGCGAATGAAGGATGGAGCGCCATGAAATTTTACCCCCATTTGATCTTGTTTCCAAGTCTCATTCTTTTTGCGACCATCATGGCCTTCAATGTTTTGGGAGATGCGTTGCGGGACCGCCTCGATCCCGAAACGGCCCAGCGGTGAGAAAATCCATTGACACTTCCCGTGCCGTCCTCTATGCTGAAAATCATTCTTTCTCGGGATCAAACGACCCCGTCGCCCGGAACGACGGATAGGCCCCCAGGAGGATCCCCCCATGGATGAAAAGCAGCCCAGTATTTTAATCGTCGATGACGATGAAGGAATGAGGGACACCCTGGATGCGATTCTTCAGAAAAAGTACAGCGTTCTGAAAGCGGACGGTGGACGGCGGGCTCTCGAACTCATCGGTGAGAATGAAATCCAAGTCGTCCTTCTGGATGTTCTCCTGCCCGATCTCAACGGGCTTGAAGTCCTTTCACAGATCAAAGACCGATACCCCGATATTGAGGTGATTATGATCACCGCGGTTAAGGAGGTGGATACCGCCGTCCAGGCCATGAAGAAGGGGGCCTTTCATTATATTACGAAGGCCTTTGATTACGAGGAAATCCTCGCGTTGGTCGGGAAGGTGATCGAAAAGCAAAAGGATATTCGAGAGCTCCTCTATCTTCGGTCCGAGATGGAACAATTTGTCGAGACCGAATTCATCATCGGCCGCACGAAGAAAATGCGGAATATTCATGAACTGATACGGAAGGTGGCGAAGTTGCCCGCAACGGTTTTGATCCTTGGAGAAAGCGGCACCGGAAAGCAGTTGCTTGCCCGATTCATTCACCGCCAGAGCGATTTGGCGGACCGTCCCTTTGTGACGGTGGACTTGGCGGCGGTACCCGAGACATTGGTGGAGAGCACCCTCTTCGGCCATGAGAAGGGATCTTTTACCGGCGCCTACCGGCAACACATCGGCAAATTTGAATTGGCGGACGGGGGAACGTTATTTCTGGATGAGGTCGGGAGCCTCCGTCACGAACTTCAAGGCAAACTGCTTCGGGCCATTCAGGAGGGCGAAATCGAACGGGTCGGCAGCAGCCGGACCCTCCGGGTTAATGCGCGACTCATTGCCGCGACGAATATCCATTTGGTGGAGGCGGTGGAAAAGGGAACCTTTCGGGAGGATCTGTACTATCGTCTTAATGTCATCCCCATAAGTCTTCCGGCGCTGCGCGAACGAATCGGCGACCTTCCGCAGCTCGTGGAGTTTTTCCTGCGTCGTTATAATAGGCGATTTAAGAAAAATGTCCTGAAAATCAGCCAAACCGCGGTCGAGGCCCTTTCAAGCTACGATTGGCCCGGCAATATTCGGGAACTGGAAAATCTCATGGAACGCTTGGTGGCGCTTTCCGATGGGGATACGATTTTGAGAGAGCACATTCCGCTGGAATACTTGCTGATGGATTTGCAAAAAGAACCCGGCCGGGAGAGGTTGATGGAAAAGGCGATGGATGCCTTTGAGAAGAACTTTATCTCTAAGGCACTGGATAAGGAGGGATGGAACCGCCGGGCAACGGCGAGGGTGTTGGGGATTCCCCTGAGCACGCTTAAATACAAGATGAAGAGATTGAAGCTGCAGAATCGGTTTCCGAAGATCGCGGAATAAGACAATATCCCCTTCATGCGACGACGATTTCCGTCCACGAGTCCCGAACGAATATTTACGACCGGCCTATTTTTCCTTACCCTGGTTTTTCTGGACCCCGCGCGTGATGGAAGGGCGCAGACGGATCCGGAGGAGGTCGAATTAGAGCTCCGGGCGACCACGGCCAGCCGGCTGGAGGAACCCGACGGGGAAGTGCCGGGCTCAGCGTCCATCATTCCGAAATACGAAATTGAGAACAAAAATTCCCTTGGGATGTCCGAAGTCCTCCGAGACCAGCCGGGGGTGTTGATACAGAGCTCCGGAACATTGGGGGAGTCGGTTTCGCTCACGCTCCGAGGGGCCGAGCCGGCGCAGACCTTGGTTCTCCTGGACGGCGTCCGTTTAAATTCCCCGTTCCGGGGAGGAGTAAATCTCGGCCCTTTCCTGGTCGATGAAATCGGTCAGGTGGAAATCGTTCGGGGCGGTCAATCGGCCCTGTATGGTTCCGAGGCGATGGGGGGGGTCGTTCACCTGCTTCCGAGCCGGGGGAGCGGGCCGCCGAAGGTTTCTCTGACACAGCGCGTTGGAAGCGAGAAAACGTTTCAGGAGGTCCTGGCCGCCTCCGGATCGACCTCATCGGGGAAGGACTACAGCGTTTCCGTTTCACATACCGCCACGGAAGGCCAGTTCGATCGTGATCAATTTGACGGCACCGCCATATCCGGCCAACTGGGAACCGCCGTTGGAAACCGAGGTGATCTCCGTTACACTTCCCGATTTCAGACCACTCGTAAGGAGCTCGCCACGGACATCGTCCCGGTCTCGCCGGAGGCGGTCCAGGCGGTGGAGGACCAGAACAGTGAGATAGCGAATCGATTCGTTTTTAATTCCATCCGGTATCGCTACGAGCAGCCCTCTCGCTTCGGCCTCACCCTGAAGGCGGCGATTCTCGATACCCGCCTTCATTGGGATAATCCGGCCGACATCCCTCCCACCGTTCCCTTTCGTTACCTTGAAAGGACGAAAACCCGACTGATCCATACCGAACTCCAGCAAGACGTTTACCTGGGAAATTTTGATATTCTTTCGTTCGGGATCGAGAGGGAACGGACGCAGGTGGACAGCGAAGGAGAATTCCTTGGGCTTCCCTTTGATGTTGATCGTTCCCGCTGGAATATCGCTTACTTTGTCCAGAATCGATTGAAATGGGGAAATCGGTTCATTCTCCAGACGGGAGTTCGTATCGATCAGAACTCCGGCTTCGGCAACGTCGTCAATCCCAGGATTTCATCCCGCTATGAATTTCAGTCAACGGAAACACAGGTCCGGGCTAGCTTTGGAACCGGATTTCGAGCCCCCTCGATCCAGGAGCTGCACTTTCCTCTTTTCGGGGATGATACGCTTGATCCCGAGAGAAGCCGGAGCTGGGAGGCCGGGGTCCGACAACCCCTCTTCGACCATAAGATGATCGTGGACTCCGTATTCTTTCGGATCGAATACAGAGATCTGATTCAGATCCTCCCTGCCGGTATAGAGAACGTGGGCGAGGCCCGGACTCAAGGGATTGAGTCCGGGGTCCAAATCCATCTGAATTCGTTATTTTCCATAAAGGGAAATCACACTTATCTTCAAGCCAAGGATAAGGATTCCGATGCCGATCTTCCATTTCGCCCACATCACCAAGGTAACATGGGCGTTCGGATCACGCCCACGCCAAATTTCGTGGCCGATCTGGATCTGCATATGGTCTCAAGTCAGGAGCTCTCGGCCGATTTTATCCTAAGGGATGGAACGATTCTTGAGGGGAGAAGTCCGGGTTATGCGCGTCTTGATTTTTCGTCAACGGTTACAGCCTTCCACTCTTATGGATGGCTTCGTGAAAGCCGAATTTCCCTTGCGGTTAAAAATCTTCTGAATAAGGATTACCAGGAAATTCCCGGCTTCCCGGCCCCGGGAATTGGAATTCTGATCGGTCTCACCCTCTATCTATGATTCATAGAGGTTAATTTTTGGTCAAAACAGATTAAATATTAACCGGAAGAGACAAGAAGTTGACCGTAAGTACCTTAATCACCTAATAACTAAGACGAAAATAGATTAGGGAAGGCCTTACAGAATTGTCGCCCGGGGTGATTATTCATATCTTAAGCCATACAACCAGGTGCTGAAATCTTCTTCCAGCCGAGTTGGAAAATACATGGATCCGATTATAATATCTTATTTTTGTTGAGATCGCCTTCCTCCCGCTTATTATCTCTGGAAAATCAATAGCTAAACGTAGTGAGGCTTTTTCTTTTGGTTTGGAAAAGCCTGTCCTGTAATCTCCCGTTTACTCGGGCCGGGTCGACGATCGCTTTAATCTTATACATCATACAGGGATGTGGCATATCTTTTGCTCAAAGAAGATGATGTCTAACGTATGGATTTGCCCGATTTGCGATTGCCGGAGGAATAATGCGGTTGTCTAAATTTAATGTATTCATTCGAAACTTTCCCGGCCCCGGGGAGGATCTTGTTTTCAACACTTTTTCAGATTCACGTGTCGTCATCAATCAAGAAATCAATGATCTAATCGGCAGGGCCCAAAATGAAACAGGCTTGACCGAGGAGGAGCGTAATTATATAAAAATCCTTAAGGACCTTGGAATCGTAGTAGAGAATGACGTGGACGAGGATCGAGAGCTTGAGTATTGGTTCCAGCGGCTGAAATTCGACAATTCATCGCTCGACCTGACCGTTCTCACCACATCGGCCTGCAATCTCGCTTGTTCCTACTGCTTTGAAGAGGGGATTGATCTAAAACGGTATATGAGGGAGGAGACCTGTGAACGCGTGACGGCCTGGGCTGCCCGTGAACTGGATAGGGTTCGTCCGCGAGGCCTTCACCTGACCCTTTTTGGTGGTGAACCACTCCTAAATCCGAAGGCAGCCCGGCACCTGAGTCGTTCGCTCCACGAATTGTGCCAAAGAATGGGGATTGAACAGAAAATCAGCCTCATTACCAACGGGGTCCTCTTGACCGAGGAAATTGTCCGGGATCTGGTTCCTTATGGCCTACAGAGGATAAAGGTGACGTTGGATGGGGATGAGGCCGCCCACGATTCAAAGCGGCATCACAAAAGCGGAAAGGGGTCCTTTCAAACCATTATCTCAAACCTGCTGGCGATTCGGGGCAAAGCGCCGATCTCGATCGGAGGGAATTTCGATGATACGACCAGGGACAGCATTCCGCGGCTGCTGGATCATTTGATGGTCTTGGGATTCACGGCGGAGGATATCACGGATATTACCTTTAAACCGATCCTTTCGGCCACGGGCGCGTTGCCCGTTTTGAACAACGCGATGGACTCCGGCCATTCCTGCACTTTCTCGGACATGCGGGTCTCGGATATCCTCTGGCTTTATGAGGAAGTGGAAAAGAGGGGATTTAAAACGACCGAGCATATCGCGATCGGGCCTTGCTGTGCCACGCGGGAGCACACATACACCATCGATCCTTGGGGAAAAATTTATAAGTGTC
>CAYJTJ010000026.1:0-19062 GCA_964372835.1 uncultured Nitrospirota bacterium
GCCTCCCCCTCTCGCTCGCCTTGCTTGCTGGAATGAGTGCGACGGGCTTTCACGTGGGTATCCATGAAGAAAACCAAAGGGAAATTCGTCATTTTCGCTCATAGCGGCACGTACGATAAGCTGCATCAGGTGGCGACGATCGCGCTCACGGCGGCGGCCATGGGAAGCGAGGTTTACATCATCCTGTTTTTTTGGGCGCTCAAGAAGTTTTATTCCGGTCAGCTCGACAAATCGGACTTCCCCGTCGAGTACCAGTCTTGGAGCCATAAAATCTCACAGCTCATGAAGGAAAAAAAGGTTCCTCCGATCAGCGAAATGCTGAAGGAGGCGCGGGGGATGGGGGCCAAGGTGATCGTCTGCAGCGCCGGCCTGGAGTACATGGATATCGAACGAAATCCCGACCCCGTACAGAAAGACGGCCTGGTCGACGACGTCTGGGGTCTTCCCCAGGTGCTGATGATCGTCGAGGAGGCGAAGACGGTTCTGTATATATGACCCCCGACCCGACCCTACGGTACGGCCCTTCGAAACTCCCTCCTCGAACCTGCAATCTCTGCGGCCAGGAGGCCGATCGGCTCTACCCCCTCTTCTCCGGCGGAGATATCTTAACCGTCTGCGATGACTGTAAGGGTGATGTAGCCGGCGGTGATTAGCCTGCCCGGATTCACTCGCACCAGGTGATCCAAGTTTCCACCCAAATTTACCTTGGAAGTCTGCGCTGGATGGTCATGCCGAAAAAAGGAGCGGGGATAGAATCGGGGAATGCCGGGTCAACCCCTGGGCCCGTCCGACCGTGTGAGGCGATCCAGGATTTTTTTAACCCGGGGATCGAGCGGCAGTCCCCGGGCCATCTGCTGCGCCGAGGGCGTCATCTTGGCCCAGGTTCCTTTGAGGATCCGTTCGATCTTTCTCGGATCCCACCGGTCCAGATAGTCCTTGAGCTTGATTTCGAAGAAGGCGAGGCAGTCGGCGTCTTCAATGAGACGGGCGTCGGGGTCTTTGGGATACCGTTCCCCGGATATCAGCCGGGAAACCTGGAGGATCATTTCCTCGGGGTATCCGATCCCGCGGAGAATCCGCGCGGCCGCCTCGGCCGAATGGCGCGCCGTGGCTCTCCGCCAGGCATGATAGCCGGCCGTGTCCTTGGGATATTGGCCTCGGGGGATTTCCCACCGCCTAAGCGTGTGCGATTGGGCGGCGAGCCGTGCGGGCTCGGGGGCCGACGGATCAAGCCGCAGCATCCAGGCGTAGACGCGCCGTGCGAAGATCCGCTCCCGGGGGTGGTCGATTCCATCAACCCGCTGGGTTCGGGGATCCCGGCCGTTTTCTTCGTCGAAGGCGGCGAGCGCCGTTTCCAGAAGAGGCCGCGGGGAGGACATCCCCGAAACTCTGCCAGAACCGTTCCGGCCTGTCAAGGCCGCGCCGATCGGGGTCCCGGCCGGCCCGAGGCAAAAAATCGGGATGAAGGAGATAAAAGGAGGTGACCGATGGAGGAGATTGCCGAAAAAGAGGTGCGGGAAACCATCGGACGGTTTGTCTCCCCGGTCCAGAACCGAGACATCTAGGCACTAAGCGAAATCGTGGCGCAGGAGGACGGGATCGTCTTCTACGGATCGCCGCCCCGACGATCAGACCCATTTCCAAGCCACCCAATCCGTTCGATCCAGACCCGCGTTTCATACCTCCCTCAGGGGACGGAAGAGGATCCGTCTCGGCCCGCCAGGACTTCAATTTCTAACAATTCATTCAATCAGTTACATATCAATCGGTGTCCATTTAACGGCCCGCCTCCTGCCCTGATTCCGGCTTGACAGTAGGGGATTCTGTGTTACCTTCAGAATGATGGGTTAATTTGTTAAGGGAATCGCAAACATGCGTAAAAAAATATTGCTCGTGGATGATGCGGCGACCATCCTGATGATGGAAAAGAGGTATTTAAGCAGAGGGCCTTTTGAGATCGTGACCGCCCGCGACGGTGTGGAAGCGGTCGAGAAGGCCCGATCGGAGAAACCCGATCTGATCCTGATGGATATTGTCATGCCGCGTATGACAGGCCTCGATGCCTGCCGGAGAATCCGGGAGATTGAGGAGACGAAGGGAATTCCGATCATCATGGTCACATCCCGAGGCGATGAGGCGAATATTCAGACGGGCTACGAAAACGGCTGCACGGACTATATCACGAAACCGATTAATTCGACCGAGCTGATGGCGAAGATCCGGAGCATACTCAGCCTCTAAATCGGCGAGACCCCAAGAGAGAATTGGATGCGAAAGAACAAGGATATCAGGCCAAGATACGAAAAGAAGGTGCGGGAGGACAGCCGTAAATTCGAGAGGGATCTTCTCACCCGCATCGATGGGCTGCAGAAGGTCATCGCCGGTCTTCGAGAGCATATCGCCGGTTTCAGCGCCGGGGGGGCGGAATACCCCGGTCGATCCGGGACGAAAGAAACGCCCCCGAATCAATTTATAAGACAGCTTTCCGATATTGAAGCCGAAAACCGCCGGTTATCCGAACAGTATGTCGATATCGAGCAGGACAACTCCAACCTGGCGAACCTTTACGTCACCACCGCTCGGCTTCAAGAAACGCTGGACCGAAAGCAAATTCTCTCCATCGTCAAAGAAATCATAATGAACATGGTGGGAACCGAAGAAATCGGCATTTTTCGGATGGATGCCGAGAAATCGGTCATGACCCTGGAGTCGTGGGTGGGAATCGAGCCGGACCGTTTCAGGACCGTTCCACTGGGGAAGGGGATTATCGGCCATGTCGGAAGGACCGGCAGGATTTACATAAACGAGCCAATCGCTGCCCGGAATCCAACGGAGCCAGAGAGCGACCTGACAGCCTGCATTCCTCTGGTGATCGAGGGCAAAGTGTTAGGGGCCATCGCCATCTTCCGGCTACTGCCTCAAAAATCTCAATTCGAGCCTTTCGATCGCGAGCTATTCGATTTATTGGCCAAGCAGGCGGCCATGGCGCTCTATTGCGCGGAACTGCATGTCCGGGCCTGCGCCGCCCCCGAGAGATAAGATGCGGACTTTGACCCCAAACCGCCGCCCGAATGCGTCCCGACCGGCCGTCGATCGCCCGGGGGAGGAAGCCCAGGCGCCCCCGGCGGGCAATGGCGGCCTCAAGTTCTATCTATATCCCGGAATGCTGTTTGCTTCATCGGAGCCTTTTACCGTGACGACGATCCTGGGCTCCTGCGTCGCGGTTTGCCTGTTGGATCCCCCCATGGAAGCGGGGGGGATGACGCATTTTCTTCTCCCCCACTGGTCCGGGAACGGCCAATCCTCCACGAAGTTCGGCAACGTGGCGATCCGCCACTTGATCGAAAAGCTGTTGGCCTTAGGATGCGCCCGGCGCCGTCTGCGGGCCAAGATCTTCGGGGGGGCCAGTGTTTTGGACGCCGTGCGTGGGTCGCAAATCCACCTGGGGGCAAAGAATATCGAGCTGGCACGGCAGTTCCTTCTCGATGAGGGGATACCGATCCTCACCGAGGATGTGGGGGGGGCGAGGGGGCGGAAGCTGATCTTCCGCCTGAAAGACGGGGTCGCCTGGGTGAAGCTGCTTTAGGGGAGGCGGAATGGTTGCACCGGAAGAACGGATGGAAGAGCCTGAGCCGATCACGCGAGAGATGATCCTGAAGATCTTTATCGCCGAATCGGAGGATTACCTGAAACAGATGGAGGAGGCGCTTCTCGGGCTCGAGTTGCGGCCGGGGGATCAGAAACTCATCCAGGCATTTTTCCGATCGGCCCATTCGCTGAAAGGAAATGCCTCCAGTATGGGATTCGTGGGCCTGGCCGACCTCGCTCATTCGATCGAGGATGTGTTTCAGGGGATTCGAAACGGGAATCGTTTGATTGACACCGAGCTGATCTCGCTCCTGCTGAGGGCACTGGACCTGCTGGCCCAAATGGTAAAGAACAGCCTTGAGGGGATTGAGGCGGCGCCGCCGGAATATGCGGAGATGCTAAAGAAACTCGGCGCGGCCGCGTCCGGGGGCGATGCGGTGGAATCGGTCCGGGAGACGAACCCGCAACCCTCCGGCCCTCCGCCCGAACGGCGAGCCGAAGGCCCTATTCCCCCAACCTCCCGGGGGCGGACCCTTCGAGTCGACGTGAACAAGCTCGACCGGATGATGAACCTTTCAGGAGAGATCGCCATCGCCCGAGGGCGCTTCCGACAGATGATCGAGAACGGACTAACGGGGGGAGACCCCCTGGAGGTCTATCATTCGGCCGATCTCCTGTTTATGGAACTTCAGGAGCTGATCACGCAGATCCGGATGGTTCCCATCGGCCCGCTGTTCCGACAGAACGGACGTTACGTCCGTGATCTGGCCCTGGCGCATCAAAAACAGGCCCGGCTCGTCATGCAAGGGGAGGATGTCGAGGTCGACACCACCGTGATCGAACACCTTCGGGATCCCATCCTCCATATGATCCGGAATGCCATCGATCACGGGATCGAATCCCCCGATAAACGGCGGGAGGCCGGGAAGGATCCCTGCGGTCTGATCGTCCTGAAAGCTCGCCATGAGGCCGGGAATATCGTTGTTCAGGTGGAAGACGACGGCGCCGGTCCAAATCGGCAGGCGATTCTCGGGAAGGCGATCGCCAAGGGGATGGCATCGGAGTCCCAAGCGCTGGCGGATGATGAGATATTCCGATTCGTTTTTGAGCCGGGATTCTCAACCTCCGAGACGGTCAGCGAGACGTCCGGCCGGGGGGTCGGAATGGACATCGTTCGGAAGAATATCGATCTCTTGCGGGGATCCGTCGAGATGCGGCCGCGGGAAGGCTGCGGAACACGGATCACGATCCGGCTCCCGCTGACGCTTGCAATCATCAGGGGATTCAGCGTCGGCGTCGGGGACGAGACCTACGTGATTCTCCTCGAGACCGTCGCGGAATGTCTCGATCTGCCCGTGGAGGATCGCCACCCGAACAGGCGCGAGGGGATCATTAATCTCCACGGAGAACCTATTCCTTATCTGCGTCTGCGCCATTACTTCAATCTCGGGGGTGAACCGCCGCGGCGGGAGAGCGTGGTGGTGGTATCCCATCGCGGCGGCAAGATGGGCCTGGTGGTCGATAGTTTCTACGGGGAAGGCCAGGCGGTGATCAAACCGATGGGAAAACTGTTTCAGAACTTTCCCGGGCTCGCCGGTTCGACCATTCTTGGAAACGGTCGCGTCGCCTTGATATTGGATCTTCCTACACTATTTGAGGCGGTTGTGGCCCGACCATCCGCCATCGCGGGCCCCGTTCCGGGATAGGCGACGGAGGATCTTATGCGACTCAGACACAGACCCCCGGCGCCGATGATGATTCTTTTTTTGCTTTTACTGTCTCCGCCTCCGGCATGGGCCTACGAGGAAATCAAGGTGGTACAGGGAGGGTCTCTTCGCGGAACCGTGCATTGGAAAAATCCGTCCCTTCCTGAACGCGTGATTCATAAAGTAACGAAAAATCCCGATTTTTGCGGGAAGACCTTCGAAGATGACGCCCTGTTAGTAAACCCGGAAAATCGTGGAATGAAGAATGTGGTGGTTTATCTCGAAAACATTGAAAGAGGAAGGACACCCCAAAATCGATACGTCAACATCATCGAAAAATGTCGTTTTAAACCCCGCGTCATGCCGATGGTCAGGAACAAGGTTATCGGATTCCTCCACAATGACTTTATACTTCACAATATCCACGGCTTCCGTTTCGATAATAACTCGACACTTTTTAATATCGGTCTGCCCATCCATCGCTGGCAGCAGGTGGTGACTCAGACCGTCAAGCGCAGTGGGCTGATCAGACTTCAATGTGATATCCATGCCCACATGAATGGACTGATCCTTTCACTCGAGCATGATTATTTTGCCGTGACGGATGCTGACGGACGCTTTGAGATAAAAGACATCCCGCCCGGAACATATCAGTTGGTCGCGCTCCAGGCCGGCTACCAGATCCAATCCTGGGAAAGTGCGGAGGATGAAGGGGGTAATCGGCCGATTTACGAGGCCCCACACCGCATATTGAAGGAAGTCGAAATCACGGCAGATGGCATTGAGAATGCGAACTTTGAGTTTGGTCTTGAAGAACCGCCCCACCCGGCTGGCGGAGGTTCCTAAAGCTGCATGACAGGGGGAGCCGATTGCATCCGCTCGATCGGCTCCCTATCAAGTTAAAGGGAATTAGCCTGGCCGCTCCGTGAGGTTGACCGGCCGTGGCTGAACATAAAACCAAGGGAAGGAGAACTAGAGATGGGTAGACCACAACTGATCTGTAGCGTACTGATCGTTCTGCTGCTGGCCGTCATCCAACCGGTCCGTGCCGCCAATATTGAATTCTCGGCCTTTGGCGACATGACATATGGTTTTGCATTCGGGGGTCCCGCCGATGAGGAAGCGGCCCAGTTGTTTAAACAATTCGGGACCGATGAAAACCCACTGAATCTCAACAGGGGATTTGGCCAAGTGGGGACCGATTTTGCGGTGGCCGCTGAACTCACAGACCACCTCTCATTCTTCAGCGAAGTGAACTTACAGCTTGAACGGGGGGGGACCAGTGAGATTGGGTTGGATATGGAGCGCAATTTCCTCGACTATAAGATTTACGATTGGCTCAACCTCCAGGTAGGAACCTTCTTTACCCCCCTTGGATTCCACAACCGCACCCTCTACAGCAGGGCCTGGTTGATGTATTCGGTTCAGATCCCGGATTTTGATGAAGAGGAGTTGGGGCTCCTCCCCACCCACTCGACCGGTGTGAATATTTATGGCAATCTCTCTACGGGGGGGGCGCATTCCTTCAATTACGCGGTCTCTGTGACCAATGGAAGGGGGCGCGACCCGGTCACATTGCTCCTGAATAGGGACATCCGAAATGAAAAAACGGTAACCGCGCTTCTGGAATGGGTGATCCCGGGTCATAGAGATTTCCGTATCGGCCTGAGCGGGTGGTCGGAAAAGATCGAAAGCTTCAAGGTAGATGCATTGGGTGATTCGGTCGATATTGCTACGGCAGAGCCGATGGAGCTGAAGGAGTTGGGCTTCAGCCCCTACATGGTCCTCTACGGCAAGCACTTCAATATCATCTTGGATTATTTCATCGCTCGCCAAAAAGACGAGCTGGGAAACCTGGCTGACGACACATTTGCGCACCAAGGTTTCCTAGGCGAGTTCTCCCTCAACCTGATGGGGGGGAAGCTGCACCCCTATGTTCGCTATGATTTTACCAAGTTTCCAGAAGAGGGGGGAGGTCCCTACATTTCTCTCCGCGAGGACGGGGGAGTATTGACACGGCATTTCATCCCGGAGTTTAAGGCCATGATGGTGGGCGTGGCCTATGATCTGTATGCCTACAATCGGCTGAAACTGGAATATATCCGCCACTTGGATGGTCCGCGGCCCGAACACGGGATCATCATCCAGACCGCGTTTGGGTTTTAGCGTATTCTAACATGCGATGAGGTGAACCGATGCGTCAAAAAACGTTTATTCTGGCGGCCGTCCTGATCCTAATCATGGCAACGACCGGGATCGGTCTGGCGGAGGATTTGGTGATTATTGTCAATGCCAAGAACCCGATTGGGGAGTTAAGTCCCCCCGAGGTTCGAAGATATTTTCTGAAAGAGCATTCGTCCTGGCCGAGTGGAGAGAGGATTCGATCGGTGGATCGAAACGGACCGGTTCCCGAAAGACGCGTCTTCCTGGATGCCGTCATCAAATATTCATCCGACCAGCTCGAACAGTACTGGATCGGAAAACGCTACGAGAAGGGGATTCCCGTTCCGCCCAAGCTGGCCTCGGATCGGGAGGTGATCGAATATGTATCGTCTTTCGACGGGGCCATCGGCTACGTCAATTCGAAATCGATCGAGCCCTCCCTTAATTCGAAGATAAAAGTCGTTGGAAGGATTCCGGTGCCCTGAAGGCCCTTCTATGGCAAGGAGTGTAACCATGTTGATTTTCATGCAAAGAATGACGATCCGCCAAAAGCTTTGGCTAAACGCCGGGATCGGCCTCGCCTCGATTTTTCTCCTCTGGCTCTTCATCTTCCATATTTCTCGGACCACGGAGAAGAGTTTTTTTCAGATGGAGACGATGCGTGCGGTGGCCGAGGCCTCGACCGATACGCTCAATTCGATTATTCTTTTGAACGATCCGGCCGTGGCGATCATGGGAAACTGGAATGTGGTAGAGGCCCGAAAGCAGTTCGAGATCAATTTGGCTAATCACGAAGCCAAACTCCTGAAATTCAAGAAGCTGTTGGCGGACCAAATGGAGATCGATCTCCAACAACACCTCAATCTCATCGAGGAGAAGTCATCGGAGCTCGTCAAGACGTCCAGGAAAATATTCGACCTCATTGATGAAAAGATCACGGAGGAGAGTCAGGGCCGTATGATCGGCGGTCAGGCGGCCCTGGAGAAGGCGATCGAGGGGGTCGCCGAAATGAACACCGCGCAACAGGTGATCGCCGGCGCCATGCAGTCGATCGAGATGGGGCTTCGAACCAGGGCTGCTGCGTTGTCAGACCGCGATAGGGCCAACTATAACCGATTCTTCTATTTCTCATTGGTTCTCCTTGTTATTGCCCTCGGGGTTACCATCCCGGTTACCTATTATGTCTCAAGATCGATTCTTCGCCCCACCCATCAACTCCAGGAGGCCGCCCACGCGATTGCGGCCGGCGACCTCGGGTACGAGGTGCGGGTGGAAGGAAGGGACGAGATCAGCGGTCTGGTCCGCTCCTTCGGCGCCATGGTCCGGGCGCTTGATGAGAATGCCAGGGTCGCTCTTTCCATCGCCAACGGCGATCTCTCGGTTCGAGTCGTCCCGAGATCCGATAAAGACACGCTGGGAAACGCGATGGCCATCATGGTAAAACGCCTTTCGCAATTCGTCTCCGAGGTGCGCTCAACAATCAACACCGTGGTCAGCGCCTCGGAGCAGATCTCTTCCTCGGCGCAGGTCCTCTCGCAAGGGACGAGCGAGCAGGCCTCTTCCGTGGAGGAGACCACCTCCAGCCTGGAGGAGATGCATGCCTCGATTACTCAGAACGCCGAAAATAGCATCCAGACCGACCAGATGGCGCTGAAGGGGGCCAAGGAAGCCGAGGAAAGCGGGAAGGCCGTGAAGGATACGGCCGAAGCGATGCAGGTGATCGCGGAGAAGGTTTCGATCATCGAGGAGATCGCCTACCAGACGAATCTTCTCGCCCTGAATGCCGCGATCGAAGCCGCGCGGGCGGGAGAGCACGGGAAGGGCTTCGCGGTCGTGGCCTCCGAGGTACGAAAGCTGGCCGAGCGCAGTCAGGCGGCGGCTAAAGAAATCAGCGGTGTCGCCTCGACCAGCGTGAAGGTGGCCGGGCGGGCGAGCCAACTTCTCTTGGAACTCGTCCCGTCGATTAAAAAAACGGCCGAGCTTGTCCAGGAAGTGGCCACGGCCTCCCAGGAACAATCAGAGGGGGTGGCCCAAATCAGTCAGGCGATGAATCAGGTCGATCAGGTGACGCAGCGGAATGCAGCCTCGGCCGAAGAGCTTTCCAGCACCGCCGAGGAAATGACAGCCCAGTCGGTTTCCCTCCAGCAGCTGATCGCCTTTTTCCGGGAGGAAAGTCCGCCGGAATCCATCGCCCGCCCGCCCGAATCGCCCCTCCCGGGAACGGCGCTCAATTTACCGTCGCGGGAGCCCCAAACTTCCCGCGGTTCCTCGGCCGGCCCGGTGGCGGCCGTTCGGACGACGCCCAATAAGCGCGTCGCCTCCGCCCCTCCATTGCGCCAGGCGAGGTCCGGCGACAACGGGGAGAGTTCGAACGAGGCGGAGCACGAAAAGGACTTCAGGAGATTTTAGCCGGAACGATCATGAATACCACCCAAGAATCGGTCGCCCAAACACAATTTCTGACATTTTTCCTCGGAGAAGAGGAGTACGCGATCGGGATTCTTCAGGTGAGGGAAATCATGCCGTTCGGCGATCTCACCAAGGTTCCGAAAACGCCTCCGGCCATCCGGGGCGTCATTAATATTCGTGGCAGTGTCGTGCCCGTCGTGGATCTGGCCGTGAAGTTCGGCCTACCGCGGAGCCCGATCACGAAACGGAGCTGCATCGTGATCGTCGAGGTGGATCTCCAGGGAGAGCAGACCGTGATGGGTGTTCTAACCGACTCCGTGAATCAGGTCGTGGAACTCCACCCCGACCAGATCGAGGTCGCACCTAATTTTGGAACGCCGATCCGCGTGGATTATCTAAAAGGATTGGTCGCCATCGGAAAAAAATTTCTCTTGATCCTGGATATCGGCCGGATCCTTTCCATCCAGGAGCTTCTGACCGCCGGCGCGATCCATCAAACGGCGGCTCGAGCCGAAAAGGCTTCCGGGGCCGATTCCCCGATGGATCCGCGCGAAGCCTCACCATGCAATCACAGCCCCGGCCCCGATGAGTAATAACCCTGTCAAAACTTTTCCGACCCCCTCAATGCCCGATATCCGGCCCATCACGGATCATGAATTCTCCCTCTTTCAGGTCCTGATCCACCGAGAAACGGGCATCTATCTCCGGCCGATAAAGAAGGCCCTCCTTGTGGGGAGACTATCCCGCCGAATTCGGACGCTCGGCCTCCGCTCCTTTGCCGAATACTACCGCCGCATCGTCCAGGGGTCGGATGAGATAGAACGGACCGTCATGCTCGATAATATCTGCACCAATGAGACGAGCTTCTTCCGCCACCCCAAAGAGTTTGAATTTCTCAAGGAAACAGTCTTTCCGGACTGGATGGCCCAGAGGACCAATCGCACCCGCTCGTCCCGAATCCGGGCCTGGAGCACGGCGTGCTCAACCGGCGCTGAGGCCTATTCGCTGGCCATGGTGCTGCTCGAGCGTTTTCCACCGTCGGAGGGTTGGGACATCGAGATCCTGGCGACGGATTTTTCGTCGCGGGCGCTGGAGACGGCCCAAAAAGGCGTTTGGCCGATCAAGAATTCCGAAACTATTCCCCCAAACTATCTGAAGACCTTCATGTTGAAGGGGGTCCGGAGTCAGAGGGGGATGATCAAGGCCGGGTCCGAAATCCGATCGGTCATCCGGTTCCAGCATCTTAATCTCAACGACTTCGTCTACCCTGTGTCGGGATCATACGATTTAATCTTCTGCCGAAACGTCCTGATCTATTTTGATTTCGAGACAAGAAAACGCATCGCCCGTCAACTCCTCCAGTATCTATCACCCGGGGGATATTTCGTCCTTGGCCAGGCCGAGAGCCTCGGCGGGCTGCTCGAAGGGGTTCGAGCGGTAATTCCGTCGGTTTATATCCGACTGGATGATCCGGCGTCATCCTCCCGCCGGACCCGAACCGAGACCCTACGGACGAAATAAAGTGGTGCAATGAACTGATATAAAAAATAGTGAGAACGGCGCGCATGATGACGGATAGGAATGAGGGGGGTCATGGTAAAGCAGCTTTTGCTGGTGGATGACAGTCCGACCCAGGTGGCGATTGTCAGCGATCTGTTCAGGGGCCTCGGAAAGGGGATCAATGTCCGGTCCGTCTCTTCCGGCTCGGCCTGCCTTGAAGAATTGCGTCGGACGCAATATGCCGCCGTCCTCTTGGATTATATGCTTCCGGATATGAATGGGCTCGAGGTCCTTTCGAAGATTCGGCAGGGCGGATGGACGGTTCCGGTGGTTATGGTCACGGGCCATGGAGGTGAGAAGGTCGCGGTTGAGGCGATGAAGACGGGCGCCGCCGATTACATCACCAAGAACGAGGATTTTCTCCAGGTTCTTCCCGTCGTTGTTCAGCAGGTTCTCGAGAACGAAGATCTGAAGATCCGGCTTGCCGAGGTTCAAAAACGCCTTCAACAGCTGAGTAAGATTTCCATTGATATTTCGTTGGAACTCAAATTGGATAGCCTCGCTCAGCGGCTGGCGGACGGGATCCGCCGGCTGGTCCACTCGCAAATATCCATGGTCCTAATCCGCAAACTGGATTCGGAAGAGGTGGAGGTTGTGGTCTCCAACGGGATTCGATTCGATTCCCCGCTCGAGAACACCAAAATCGAGGAATGGGGCCTCTTAAGCCTTTTGAAAACCACAAAGGGGCCGGTCATGATGGTGAATCCTCTGAGCGATTCCCGTTATGCAAATACCCCTCCACATGAACCCCAGATTCGATCCGTCCTTATCGTGCCTCTTTCATTACACGGAAAGATCATCGGTGGAATGCTCGTGGCCAATCCGGTCGACCGATCCGATTTTGGCGATGAGGAAAGGGACGTCCTCATCAACCTCGCGCTTCACGCCTCGACGGCCATTGAAAATGCCCGTTACGTTAGACAGACTGAACTCCTCGCGGTAACCGATAGTCTGACCGGTCTTTACAACCATCGAGAGTTTCAGAAAAGGATGGATCAGGAAGTCGAGCGGGCCAAACGGTATGACCGGCCGCTGTCGATCTTTATGTTGGATATCGACCACTTCAAGTCGTTCAATGACACCTACGGCCATCAGTTCGGGGATGGCGTCCTTCAGACGATCAGCGGTATCATGAAGAAGCAGATTCGGACCGCCGATGTTCTGGCCCGATATGGAGGCGAAGAGTTTGCCTTGATTCTTCCCGAAACGAATCCCAATGACGCTCTTTTGGTTGCGGAGCGGATCCGTCTGAAGATTTTTGAGACCGACTTTTCCGCCGAAAAGGAAATGTCGGTTCGCGTCACGATGAGCATCGGCGTGGCGAGCCTGGACGATGCTCGGGATCGAATGTCGCTCATCGCGGCGGCCGATAAAGCTCTTTACATCGCGAAGGAGGCGGGGCGTAATCGGGCCTGCCTGTATTCGGCCTCGTTTGAGGGGGTGGCGTCGCAGGAAAAGGCGTCCGTGGAGGACATGCGGACGGGCCTGTTAAAGAACCTGGCGGCCGCCGTCGATGCCAAATCCCCGTACACAAAGGGGCACTCCGAACACGTGGCCCAACTGACGCTGGAGCTCGGAAAGCTGCTCGGTCTTCACGAAGCGGAGATCGAGGGTCTGCGTCAGGCAGGACTCTTTCACAATGTCGGAACCGTCAATATTTCAGGCAGGATTCTCAATAAACAGGAACCGTTAAGCAACGAGGAGCAGAAAGTCATCCGGGCCCACCCGATCATGGCCGAGATGCTTCTCCGCCAGTCGCCCCATTTGGAAACGATCATTCCGGCCGTGCTCTACCACCATGAGCGTTATGATGGAAAGGGTTATCCGAAGGGCCTGAAAGGAGAGGAGATCCCCTTTTCGGCCCGGATATTGGGCGTTACGTCGGCCTATCAAGCTATGATCTCGGATCGTCCCTATCGCCAAAGGCTGTCGAAGGAAGAGGCCTGGGCGGAGCTTCGTCGGAACGCCGGCACCCAGTTTGATCCGGATCTGGTGGAGAAATTTATTCAATTGCTGGATCGACTCGAAAAATAGGGGTGATCAAGGTGGCGTCCTTCTTCCGCACTCAACCCCGCGACGTTCCTTCCCGGTTTCCGTTTCCATGCTAACCCGGCCTTCTGCAGAGTCGATATGATCGGAACACCCAAAGAGGTTCTCCGCGTCCTGGTCGTAGAAGATTCCCTCACGGCCTCACTCCTCATCAAGAAAATCCTGACGGCCGATCCGGATCTCATGGTGGTGGGCACGGCGAGAACCGGCCAGGAAGCCATCGATCTGACCCTGCGCTTGAAGCCCGATGTCATTACGATGGATGTCAACCTGCCGGTCCTGGACGGCATTGAGGCGACCAAGGCGATCATGGCCCAGTTTCCAACGCCGATTCTTATTCTCAGCAGCACCGCCTGGGCGACGGAGGTTCAGCGGGTGTTTAAGGCCCTTTCCTATGGGGCCGTGGATGTGATGAGTAAGGACGAGGTCTTATCGGCGGGAAATGCCGATGGGGAAAGCCGGCTGGTTCGAACGATAAAGTTTCTCCCTCAGGTGAAGATGATTTGTCGTCCCCCGGGTAGAGTGTCCCGGGCTCGGGATCCCGGTGGTCGGTCGGATGGGGCGGCGTCGGAGCGGTTGGTCGCCATCGTGGGATCAACCGGCGGGCCCCAGGCCGTCAGTCACATTCTCAATCCGATCCCGAAGAATTTCCCCTGCGGCATCGCGATCGTTATTCATATGGCCCGGGGCTTCGTGGAAGGGTTCTGCCGATGGCTCCAGACTTTTACCGCCCTGAAGGTCAAGGTCGGGGAATCCCATGAAACCATTCAACCCGGGGTGGTTTATTTGGCCCCCGCCGGTTGGCACATGGAGGTGAGTGGCCGCCATACGATCGAGCTTCGAGATGGTCCTCCTTACAAAGGACTCAAGCCCTGCGGCAATTATCTTCTGGAGTCTGTGGCCAAGCATTATCAGAAAGCGGGCATGGGGATCATTCTTACCGGGATGGGAAATGATGGCGGAGTCGGAATTCAAAGGATGAAAGAACAGGGGGGAAGAACGATCGCACAGGATGAAAAGACTTCGGTTATTTTCGGCATGCCGAAGGCGGCCATTAAAACTCAGGCGGTGGATCTGATTCTTCCGATCGGGAACATTTCCGACGAGATAATCCGGTGGGTCAGGAAATGACCCACTGTGGTGTTCCACGGAACGCTTAGGAAGACCCCGTCTTGGTCTCGGTTTCGGGTTTGAGGAGGTTAAGGAAGGACTGCAACGTATTGAGTTTTCGTTCGGACTGGGTATGGAGTTGGGAAGAGTAGATCGCGGCGGCCGCATGGTCGGCCAACAGCCCGAACAGTTCGATGTCGACGGGTTTAAACCCATCTTTTTGTCTAAGCAACTTGTAAATTGCTATTAATCCATAAAGTTTATCCTGGACCATGAGCGGCACGCACGCGATCGGTTCCCCTTCAGGGGGCGAATCTTTCTCGCTTACGTACTGCCGGCCCTTCTGAGCGGCAAGGCCGGCCACTCCCACCCCAACCTGGATCGGCTGAAATTTTCGGACGGACTTTCCCTCCGCCGCGATGGCCTTGAGAGAATCGTCTCGCGGATCTTTCATGAATATTGCGAACACTTCTGAGCCGACGAGATTGATGATAATTTCCTTAATGATCTCAATCACCTGTTCGAGATCCAGTGTGGAGTGGAGCCGGTAGCTGGCTACATACAGGCTGGCCATATTTTGGTTCTGCTCTTCCACCTTTATGTATTTATCGGCAAACTCTTTGTTTTCGGCCTCCACTTCCGAAAGGGTTTTTCGAAGTTGATCGAGTTCTTCCTGGAAGCGTTCCCTTTCGAGCTCAAGCTGAGAAATCCTTCCCTGAGATGTTTCGAGATCATCCATCGTTTGTTTTGGGATATTCTTTTCGGATTTCAGGGTTGCGACCAGGAGCCGGAGGCGTTCATTCTCCTTAATGAGCTCAGCGGTAAACTCTTTCCCCTCATCCAGCCACCGTGTGATGAGATGACTCTTTTCCTCTTGGGATTCTTCCATGGTTGACCTTTCTCGCTATGCCGAAAATTATTTCTTGACCCCCTTGCTCTACGAAGTGAATCGTCCTAGGAGGAGGGGTTGAGAAACTTGGATGCCTTTTTTTCTAATTCCAGTTTGTCAATGGGTTTAAAGATGTAATCGTTGCAACCCATTTCGTAGCAGGTCTTGATGCGGGACTCCTCGCTCTTAGTCGTCACCATGATGACGGGAATCGCCTTCGTTTCCTCGTTCGCGCGCAAGGCCCTCAGGGCCTCCATGCCGTCCATTTCAGGCATCATGATGTCGCACAGAATCAGGTCCGGCTTTCCCTTGATGGCCGCCTCAACGCCCTGGCGGCCGTTCTTGGCCGTTATGATGTCGTAGGTGCTGCCTAAGAGGAGTTTTTCGAATAGAAGAATGGTTTCAGAATCGTCGATTAGGAGAACTTTTTTCTTGCCCATTATCGGTCCCCAGTTTTTATTTGGACCCGTTGATTTTAAAGGGAGTTCATCCAAATTGCATTATGAGTTTAGTATAGCTGAGTCCTCGAGAATTGGCAAGACATGGGCCCCAAAAAATCGAGGGGTTCGGGGTTACCTTATGGAGAAGGGGGGATTGCCAGACCAATGAAAAGGGATTATAATGGCCTAATTTTAGAAGGGAAAACCATTATGAAAAAAAATGTCGGGGGTCTGGATCGGTTCTTTCGAATCGGCGTCGGGATGATGTCCGTCGCCATTTTTCTTGCCACGGAGGACTTCCTCATCCGGGTGGTTTTCGGCCTGGCGGCGATCGTCCTTTTCGCGACCGCGGCGATCGGCTACTGCCCGATCAACGACAGGCTCGGGCTCAATACGTCCGAGAAAAAGCACCCATAAACGCCATCGGCCCGGCATGATCCCGATGATGAAACGAGCCGCCATCGTACTGATCGCGTGCGGGCTTTTCCTTGCGTCCTCCGCGGAGGCGTTATCCCCGGCCCGTCCGGCCGTCCGGCCGCTGATTCCGGCGGACGGGTTCGACCCGTCCAAGAGCGTGGCGGCCGGCGCACGGTATATTCCGGACGGCGCGGCGGTCGAGCGGTTCCTCGCCGCGATGGACGGGGCCCCGCCGGACTGGGAAAAGCTGGCCGGGCCGCACGGGGTGGGCGACGAAGAGGCGCTGGAGAAGCTCAATGTCCAGCGCGACAGTTTCAGAAAAACACGGCGGCTCGCCTCCCAGCCGATCGCCTTCCGGTGGACGGGGAGACTGATCGCCTATGACGAAGATCGGGGCGGCTTCACGATCGGCATCGGGCCGGAACGGTTTGAGACGACCTGGGGCGAGGTCTTCATCCGGCCGGAGGATCTTCCCCTCTACCTTATCGCGGTCCCGGCCGAGGCCGACCGGGAGCCTCTCCGTGCGCGGCTGGCGGCGGGCGATCTTCCCGTAATCCGAATACTGATGGAGGGCCGGCTCTCTTCGATCGTCTACGGTTTTTCGCACGAGCACCGGGGCAAGGGGGCCGTGATTCCCCGTGTCTGGCTGCAGGAGATCCAGTTTTTCCTCGAGCCGGAGCCCTCGCCGGAGGACAGGCCGGCCGGGAAACCGAGCGATTGACATCCGAAACCGGGCTCGACTTCGCGATGCATTTCGTAATCCGCCCGATGGTGACCGGAACGGTCATGCCGGCAAATCCATTCTTAATGCAGTGGGAAAATTAAAATGAATCGGAAATTTTTATTTGCGGTCATCGGGCTGGCGGCTTCGGCCGGGCTCGGGGCTTGCGCCTCGTTCCCGGGACGTCCGGCCGCCGGCGTGCCGCTTTATCCCGATCTGGGAAATCACCACCTTTCCATCACAACCGAATCCGCGCTCGCACAGCGATACTTTGACCAGGGGCTGCGGCTGACCTGGGCGTTTAATCACGCCGAGGCGATTGCGGCGTACGAGGAGGCCGCGAGGCTCGATCCCGGTTGCGCGCTTTGCTACTGGGGAGTCGCGTATGCGCTGGGGCCGAATATCAATGTCCCGATGGAGCCGGCCCAGGAGACGGCTGCGATGGAAGCGGTTCAGAAGGCCCTCAATCGGACCCAATCCGTAAGCCCCCGTGAACAGGCGCTGATCTTGGCGCTGGCCAAGCGGTACGGGGAGCCGGCGGGCGAGGAGCGGGCCGGGCGGGACGGGGCCTATGCCGACGCGATGCGTGAGGTCGTGGCCCGTTTCCCGGACGATCCGGAGGTGGGCGCGCTGTATGCCGACGCCTTGATGAATCTGAGCCCCTGGGACTACTGGACGAAGGAAGGGCATCCGAAGGGGCGGACGACCGAACTCGTCGCGACGCTTGAGCGCGCCATCGCCACGAACCCAAACCATCCCGGTGCCTGCCACCTATATATTCATGCCGTGGAGGCCTCGACCCGCCCCGAGCGGGCGGTGGCCTGCGCCGAGCGGCTGGCCGGGCTGATGCCGGGCGCGGGCCATCTCGTCCATATGCCGGCGCATATCTACATGCGCGTGGGCCGCTACAACGATGCCGTGGCCTCCAACGTTCATGCCGTGATTGTGGACGAACATTATATCGAAGGCCGGAAGCCCGAGGGCGTTTATCCGATGCTGTACTATCCTCACAACCTCCATTTCCTCTGGGCCGCCGCAAGCATGGAGGGCCGGAGCGCCGAGGCGATACGCGCCGCCCGAAAACTGGCCGAGAAGGCGCCTGCCGAGTTGGTCCGCGAGGTGCCTCCGCTTGAGTTTTTCTCGCCCACGCCGTATTTTTCGCTCGCCCGGTTTGGGCGGTGGGATGAAGTTTTGGCCGAGCCGGCGCCGCCGGAGGATCTGGCCTACACGACCGGGATGTGGCATTACGTGCGCGGGCTCGCCTTTGCGGCGAAGGGGCGCTTTTTCGAAGCGGAGCGTGAGCTCGCGGCGGTGACGGCCGCGGCGGCCGCGGCGCCGGAGGGTCAGGTCGTTGGGATCAACAAGGCCAAGTCTCTGCTTCGAATCGCCGAGAACATCCTGGCCGGGGAGCTCGCGGCGCGGCGGGGAAAGATCCACGAGGCGGTGCCGTTCTATCACGAGGCGATGAAGATGGAAGAGGGCTTGACCTATGACGAGCCGCCGCCGTGGTACCAGCCGGTTCGGCAGTTTCTCGGCGCGGCGCTTCTCACGGCGGGGCGCGCGGCCGAGGCCGAGGCGGTCTACCGCGAGGATTTGGCGCGCAACCCCGAGAACGGCTGGTCGCTTTTCGGGCTGATGGAAAGCCTGAGGCTTCGGGCGGCCGATGCCGACGCGGCCGAGGTGAAGCGCCGGTTTGAGGCGGCCTGGATTCGGGCCGACATCACGATCCCCTCGTCGCGCTTCCGACCCAAACGCGCGCGCCCCGGTAGGACAGGCAATTTGTAAGCCGACAGCCCCCGGCCCTGAGCGCTGAGTCACCCGGAGCTACCATAGAAGGAACACATCCCCATTGATATAACCATGATGGCCGAAGGCCTTTGGCCGGTAACGATGGACGATCCTGTATCATCGTTGCGACTTGTGAGTCAAGCGATGGGCCGGGGGTTGGCGGCTACGCACTCATCCCGTTAATACGCTTTGCAATACTGCTTCCCATAGCGGGTCCTGTCC
>CAYJTJ010000027.1:0-18902 GCA_964372835.1 uncultured Nitrospirota bacterium
CGATGGCCGGTGAAAAGATCCTCATTGTGGACGATGAGGAACATATCGGTTTATTGTGCGCCGAGATCCTCCAGCGCCAGGGATATGAAACTGTAACGCTGGCCAATCCCCAGTCCGCGGCCGCCTTAGCTCGGCTCGAGGCGTTTGATCTCCTGTTGACCGATATCAGCATGCCGGAGATGGATGGTCTGGAGTTGCTGCGGACCATCAAGGAGAGCCAGAAAGAAATTGCGGCCGTCATCATGACGGGCTATGGCACAATCGAGAATGCGGTCCAATCCCTTCGGTTGGGGGCCCAAGGTTTCGTGATAAAACCCTTTGCCCGGCCCGACCTGATCCAGTCTGTGGAGGACGCACTTGAAAAACAGCGTCTGCTCCGGGAAAACATGCGTTTAAAACTGCTCATTCCCCTCTTTGAGGTTGGAAAAACCCTGCTGTCCAACTTAAACCTCCAGTCCGTCCTGGACACCGTGACCTGCGTGGCCCTTAAAGAGACCCATTCGGATACCGCCGCGGTGCTCCTGCTGGATGTGGAGACGGGAAGTCTGGAACCCCGGGCCGCCTACATTCCCGCCGGTAAGGTCCCGAGCGACCTGTATCACCGGATTAAGAAACCCGTGGGGAGGTGGATCCTCGAGAAGAGATCGCCGATGGTTCTCGTTGAGCAGAGCCCTTCCTCCCGCGAGATCCGGGATCTGATTCGAGGACTGGGGCTTTCGGCCTTGGTCGCCATGCCGTTCATCGGAAAAAAGGGAGCGATCGGAACGCTCGTTCTCTGCAAGGGCCCGGGCCGTCCCTCCTTCAACGAGAGTGATCTGGAGCTGGCCTCGGTCATCAGCGGGCAGGCCGCCATCGCCATCGAGAATGCCCAGTTGTTTAACGAGATTCAGGCCAAACAGAATCAGTTGGAGGATTATTACTTTGAAACCGTCAATGCCCTCGCCCAGGCGATCGAGGTGAAAGATGTCTACACGGGTGGGCACGGGGACCGCCTGGGTCGCCTGGCGATCGCCATCGCGGAGCGGCTGGGGCTGCGCGAGGATGAAAAAGTTTGGCTCCGTTATGCGGCGGCCCTTCACGATATCGGAAAGATCGGGGTCCGCGAAAGTATCTTGACCAAGTCGGGTCGTCTGACCCAAGAGGAATATGATGAAATGAAGAAACATCCGGCCAAGGGCGCCGAAATCCTGCGTGAGGTTAAGTTCCTGGCCCCGGTGGTCCCGATCGTCTACCATCACCAGGAGCAATATGATGGAAAGGGATACCCCGAAGGCCTGGCCGGCGAGCGGATTCCGATCGGGTCCCGGATCGTGGCCGTTTTGGACGCCTTTGACGCCATGACGACGGACCGGCCTTACCGCAACCGGCTCCCGTTGGAGAGGGCCATCCTGGAGCTTCAACGCTATTCAGGGATCCAGTTTGATCCCCAAGTGGTAGAGGCCTTTATCCAGGTGGTGGGCGAGACTCCGCACATCGCCTAACCGTCCTTTTTCCACATCGATCCCTCCCCGGTACGGAAGGATTCCAATAATCGGAACGGGAGAAAGTCGCGCCAGGATATCGGGAAGGGTCCGCTCGGCCAGACTACGGGAGGACCGATGGGGACGGTTTAAGACGACCCCGAGCACTCGCGCACCTGAGCGTTGGGCCCAGCGAATGGTCAGCAGCGTGTGGTTAATGGACCCCAACCGCGTCGTGGCCACGATAAGGATGGGGAGCCTCATTCGAAGGGCCAGGTCGAGCGCGTAAAGGTTCGGCCCAAGAGGGCACAGAAGGCCGCCGATGCCCTCGACCAGCAAAAGAGAGTATCGGCGCGATAGGGACCGGTAGGACCGGAGGATCTTATCGAAACGGATGCGGATTCTCTCCCGTGCGGCCGCCACGAGCGGGGCGACCGGGGCGCTGAACCGGTACGGCGAAATCCATTCGAGTTCTTCCCGCGGGAGTATTATTCGGCCGCGGGATCGGTGCCCGCGGGGGCCGTTTAAGGCCTTCAAAAGGAACCGGACGTCCGGGGCGGAGAGGGGACCCCGACCGTTTCCGCAACCGGTCTGGATCGGTTTCATCACACCCACCGAAACGCCTCGATCTTTAAAGAGGGACGCCAGCGCGGCCGTCACGACGGTTTTGCCGACGCCCGTGTCCGTACCGGTAATAAAGATTCCTTTTACCATCGCGGCCGATTCTCCTTCAAATCAGGCGGCTATCAAGGTTAAAAATCTGTCCGGTGACCCCGGACGTCCTTGACAGCCGGTAGATGAAATCGGCCACCTCCGGAATCGGCGGCGAGACCGGCAGGAGAGCCTGGGTCTTGAGCGCCTGAATCCGCGGGGTGGCTAACGATTGGGTCATGGGGGTTTTCTGGAATCCCGGCAGGACGAGATTAAGTTGAATCTGATACGGGCTCCATTCCTTGGCCACGGTCCGGATCAAGCCGATCAAGCCGGCCTTGGAAGCGGCGTAACTGGCCTGGCCGGCTCGACCCCACAGTCCCGCGACCGAACCGATCGCGATCACATGCCCCCCCTTTTGTTGGGTGAAGATCTCGCCCGCGGCCTTAAGCCCCGTCCACACGCCCTTTAGATTCGTTTCGAGAACGAGATCCCATTCTTCGGAGGCGGTCCGGAGAAGTAAAGAATCTCGCCGGATCGCCGCGTTCGCGATCAGAAGGTCCAAGCGGGGCCAGCGTTTCAAGGCGCCCAAGATCATCGCGGACATTTCCGGGAGCGACCTCACATCGGCCTGATACGGGAAGCCCTCCGCCCCGCATTCCTCCAATTGTCGGACCAGTAATTCAGCGCTCTCTTTATTCCGATGATAATGGACCAGGACACGGCAGCCGGCCCGGCCGAATCGGAGGGCGATTTCTCGTCCGAGTCCCCCGCTCGCACCGGTAATTATGACCGCGCGGTCGTCACGCATCGGCTACAATATTCCCATTCCCCGGGCCGTTTTCTCGATGGTCTCAAGCGCGAATTCGAGATCGCTGCGCGCGTGTGTGGCCATCAGGGAGAATCGGATACGGCTGGTTTCCCTGGGAACGGTGGGGGGGCGGATGGCGGGAGCGTAGATGCCGGACTTAAGAAGGCGCTCCGAGAAAAGAAGGGCCTGCCGGCTGTCGCCGATCAGGAGCGGGATAATGGGGGTCTCGCTTCCCATGGTAGAAAACCCCATCTTTCTTAGGCCGTCCGCGAAGTAATTCCGGTTTTGCCACAACCGTTCGATACGGTCCGGTTCCGCTCGCAGCACGTCAAGGGCGGCCACCGCGGCGGCCGAGACGGCCGGCGGCAGTGCCGTCGTATAAATGAAGGGCTTCGACACGTTGATCAGATATTCGATGAGGGCTCGAGGTCCCGTCACATAGGCTCCGAAGCTGCCGAGGGCCTTACCCAGCGTGCCCGTCTGCACGGCGCTTTGCGGGGGGAGTCCGAAATGATCCAACGTCCCCCGGCCGTTTTTACCCATAACGCCGGTTCCATGGGCGTCATCCACCAAAAGGGTGGCCTGATACCGAAGGGCCAGCTCGAGCAGGCGGGGTAGCGGCGCAACATCTCCATCCATACTGAAGACGCCTTCCGTGATCACGACCGTCCGGACGTTCTTGGGTTTATTCTTCAGTCGATTTTCAAGCTGATCGAGGTTTCCATGGGCGAAGATACGGAAGCGGGCACGGCTCAAGCGGCATCCTTCAATCAGACTGGCGTGGCAGAGGCGATCGGCCAGAAGAAATCCCCGGTCCGGGACCAGGGCGGAAATGAGGCCGAGATTGGCCATGTAGCCCGTGTTATAGACGAGGGCCGACTCGGTTCCTTTCAGCTGGGCGATCCGGTCCTCGAGTTTGGTGTGCAGCGGGTTGTTTCCGGAAATCAGACGCGAGGCCCCGCTACCGAAACCGTATCGGCGGATGGCGTTGATGGCGGCCTCCCGAATGAGCGGATGATCGGCCAGTCCCAGGTAGTTGTTGGAGGCGAGCAGGAGAACAGAGCGGTTCCCGATCCGAACTCGGCCTGGAGAAGAAGCATCGCCCGTCTCGACCGGGCGAAGAAAACGGTACAGCCCTTCTTCCTTGAGATGCTCAACCGTCTTTTGGTAGGATCGGAAGCCTTCCATGGTTTTCTCGGAGCCCAAAGCATATACCCCCGACGGGGACCTGTCAACCGAATCGGGTTTTGACTTTTCGTCGGTTTTCGGATATAAATACCCGGCCTTGGAGTGTTCCGGAGGATATAGTGGCCTATAAAATTCGTCCCGCTACGAAGAAGCCGCTGGTGAAGCCACCGGGTGAAGTGATCGGACGGGTCAACCGGATCGGCGATTTTATTCGGGAGTATGCAAGTCAGCTATGGGCAGCGGCCGGCGTCATTCTTGCTTTGGGATTGGTCATCGGGGGATACTGGGTGTATCAGGTTTACCAAGAACGCCGGGCCGAAAACATCCAGTTCGAGGCACTGAGGCTCTATCGGCAGGAATCGCAAGCCGCATCGGGCAAGCCGCTACCGTTAGATGAGGATCACCTTCGCAAGGCGGCCGAACTGTTCCAAGACGTGATCTCGGACTTTCCCCGGACCTCTTCCGCCCGCCTTGCCCGCTACTACTTGGGAAATATTCACCTTGAACTTAAGGATTATCCTTCCGCGATTTCAGCCTACCAGGACTTCCTGGATCATGCCGGAGATCATTCCCTTTTGAAGGGGCTCGCCTACCAGAGGATCGGGTACGCCTATGATCTCGGCGGGCAAAAAGATAAGGCCCTCTCGGCCTTCGAGTCGGTCAACCGCATTCCCGGCGCCGTGAACCAGGACGTGGCATTGTACGAGATGGGTCGGCTTCAGGAATCTCTGGGAAAGGGAACCGAGGCGACACGGAATTACCAGGAGATCTTGATGCGGCACCCCGGATCGATGTATCTCGCGGAGGCCCAGGCCCGACTGAAGGGGCTGGGCGTGAGCGAGGTCAAGCCTGAACCCGGTGCGTCGTCTTCTGGGAGTTCCGCTGTCGGGAGCGATTCCGAGACACCACGCGAGGGGGTGCCAGGGGCAAAGGGTTCTGAGGGGGAAAAGGATCAGGAGGGAAAGAAATAAACCCGCACTAAAGCTCGCCGGCTTCGTATCCGAGAACGAGCTGATCGCCCGGCCGGATCAGGCTCCGCTTTCCTAGGCCGTTATGCTTCCGAAGTTCCTGAAGGCTCACATTAAAATTCCTTGAGATATCCCACAGCGTATCCCCGTGCTTGACGAGGTAGAGGATTTTTCTTCCCGGATCGCCTCGGTCGGCCTGTTCAGCCTTGCTGGCCGAAGCCATCTGAATGGAGGAGCGGGCCGAGCCGTCCTTGGATTCGGGTGTGGGACCGGACGCGACCGCGGTATTCCGGGCCCCCTCTTTGCCCGCCTGAAGCTTTCCCGCAGGCACGTAGAGCACCTGGCCGATTCTTAACATGGCGTTCTTGGGGAGACGATTGAGATCTCTCATCATTTCGACCGAGGTTCCGAACCGGTTCGCAATGCCGGACAGCGTGTCGCTTTTCCGAACCACGTATTGAGTGCCGATGAGTTTTTTGTCCTCCGGTATCTTTGCGTAGGATTCATCAAAGGCTGCCCCGGCTCCGCTGGGGAGCCTTAGCGAATACTGATTGGCATAGGGAGGGGTGAGCTCGGCACGGAGTTCGGGATTAAGGGCCTTGAGATCCTCGAACGGGATATCGGCGGTCTTGGCAATGACCCGAAGGTTGGCCGATCCCGGAACGGTGACCGTGTCAAATTCGAAAGGGTCGTGATAGTCCAGCGTGAATCCGTAACGTTCAGGATTCTTGGCAATAATCGTGGCGGCCATGTATTTGGGGACATACCCTTTCGTCTCGTTCCGGATATACCGTGTCGGGCGCAGATCCCAGAAGTCGCCGGTGTTCGCCTTGGCCAGCGCCCGTTCAATTTTTCCTTCACCCGCATTGTACGCGGCCATGGCGAGCGGCCAGGATCCGAACCGTTTGTACAGATCCTTCAGGTAACGAGCCGCCGCCCGGGTCGATTTTATGGGGTCCCGCCGTTCGTCCACCCAGCCGTTGATTTTCAGGCCGTAGATTTTTCCGGTGCTCTGAATGAACTGCCAGGGCCCCACTGCGCGGGCCCGCGAATAGGCATAGGGATTGAAGCCGCTCTCGATCAATGCCACGAATACGAGATCGGCCGGGAGTCCCTGCCCCTTAAAGATCTCGCGCATCAAGGGAATATACCGTCCTGAGCGTTCAAGCCAGAGCTTAAATTTGTCCCTGAGGACGGTGTTAAAATAGTCAATATAGTCTTCGACACTTTCATTGATCACGATCGGGACATCATACTCCGGCTCCTCCTCCGTTTCGGTCCCGGGCTCGTCCGAAAGGGCCTCATCGGCCAAGCCATCGGGCGGCATCAACTCCGAATCAAGAAACGCCAACGGGTTTTCCATGAGGTACGCTGATAAGAAATCCGAATCGATCGGATCTTGCGGAACGGGAAAGAGGCTGTTGGAAGGACGCGTGCTGACGACCGGATTGGAGGGGCCTGGAACCACCGGGGAGACGGACGGGTCTTCCATCAGGAGAGCGGGGTTCTGGGGAGAGGAAATGGGTTTGGAGGTCCGAATGGCGGCGCAAGAGGCCAACAAGATCAGGCCTGCCATCGCCAGGGTTTTTGCGAATCGTATCGCCATTCGATGTCGCCTCTTGGTTTCGGCCTATTCCGTGTCCGGTCGAGCGTTCCGATCGATTCCCTGAGAAAATCGGTTCATCCTACTGATTGCTCAATGGCATGTCAAGAAAATAGTCCCCCAATATCCAACATTATTAAATGTTAGCCGATTTCCGGGGTTTGTCAAATTCGGTCCCTGCCGTAAACGCCTGAATTAGGCGGTTCGGGCCAGGTTCCAGGAGTCACGGAAGTATTTCTCGTTCATGAGGTGATCCGCCCGGTCCCTTTCCGCCCGCGAAAGGAGGGCGGGCTTGAGGTGGATTCCGAGGGTTTTTTCAAAGGCGCTTGCCATCGGTCCCCAAAGCGTACGCGGATCCGGAGCAGTGGGAAGCCACCGGCCTATTCCGGCGAACCGACGCTTCGCCTCGTCCATGATTCGGTCCCCATGATTCCCTTTTCCAATCTGAAAGAATGCGCAGTCCTTTTCCGGATTAAAATCGAGCAGGAGAGAGCCTTGCTGGATCATGCCGTCCCGCCAGCGATGCTGTGCACTCCCCAGAATTTTGTATCCCTCACAGGTTATTTCATGCCGCGTGCGGGTCGCAAAGCAAAGGGACGAACGGGCAGTCTTTGACGGGGGAGACCGGACTTCCTGAAGAGGGAGACCGAATGCTCCAAGGCCCTTGACGAGGGCCCGGCTGATGGCTTGATAAGAGTCGCGGAGGCCGCCGGGAAGTACGCCGGAAGGAAGAGGCGCTGAGAGACTGTAGCAGAGGTCTTTGGAGTGAAATACCGCCCGGCCACCGGTTATTCTGCGAATCACCGGCACGCTCATTTTTCTTAAGAGTGAAAGATCGATTTCTTGGTCGGGGGATTGAAAATACCCGATGGTCAGGGAGGGGCGATTCCAGGTGTAAAAACGGAGGGTGGGTGGGGAGACTCGGTGCCTGCAGAATTCCGAGATCGTCTCATCCACGGCCATATTCCATGCCGCCTCGCCGGGTCCGTCCAGAATTAATCGCCAAGTTCGATCGCTCATCGTTTGTTTGAAAGGCGCGGCTCGCCGGAAAGACGGGGTGGTCAGGGTCATCGGAATTTACCACTGCAAGAACGAACCCTGTTATTGTATAATGCAATCGCCGCGGGCGCAAGGGAGAAAATGGATGGAATGAGCGATAGAAGGCGGACCCGTAGGGGGAGACCCTCCGCAAGGATCGTGGCCCGGTTTATCACGGGAGAAACGTGGGAGGGGGATCTGATCTCGTTTGATCCCCAAACCAGCCGGCTTAAGATTCGGATCGGGTCAGAGGCGAGGGAACTGGACGGCCGATATTTAAAGGCCATCTTCTTCCTACGTCTTCCCGGAGAACCGCCCATCCCGGAGTCTCGCCTAAAGCCGGCGGGAATGAAGGTTCGCGTAGCCTTTGCGGATGGAGAGGAAATTACCGGATATAGCTATGGCCTGCGCCCGCTCGATCCCGGCTTTTATCTATTTCCGGTGAACCTGAAGGATCGGAACGAGCGGATTTATGTCTTCAAGAATAATGCAATTGGAATCCGAACCGAGATCAAATGAAGCGATCAAAAACCGGACTTTGTCGTCTAAAACGATCTTGACACAGGTAGAGGGTTGTGTTAGCGTAACCCAGTTTTCAGCGGAACGAAAAGCTCGTCGGAATCCGATCCATTTGAGCCTGCGGCCGGTTATCGAATCATCCCGGGAAAGATCGGCCGTTACCGCCGTATTGACCTCAAGGAGAACATCGTGATTCGAAAACGTTACCTGTTGGCACCGGGACCCACCGCGGTACCGCCGGAAATCCTGTTGGCGATGGCCCATCCGGTGATACACCATCGGGCTCCCGAGTTTGCCGAGATGTTGGGTCAGGTGAGCGCTAACCTGCAATGGTTATTCCAAACGCGCCAGCCGGTCCTCCTGCTCTCCTCCACCGGGACCGGGGGGATGGAGGCCGCCGTCTCGAATTTCCTATCGCCGGGCGATAAGGCGCTTGTGATTAACGGAGGAAAATTCGGGGAGCGGTGGCTCAAGCTGTGTCAGGTCTACGGGGCCCGGGTGGAAGAAATCAAGGTGGAATGGGGTCGTGCCGTGGCCCCCGAACGGGTGGCCTCGGCTCTGAAGAAGGATCCATCCATCAAGGCCGTCTACGTCCAGGCCAGCGAGTCCTCCACGGGCGTTGCCCATGACGTCAAGGCCCTGGGCGAACTGATCAAGCCGCTTGAGGGAACGATTCTGGTGGTCGACGCGGTCAGCGCGATGGGCGTCTTCGATCTGAAAACGGATGCCTGGGGGTTGGATGTGGTCGTGACGGGTTCACAGAAAGCGCTGATGCTGCCCCCGGGACTGGCCTTCGTGAGCGTCAGCGAGAAGGCGTGGGGGATGAACGAGAAATCTAAAAACACCCGTTTTTATTTTAACCTGAAGAAAGAACGCGAAAGCCAGGCCAAAAATCAAACGGCGTTTACGGCCGCCGTTTCTCTGATCGTGGGGCTCCATGAAGTTCTCAAGCTCCTGAAGGCGGAAGGACTGGCGAACATCTTTTCCCGCCACCACCAACTCGCGGAGGCCACGCGACAGGGCATGCGGGCGGCCGGGCTGAGCCTGTTCCCGAAGGAATCCCCCAGCGACGCGCTCACGGCGGTCAATGCGCCGGAGGGAGTGGACGGGCAGGCCGTTTACAAGACGCTTCGTGAGAAGTACGGGATTACGGCCGCGGGGGGGCAGGACCACCTGAAAGGAAAAATATTTCGGATCGCCCACATGGGATATTCGGATCTCTTTGACGTCATCATCGCGGTTTCGGCCGTTGAGATGGTCATCAAGGGTCTCGGATATCCGATTAAGATGGGCGAAGGAGTTCGAGCCGCCGAAGAAATTCTCATTCGGAAGTAGAGAGCGGTTGAGACGGCCCGACCGGCAATAACGGGGAGCGGCCGATATCCCGACCGCAGGGAGAGTCCGTTGAAGGTACTGGTCAGTGATTTGCTTTCGGAAAAGGGAATTGAGATCCTCAAAAAATCGGGCTTGGAAGTGGACGTGAAGACCCAGTTAAGCCCGGACGAGCTTCTCAAAATTATTCCCGATTATGAGGGACTGGTGGTCCGAAGCGCCACGAAAGTAACCGGGACCGTGGTCCAGGCCGCAAAGCGACTGCGCGTCATCGGGCGGGCCGGTTCCGGCCTGGATAATGTGGATCTGTCGGCCGCGACGAAGCGGGGGATCGTGGTCATGAATACCCCGGGCGGAAACACCGTTACGACGGCGGAGCACACCATGGCCCTCATCTTTTCCCTGGTCCGGCGCATCCCTCAGGCCACGGCCTCCCTGAAGGGAGGGCAGTGGGAGAAGAATCGGTTCATGGGAATGGAACTGTACAATAAGACTCTGGGGATTATCGGAATAGGCCAGATCGGAACCTACCTGGCGAAACTGGCCCGAGCGGCCCAGATGCAGGTGATCGGGTATGACCCCTATCTCTCGGAGGAGAATGCCAAGCAGATGGGGATGGAGCTCGTGGGCTTGGACGAACTCTACCGGCGGGGCGATATTATATCGGTCCATGTTCCTCTCACGGCCGAGACCCGCTCCATCATCAATAAGGAATCCATCAAGAAAATGAAGGATGGCGTCCGGATTATTAACTGCGCCCGTGGGGGGATCGTCAATGAGAAGGATCTGTACGAGGCCCTGTTGTCCGGGAAGGTAGGCGGTGCGGCGCTGGATGTATTTGAACAGGAACCGGTCGATCCCAAGAACCCCTTGCTGGCTTTGGAGAATGTCATCGGCACGCCCCATATCGGTGCCGCCACGAGCGAGGCCCAAGAGAACGTCGCGTTGGCGATTGCCGAGCAGATCGGAGATTATTTGAATCGCGGGGTGATCCGGGGGGCCGTAAATATCCCATCGGTCCCACCCGAGCTCCTCCCCAAACTTCAACCCTACCTGATTCTGGCTGAGAAATTGGGGACCTTTCTGTCGCAGAGCCATGAAGGGGGCCTCGAACGGCTCACGATCGAATATCGGGGTGAGGTGGCGGGATTGGTTACGGACTCGATAACGATCGCGGCACTGAAGGGATTGATGACGCCGATTCTGGAGGAATCGATCAATTATGTGAATGCCCCGATTGTCGCCAAGGAGCGCGGAATCGAGATCAAGGAGATTAAGAGCGTGGAAGCCGGGGAGTTCACCACGCTCATCCTCCTTAAAGTAAAGAGCGGATCAAAAAAGTCGGCGGTCGCCGGGACCCTCTACAATCGGAAAGACCCGCGGATTGTGGAGATCAATGGACTTTCCCTGGAAGTGGTGCCGGAGGGCCACATGCTGATGATGATCAACGATGACAAGCCGGGGGTCATCGGAAATATCGGCCGATGCCTTGGCGATCATCAGATCAACATCGCCCGAATGCAGCTCGGACGCGAGCATGTTGGGGGCAAAGCCATCTCGGTGGTCGGAATCGACTCTCCCGTCACGCCGGATCTCCTGTCCAAGATCAAGAAACTGTCCCATGTTCTCTCGGCCAAGCTGATTAAACTTTGACCTGAAGCGGGAATCCGCTCCCATCCTGGTTTCCGATATGACCAAAATGAGAGACAGGGATCGACCCATGCTCCCGAAGGGACTGGCAACCTTTCTGCCCGATGCGGCGCTTCAAAAACGTCATATCGAGGAGGCGATCCTCGGGGTGATCACCTCCTGGGGGTATCAGGAGGTGATCCCTCCCATTTTCGAATACCTGGATGTGATTACACGGGGAATGGGTGAGGACCTCATCGAGAAGGGATACAAGTTCGTCGACCGTGCCAACGGCCGCCTCATGCTCCTGCGCCCGGATGTGACCCCGCAGATCGCCCGCATGGCCGCCATGCTGATGCCCGACGCGCCCAAACCACTTCGGCTCTGCTATCGGGCCAATGTGTTTCGCCACGAGGAGGAGCACGCGGGTCGGGCCCGGGAGCTCTTTCAGATCGGCGTTGAGCTGATCGGCCCGGCGGGGCCCGAGGCGGATGCCGAGATCATCGCGATCGCCGTCGAGGCACTGCAAAAAATAGGACTGTCCCGGTTCAAGGTGGCCCTCGGCCAAGTGGCCTTCTTCCAGGGTCTGATCGAAAGCCTCGAAATTCCGTCCGGCTTGAGAAAGCCGATCGAGGCCGCCCTGTCGCGGAAAGACCGCGCTAAACTGGATCAACTGGTCAGTATGGGTCGGATCGCGGAAAAACGGATGGATCCGATTCGGAAACTCTTGACGTTATTCGGCCAGGAAGAGGTCATCGAAACGGCCTTAAAACTTACACCGGCCCCCGCATGCCGGGCGGCCTTAAAACACCTGAGAGAGGTGGTTCGAATTCTGGTTTCGCGCGGATGGGAGGAGACGCTGTTGATCGACCTCGCCGAGGTCAGAGGGTCGGATTACTATACCGGGGTGATTTTCGAGCTGTTTTCGAGGGACCTGGGAGTTCCCCTGGGACGAGGGGGAAGATACGACTCCCTGATCGGAAAATTTGGGGCGCCCTGCCCCTCCACGGGATTTGCTTTCAATTTGGAACAGCTTCAGTGGGCTCTGCAGAAATCCGGAAGGGGGGCGCCGGCCTCGCCTGTTGATTTTCTCGTCCTGGACATGGAGCAGGATTCGGTCCGCCTATTCCAAACCGCGCGGATGATTCGGGAAAAGGGATATCGGGTTATTCAGCAGGCCGAGAAATCGGACCTGGACTCGGCGGTTGAGCGGGCTAGGATGAAGGGGATACGGAATATTTTCGTGACGGTCAATGGGCAGAAGGCCGTATTAATCGATTGCCGCCAGGGTGGACGCAAAATGGGGAGGGTCCAGTCCCTCATGGCGGCCTTGTAAGGCATTGAGAGGAATCATGTCCGTTATCGATTTCCCTTCGCCTAAGAATCAAGAAGCCGCATCGACCGACCGGCTCCCACCTCAGAATGTCGAGGCCGAGCGGGCCGTCATCGGTGCGATCCTCATCGAAAATTCATCGCTGAATAAAGCGCTTGAATACCTTTCGGAAGATGATTTCTATCGCGCAGCCCACCGAAATATTTTCTCGGCCATCATCGATCTCAGTGAACGAAACGAGGCCATCGATCTGATCACGGTCACCGAGCTCTTAAGGCAGAAAAACCAGCTTGAAGCCGTCGGAGGCGCGGCCTATCTCTCCTCTATCGTCAATAGTATCCCGACGGCGGCGAATATCCGGCAGCATTCACGATTAGTTCACGAAAAGGCCGTGCTTCGAAACTTAATCGGCGTGGCCACCGAGATCGTCGGCCAGGGTTATGAAGACAATCGCCGGCTGGAGGAACTCCTGGATTATGCCGAGCGCAGCATTTTCAGCATCTCGGAGAGGAAGATTAAACCCTCCTTTATCCTGGTCAAGGAAATCATCAAAGGCAGTTTCGAAACCATCGAGAAGCTGTACGAAAAAAAAGAGCGGGTCACCGGGGTAGCGACGGGATTCACGAAATTGGATGACATGACCTCGGGTTTCCAACCCTCAGACCTGATTGTCATCGCGGGGCGCCCTTCCATGGGAAAAACGGCGATGGCATTGGGAATCGCTCAGCACCTCGGAATCGAGAAGCGGGGAGTCGCGGCGGTTTTCAGCCTTGAGATGTCCAAGGAGCAGCTGGTCATGCGGATGCTGTGTTCCGAGGCCCGGGTGGATGCGCATAAACTAAGATCGGGATATCTGGGTCGCGCGGACTGGCCGAAATTGACGACGGCCGCAGGAAGGCTCACGGAGGCCCGAATCTTCATTGACGACACTCCGGCCCTGTCCGTTCTTGAGATGAGGGGCAAGGCACGGCGGCTCAAGGCCGAACACGGCCTGGACCTCCTCGTCGTGGATTATCTGCAGCTGATGCGGGGAAGGGGTGAGGCCGACAATCGGGAACAGGAAATCTCAGAGATCTCGCGGTCTCTAAAGGCCTTGGCGAAGGAACTCCAAATGCCCGTGATCGCGCTTTCTCAATTATCGCGGGCGGTCGAAAATAGAGCCGACAAGCGTCCAGTCCTGGCCGATTTACGGGAATCAGGGGCGATCGAACAGGACGCCGACATCGTCATCTTCATCTATCGAGAGGAAGTTTACCATGCCACGGAGGAAAACAAGGGAATTGCGGAAGTCGTTATCGGAAAACAGCGAAATGGACCGGTGGGCGCCATCCAACTGGCCTTCCTGGATTCCTACACACGATTTGAGAATCTCGAAAAAATTCATGAGGAAACAGAGGAGTTCTGATTTATAGAAAGACCCTACGGGCCGATGAGGACCGTGCTCTGTGTTCCGCTTGATCCGGGGAGTGATGGGTGGCTTTTCTCGAAAGACGGTCCTTTTCCAAGATCCGGTGAGGAAAATTAAGCCCCGTAGATTGAAAATAATCCTTTTTCCTCCCCGGTCCTACCACTTCTAATCGGGGTCCCGCAGCCCTTTCCTTGACTTCCAATCATTCCTGTGTTTAAATTAGAAATGTGGGAGAAATCGATACGTTCAGAACCCTCCGATTTTGCTTGGGTTCTCGTATTCGGAGGTCTCGAATAAACCGAATGAATCGTTTTGGATTGATAAGGTTGGGAAAATGGACAATCACCCTGGTTTTGTCCATGGGCGTCATCGGCTGTGGCACGATTGGAATGGGGGGCGGAGGAGGACTGGGCCAGGCACGAAACAAAGATGGGTCTGCAGCGGTTCGGCATAAGGATCCCCGAGCCTATTATCATTTTCTACGGGCTTATAATGCAGAACTAAATAGCGAGCCGTCCAAGGCGCTCCAGGAATACATCATAGCCATTCGATATGACCCTCAGTCATCCTTTTTAATGACATCCGCCGCATCCGTGATGATGAAGGTGGGCGATGTGGGAGGGGCGGTCTCCTATCTTAAGTCCGCTCTCCGCCTCGAACCGGAGGATACATCAACCCTCATGCTTTTGGCCGGAATCCATTCCGGTCGCGGTCAATATTCCCAGGCCATCGAAATATACGAGAGGGTCATTCGCATCGATCCGACACAGTTCGATGCCTATCTCAATACGGCCGGACTTTATGCCAACCAACAAAAGTACGATCCTGCGGTCGAGGTGCTTGCTCGGGCCATCAAGGCCGACCCAACGTCGCCGTATGCCTATTACTACTTGGGGCGGATCCGCGCGGAACAGAAGGTCTACGGAGAGGCCGCAGAAGTATTTACCAGGGCCATCGCGTTGGCGCCGGAATTTGAGGCGGCCTATCTGGGCTTAGCCCTCGCTTTTGAAGGGATGGACGATTTGACCAGGGCGGATCAAACCTATCGACAGATTCTGAAATCGGTCAATCCCCACAGTTCGGAAGCGAGATACCATCTCGTACAACTGCATATCAAGCGTAAAGAGTATGCCGCGGCATTAGAGATTCTGGAGGAGTTACTGATCGCCAACCCGCAGGAGGCCGAAGCCCGTCTTCGGAAGGGCCTGATCTATGCGGAAATGAGAGAATTTGCGAACGCCATCAATGAGCTGAAGGCCGTGCTCGATTCGCGTCCAGACGAGGTGAGAATTCGGGATTACCTGGCCTATCTGTACGAGGAAATCAATGAACTTCCGGATGCGGTCCGGGAATACCAGACCATTCTCGAAATCGACCCGGACTATGTCAACGCCCATCTGCATTTGGGCTATCTGTATTATCGACAGAAGAACTCGGCCGAGGCGGTTCGGCACCTCGATCACGCCATCGGACTCGACCCGGAGCGTCCCCAGATTTACCTGTTCCTGGGACTGGCCTACTACCAGGAGGAAAACTACGTTCGCGCACTTGAAATATTGAAAAGGGGAATCTCGAAGGATCCCAAAAATCCCGAACTCCACTTCAATCTCGGTGCGGTGTATGACAAGATGCAGCGATTTAATGATCTCATCGCCTCCATGGAGGAAACGATACGATTGGATCCGCAGCATGCCAACGCGCTCAATTACCTGGGGTACAGCTATGCCGATCGAGGGATCAAACTGCCCGAGGCGATCGGCCTGATCCAGCGGGCCCTTTCGATCAAGCCGGATGATGGGTACTACATCGATAGCCTCGGCTGGGCCTACTTTAGAATGGGACGAATTAACGAAGCCCTCGTCGAGCTTCAACGCGCGGTCACTCTGGTGCCGAATGATGCCGTTATCCTGGAGCACCTTGGGGAGGTTTATCTGAAGAAATCCCTCCTACCCGAGGCCAAGGAGGCCTGGATACGCTCGCTTGAGCTCGATCCCCATAACCGGAAGCTGGCCGAGCGTTACAAAATGGCCGGGTTCGGCGATCCGGCTATGGAGGAAAGGATCAAGAAGGCTCCTCCACGTGATGCAAAAGCTTCTTCGCCCTCGGAACTGGAGATCGATAAAGAAACCGCCCTTGAGCGTTCCTCCTCCAGCGTTCACTGAGCATCCCCTGGCGTTCCTGTACAGAGAAACTTTGCCCCGCTAACACAGTCATATCTGACAATTTTTGTCATAAAGTTTTCAAAGTTTGGCGAATTTCAGCCATCATACAGTGTTGAACCTCAATATCAACACATAAGATACTGAAATATAAATATAATCTTCCAGGGGAATGATCTCATCTCTTGGTATGGATCCTGCACATAAGAATGGGCAGGTTACGTAATTTCTAACAGGAGGTGAACACCATGTTAAAGTACCTTCACAGCAAAAAGGGTTTCACCTTGATCGAGCTGATGATCGTGGTGGCCATCATTGGTATCTTGGCGGCCATAGCGATTCCTCAGTACATCAAGTACATCAAACGGTCCCGCACGAGCAACGCCGTGGACCATACCCGGATGATCTGTAACGCCGTGACCGACTGGAGCTCCGCGCCGAACATGTCGGATGGGGACATGGTGACCTATCCGCCGGTTCCTTCGCAGGCCGGGAAGGACACGAAGACCTTCATTCAGCACTTCCCGTCGGAGGGCGACTGGATTCTCAACGGCGATCAGTACTACACTTTCCTCGTCGACGTCACGACGAATCCGAGTGACCCGATCGTGACCGCCACGGCGCGCGGCGGCGCCTCGGATCCGGCTGTGTACGGGACGACGGTTCAGGCGGGCGGAACAAGCGTTGTGCTGGTCGCGCCGAACAATAGCCTCTCCGGCTGCAAGGCGAACGTGGAGGCGATCTCGAGCGCCTACTAATTCTCTATCGCATGTATCTCATGGACACGGCCCCGTCCGATTAGGGACGGGGCCGTGTTTTCCCATTCTTAAGGGATGGTTCATGGCAGATTCGAATAATCAAGGTGGCTTTAGTCTCATCGAATTGATGGTCGTCGTCGCAATCATCGGGATTCTAGCCGCACTGGCCGTCCCCCAGTATATGAAGTACGTCAAGCGCTCGCGAACGAGTTCTGGGATCGAACATGTCCGGATGATCTGCAACGCCGTGATGGATTGGGCCGCGAATCCCAACATGGCGGACGGGGACGTCATCAATTACCCGCCGTTCCCGGTCACAACCCAGGGAAGGGATCGAAAGGCGTTCCAGGATCACTTTCCGGTCGAGGCGGCATGGCTCGAGGACGGCGATGCGTATTATACCTATCCAACGGTGGATCTTAGCAGCCCGAAGAATCCGGTCGTGATCGCCCAAGCCCGTGGAGGACCGGCCGATACTTCGGTTTACGCCGCCGCGATCCAGGCGGGGGGGACCAGTGCCGTTCTCGCGGCTCCCAATAGCAGCCTTTCCGGATGCCGGACCAACGTGGAAGCGGTTTCGAGCCTCTATTAGTATTGTCGGAGGGAGACTTCGATGAAAAAGCACGGGAAAGAAGGATTCACCCTGATCGAAATGATGATCGTTGTCTCGATCATCGCCATACTGGCCGCCATCGCGGTTCCGATCTATCGAAATTATGTCTTCCGGGGAAAACAGGTCGAGGCGAAGACGCTCCTGATGACGATCAAGGTTGAGCAGGAACAGTTTCATGCCGAGTTCAACTGCTACACGCTGAATCTGGTGGATCTGCCCGAATCGAATCGGGTCGGAGCGAGCGCCAGCGTCTACAAAAAGGCGAACATCACGATTTCAGGAAGCAACACCACCCCCTGCAACATGGCCGGTCGGGCGAATGACTTTCAGACGGTGGTAACCGGAAAGCTGGGTTCGGGAAAACCGGACGACAAATGGGGAATTTCGGACCGGATTTCGGCCCCCGTCCACTGCGATGGAAGAAGCGGTTACTCGGCGGATCAACTCGCGGCCTGTCCGGGGGGGACGACTTCCGAGATGGAATACTGATCCAGCCCCAAACCGACAGGCCCGATCAGAAGCTGATATTTAACCGCCCGGAATAGGACGGGGCTTCCGAAAAAGACGCTTCGGCGACAAAACTTAGGATGAACAGCGAAATCCTGACCCCCAAAAATCCTTTTGTTTCGGTGAGATTCTCTTTATCGAGATCGAGACTCACTGGATCACTGTTCTCGCGGCTTACGATCCAGACCTGACCGATTCCCGCGTAGGGCGTGATTATGCCGAATCCTTTGCTGATCGATAGATCCGCTCCGTAAACCTGCATTTCAAGATCATCCACCCCCAGAAGCCGGGTGTAGTGACCTCGAATGGCCAGGGCCGGTGTGGCAAGCGTTCCCTTCAAAAATGCGTACTTAAGCTCCCCCCCGATCAGTCCGATGTTGCTGCTCACGGCCTTCGCATAAACCAGACCGATATCTAAGCCGAACGGAAGCCCCTTTTGGACCTGAACCTTGGGAAACACCAGAAAGCTCGGCGGTGTCTCACCCACGGCCTTCTCCCAGAAATCCTCGTTCGACTCGATCCGGACCGCCGTGACCGCGACACCGACATCAAACCCGACGATTCCGAGAGGCGCGGCAGGGGCTAAGGGCGTATAACTGATGGCCAATCCGACCTCCCGGCTCAAATCCTTAAAGAGGGATTGGGTGAAGGTCGACGGAAGTTCAATTGTGCTGTTTCCCAAGGCGGAGCTTGAAAAGCCCAGAAGTAGAACGAGTGACATGAATAATTTATGACCTTTTGGCATTCGGTATTCCTCCTCATGCGTCAAGATATGGACCTGTCCACGGCCGAAAAGAGGCTTTAAAATCCAATCTCAAGAGGCCTCTCAGATGGCTCGAAATCGGCGTGGTCGTGCGAATGGGAATGAATAATTGTTGATTTGGGGCCCCAGACCCACAAAGCACTTGACAAAATAAAAAATTCC
>CAYJTJ010000028.1:0-18756 GCA_964372835.1 uncultured Nitrospirota bacterium
GCCTGCTCGCTTCGCTCACAATGCCCCCAGACCCCGCGCTCGGACTGGCCAAGCCGGATCCTCGCTTATCTCACCGGCAGAGCCGGATGGAGCCTCCCCCCGCTCACTCGCCTTGCCCGCGAAAATCCACCAGCTTCCGAATCAGGGCCTGATTGGCTTCCGGAAATTCGAAACGGGCCAGGCCGGATGGATGCACCCAGCGATAGGATTGATTGCCGAGCGCGCGCGGCGTACCGTTTCGGATGGTACAGAAGTAGAAATGGAGGCGAACGGTATAGCGGGAATAGTGATGCTGAATCACCCCGAGCTTTCGCTCGACGCAGACATCGAGCCCCAACTCTTCCTTGAGCTCGCGCCGGAGACACTCCTGTAGCGTCTCCCCCGATCGGCGTTTTCCTCCCGGGAACTCCCACAATCCGCCCAGATGGGAATTTGGCATCCGCTTTGTGATGAGGTATCGCCTGCCGCGGGAAATGACACCCGCCGCGACCTGGATGATTTTCTCGGACATCGGTTTAAAAGCCCCGGATTTTTTATCACCCGGAGGATAAGCCGGGCTAAGGAAATTGAAACTCCATCCGCTCTATTTTTTCAAGCCCCATCTTGATCAGCCCGGGGACGTCCAGGGAGCGTTCCGCCTTTTCGATTTCGGATGGGCGGGCGCTGACCGCGGGGTGGGCGGGAATAAACAATCGGCAGCAGTCCTCGTCCGGAAGAATCGAAATTTCGTACGTTCCGATTTCCTTCGCCTTGGCCGTTATTTCTTGTTTATCGAGGCCGATCAGGGGTCGGAGCACCGGTAGGGCCGTCGCGGCCTGGATGACGGTCAAGTTATCCAGGGTTTGCGAGGCGACCTGTCCCAGGCTTTCTCCCGTTAGGAGGGCCTTGGCCTTATCGAGCGCGGCGACCTCCTCGGCGATCCCCATCATGAGGCGCCGGTAGAGAACAACCCGGAGCGCCGCCGGTACGGTGAGGATCACCCGACGCTGAATCTCGCCGAACGGAATGAGAAAGAGACGCGAGCGGTGCTGGTACCGCGTCAGAAGCCGGATCAACTCGATCGCCTTTTCCTGGGAGGCTTTGCTCACCAGGGGGTGGCTGTGAAAATGGATGAACCCGACCGTGCAACCTCGTTTCATCATATGATGCGACGCGACCGGGGAATCAATTCCGCCGGAGATGAGGCTCAAAACGTGGCCGCTGACCCCGACCGGGAGCCCGCCCGCGCCCGGGTGCTTCTCAAAATAGATTAGGGCCCCACGGTGAAGCAATTCCACATGGATTGTGATCTCCGGCGCCTCGAGATCGACGCGAACTTTTTTCATGTCCTGGACGAATCGGCCGATCTGCTGATTGAGCTCAAGCGAGGTGAGGGGAAAGGCCTTATCGCTCCTCCGGGAAGATATCCGAAAACTTTCAAATCGGGGCGCCGCGAGAAGAGGCTCAAGACGGGCTTTGATGGAGCCCAGATCAGGGGCCGTCCGGTAGGCCGGCGAAAAATTGGCCACCCCGAAGACTCTTCGTAATCGCTCTTGCAGTTCGGGCCAGGGGAGGTCTTTATCCAGACGCATCAGAATCCGGCCCCTCGGTGCTTGGATCGAGATCCCCTGCATATCCGTGAGCAGATCCCGAATATTCCTCACCAACCTTCGGACAAACATCGGCCGGTTCTCCCCTTTCAGGGCGATTTCGTGGTAGTGAATCACGACGCTGTCCGGCCGCGGGTTGTTCATAGGTCGTATCATAGCACTTTCGTGAATCCTCTTGCACCTTCACATTTCCCGGGAAGCACGGGGTGAAAAACCGGGGCGCGCGACGATTTGTCAGTCGGCTCTCGGCTATGCTACACTTCCAACTTTCCGGTGCTCCGGGTCCGATCGCCAGAGAAACTCGCCGACCCGACCATCGGTGGTCATCCGGAAGGACATCCCATGGACGCCGATCGTGACCTGGAAGGACCCCTTATTCTCGAAACCAACCTCGCCGGTCTGGGAAAGAGGCGACAGGGAAAGGTCCGGGATATTTATGACCTTGGGGATACGGTCCTGCTGGTGGCGACGGACCGAATCTCGGCCTTTGATGTGGTCCTCCCGGATGCCATCCCCGGCAAGGGATATGTTTTGACCCAGCTATCCAAGTATTGGTTTGAATGGCTTTCCCGCCAGGGGATCGGGGTATGCCATCATCTTCTGACGGCCGAAGTTACTCAGTTTCCGGAATCATGTCGGCCGTACCAGAAAATCCTGTCGGGCCGGAGTCTCCTGGCGCGCAAGACCGAGCCTTTCCCGGTAGAGTGTATCGTCCGAGGTTATCTTTCCGGTTCGGCCTGGAAGGAATACCGTGAAACGGGGACCGTCTGTGATCAGAAACTACCGGCCGGACTGCTCGAATCGGATCGTCTCCCGGAGCCGATTTTCACTCCCTCAACCAAAGCGAGCGAGGGGCATGACACGAACATCTCCTTTCGGGAGACGGTCCGCCTGATCGGAGAGGAGGCTGCTTCGGAGGTCCGTCGGGCGAGCCTTGAAATTTACCCGCATGCGGCGGCCCTTGCGGAAGAACGCGGGATACTCATTGCCGATACGAAATTCGAGTTCGGACGCGATTCCAAGACGGGACGTTTACTTTTGATTGACGAGGCCTTAACCCCCGATTCGTCGCGGTTCTGGCCCAAAGCCGGGTTTGCCCCCGGGAAGGGCCAGCCCAGTTTCGATAAACAATTTGTCCGCGACTACCTGGATTCCATTTCATGGGATCGAAGACCGCCGGCGCCGCGACTCCCTCAGGACGTGATTCATAAGACGAGTCAGAAGTATCGGGAGGCCTTGAGCCGGCTTACCGGATCGGGGGCCGGGTTTTCCCCTCGACGGTGAACGGGATTGAGGCCTGTCGTGCCGGCCGCCCGCGGCGATAGACCGCTTCGGTCTCCGCGGCGAGCGGCAGTGAACCCTCAGGCCGGACCGCGTCGATCATCTTGCGCATGGCGTTGGGCAGGGGATAGGCGGTGAGTCGTTTCGCGGCGATCCAACGCCATGGGCGCAATGGAATGGGCTTGACGGTCGGGCAGAGGTAAAGGGAGGGGTGATAGGTTACGCGCTTGTGGCTGAAGGTGTGGACCACGGGAGGGAGCGGGATAGGTCGGACGGGCCGGAATCCGATTTGTCTCTCAAAAAGTTCCTCGGCCGTCTCTGGTCCTTCTCCATGCGTCCAGTCGAGTTCGGGAAACCCCCATAATCCGCCGAGGAGACCCTCCTCCGGTCGCGGGCCCATCAGCCAATGGTTACCGTTCCGAATCAGGGCCACACCGGTTTGGAAGGATGGAATCCTCGGCGACACGACACGGAGGGGAATCGCCGTCTGGAGATTCATCCTATAGGCGCGGCAAAATTTTCGGACGGGGCAGGCGGGACAAATCGGGATTCTGGGGATGCAGACAATGGCCCCGAGCTCCATGAAGGCCTGATTAGCTTCACCGACGTTTCGATCCGGCAGGACACGGGCCGCGGCCGTCCAGAGGAGGTTCTGAACGCCGGATCGTCTCGGATCTCTCCGGACTCCCAGAAGTCGGCACAGTACGCGTCGGACATTTCCATCCAGCACCGGTGCCTTCACGTCATAGGCGATGCTGGCGATGGCCCCGGCGGTGTATCGTCCAATCCCGGGCAAGGAGGCCAACTCCTCCGGACGGGAGGGGATCTTCCCGCCATATCGGGCCATAATCTCCCTCGCGGTGCGGTGGAGATTTCTCGCACGGGTATAGTAACCCAATCCCTCCCACATCTTAAGGACCTCGCGCCGCGGGGCCCGGCGGAGATCGGATAGGGTCGGGAAGGCCGTAATAAACCGTTCGTAATAGGGGATAACCGTCGAGACCTGTGTTTGCTGGAGCATAAACTCGGAGACGAGGATCTTGTAGGGATCGCGGGTGGACCGCCAGGGCAGCCGCCGCTTTTCTCGTCGGTACCAGGCCACCAGGGGCCGGAGGAGCTTTTTGGGGAGCTGCGCCGCCGTAGGCATTTTTCCCTATGGCCCCCGGCGGCTTCCTTGTAAACTCCCCCGCCGTCCGAACTCGTGATCGATGAGGCGCAAGATTTCAGATTTCGTTGTATTCCAACGCGGGGCAACCACATAGGCCTCGTTGAGTTCGCCGAGAAGCCGCTCGACCGCAATTTCCGGCGGGATCCGTTCGAGAAAGTCGCAGACCAAGGATACATGCTCCTCAGCCGTGAGCAGGGGGAACGGATCGCGCCGGTAGGCCTTTTCCAGCGCTGTGTCCTTCGAAATATAGAGATGATGAATTTTGATTCCCTTTAGGGGAAGACCTGCGATCGCGTCGGCCGTTTGCATCATCATCGCATGAGTTTCACCCGGCAGCCCCAGGATGACATGGGCGTTGACCCGCAGGTCGCGTTGTGATGATCGGGTGATCGCGTCCAAGAACTGGGGAAAAGTATGGCCGCGATTCAGATTTTCCAGCGTCTTATCGTGAATGCTCTGCAGCCCGTACTCGACCCAGAGATGGGTTTTCGAGCGATACTCCGAGAGAAGATCCAGCACCTCCTCGGCGACGCAATCCGGGCGGGTTCCGATCGAAAGGCCTACGACGTCGGGACAGTCGAGGGCCTCGTCATATAGCCGCCTCAGGCGGTCCACGGGTCCGTGCGTGTTCGTGAAGGCCTGAAAATAGACAATGAACTTTTCGGCCCCGTATCGCTTCCGATAAAACTCAATGCCGTCGAGTACCTGGCGACGAATCGGCTTGGGGATCCCACGCGAATTGGGCGAAAAACTCCTATTATCGCAGAAGGTGCATCCGCCGTAGGCGACCGTCCCGTCGATGTTCGGGCAGGTGAATCCCGCGTCGATCCCGATTTTATAGACCTTGGAATGAAAAATCTCCCTGAGGTATCGGCCGTAAGATCGGTAGTGTGGACTCATGGTTTGTCATCCGGTGGAAAGCGGCCTATTATATCACGAGCGGGCGGCCGGGAGGCAACGTGCGATCCGATTGAATATTCGAGAGATGGATAATGTCGTCGGCCGTTAAGATCCGAGCGGAAAGCCCGGCTTAACGGCTGGATCTGTAGAAGGGGAGAGGCACGACGGTGGCCGGCTGACCGTCGATTACGACCTCAGTGCCGGGCACGGCGAAGTCTCGGTTGAGATATCCCATCGCGATAACCTTGCCCAGTGTGGGAGATGGAGTTCCACAGGTGACGGTGCCGATCGGTCGGTCTTCGCTTTTCTTCGAATCGGACCCGGACAGAATAGGCTGACCCTTCGGGGGAGACGTCCTTCCGGTCAGTTCCAATCCCACCAGCCGTTTGTTCATATGGCCTCGAGCATCGGCTCGGGCGATCGTTTCCTGACCGATATAACAGCCCTTCGTATAGCTAATCGCCTTTTTATCAAGACCGGCCTCCATCGGGAAGTTCGAATCGTCCATATCCACTCCGTAGCGCGGGAGGCCGGCCTCGATGCGAAGTGATTCGAGTGCATCCAACCCGGCCGGCACCAGGCCGCCCGCCCGGCCGATCTTAAGGAGTCGGGCCCATAGCCATGGGAGAGGCTCGCGGCGGATGAGGAAGTCATACCCGATCTCTCCGGAGATCTCGTTCCTGGCGATCAGCAATTCGTTTCCTTCGATCGAAACCGATCGGATCGAATATTCATGCGGGGGAATCGATCCCGACGAAATTAGCGCATTGAGGATATCCGGCGAGGAAGGGCCGTAGACCGATAGGAGCCCCCACGATTCCGTAAGATTCTCGATTGTGATATCCGCGGTAAAGGTGTATCGTTCCAGATGATTGTGAATTTTCTCCGGCAGTTCCGGCTCGAGATCGATCCACAACGCCCCTTCCAGGCAGTAGACCCGAGCGTCGGCCAGCATTTTTGCCTTATCCGTGGTCATGGCGGTCCATAACCCAAATCCGGTCCGGAGACTTTTAATATCGTTCGTGACCATTCCGTTTAAGAAATCAGCCCGGTCCTTTCCGGTCAGGCGGAGCTTTCCGCGATTCGATCGGTCGATGAGCCCGGCCCGAGATCGTACGGCCCGGTGCTCCGACGTGCTATCCCCGTAGGAAAGGGCCATTTCCCATCCACCGGCAGGCCCAAACACCGCGCCCAAGCCTGCCTGGGATTCATGTAGCCGTGAAATATTCAATAAATCACCACTTTACACATATATTATCAAATAATATTATCTATTATTCCCACTATATCTTTTATATTAGAAGAAATAAAGGAGTTTGGCACCACTTTCACTTTAATGCCTTGTAAATCTTTCTCCCAAGTGTCGATCTGGGCGTGATGAGTAAAACCCAGGACGGGAAGGTCCCGTAACGAGGGGAATTGACGTAGACGGTTAACCAGGCCGACCGGATTGAGGCTAGAGAGACCCAAATCCAGGATGATCAGTGCGGGTCGCTTTGCCTCGGCCTTGGCCAGGACCTCCTCCTCCCGGGTCGCCACGATGACCTCCAGTCCCTGCGATTCGAGCGAGGTCCTGATTTTAGTCAGGAAAAAAAGATCGGAGACCGCCAGGAGGATGGGAGAGGCCGATATCGGTCCCTTCAATTCAGCATCCCCTTGATCCGGCCCAAGGCCTTGGCGGCCAGGGCGTAATTCGGGTTTTCTTTAAGCGCCTTCTGGTATTCCTCCATGGCCTGGTACCAGTCGCCCTTTTTTTCCCAGATTCGGCCGAGATTCATATGGGGGAAGCAGTAACTTTCATACCGGCGCGCCACCGTGGCCTTCTCAAGCCATGGGATCGCCTCGTCCAACTGGCCCTTCTCGATGAGATAAGATCCGATATCGTTGTACGGGTTGCCAAAATCGGGATCGGTCGCGATGGCCCTGCGGCATTCCTCGATCGCTTCATCATACATTCCCATAAAGCTATAGGTCCATCCAAGAAAAGTGTAGGCCTCGGCCGTCGGATATAACGCGATCGATTTCTTATACATCTCCACCGCCTCCTGAAGGGCCCCCTTCATCTGGAGTTCATAGGCCTTTCGGAACAGCTCGAGGGCCTCTTCTTTTCGATGTTCCTGTTCCTCGGTCATTGTATCGTCTCGCTGGTGCTTGCATCTCGGAGGGCGACCGGGGTATATTCGCCTTTATGGAGCTCGATTTTACGTCCTCGCCCGTCGACCCCACGGACGGCCCGGCCGCCCGCTGTGACCGCTGCGGCCATCCGCTCATCCCCATCCACTGCAAACTGGTCTGCCGCAATTGCGGGGACTCGCGGGACTGTTCCGATCCCTAGGCCCTACGACCTCAGCGTTTTTTTCAGTCGTCGCTCGACGCTGGCGATTTTGCTTTTGAGCCTTCCCCGCTTTCCCTTCCGATAATCCACCTTGATGCTAATTGAAATCCGACGACAATCCTTTTTCATGGAACTAAAGCAGCGCTTCAAGAGACCAAACACCTCATCCCAGTCTCCCTCGACGATCGTCCCCATGGGATTGAGGCGATATTCGATTCCGGACCGATCGATGATGTCCAGGGAACGGGCCACGTACCGGCCGACGCTTTCTCCCTTACCCAAGGGCGACATGCTGAATTCAAGAAGAAGCATTCATCCTCCGCAGGGTTTCATAATGAACCGCGAATGAATGGGATCCGTGGTCGATTCCGATGGACCCGTTTCAATCACCAAAAAGCCGGTCGCCGGTCTTGGATGTTACGAAGAGGCGGGGACGTCCTCGCGACCGTCCAAATCCAGCTCCACGTTCCAGTAAAGGTAATCGCGCCAACTCTCGGGAAGGCTCTTGAGGCCGATCGTAATTGTTAAGGTGGGACTCCACTTGGGCTTGACGGGGTGTTTGATTAACTTCATCCTCGCCTCATCGGGTGTCCTCCCGCTCTTCTTGTTGTTGCAGGAAATGCAGGCCGTGACGATATTCTCCCAAGCCTTCTTACCCCCGCGGGAGATCGGAATCACATGGTCGAAGGTCAGTTCCTCGGTGCGGTATTTTTTCCCGCAGTACTGGCAGTGGTATTTGTCACGCGCAAAGATGTTGGCGCGGGAGAATTTGACGGCATGATGACCCTCCCGGATCCGGATCAGGCGCAAAAGGCGAATCACGGAGGGCAGCCGGAGGGTGATCGAAACGGCGTGGATCTCACGGTCGTAAACCTCGAGGACCTCGACCTTTCCCTGCCACATCAACGTGATGGCCCGTTTCCATGGGACCACGCGAAGGGGCTCGAAAGTCGAATTGAGAAGAAGGGTCATTTCCATGGGCATCTCTTCCATCATTATAAGAATTTTCTGGAAAAAATCAAGAGGGGGGGGTTCTCGTACTTTCCGGGAAGCCCGCGCCCGAATTTTTACGTTGAATCCGCCTTCGGATTTCATTAGAATGTTCTCAATATTTTTTTAACTGTGAACCGGTGGATCCTTTCGCATGCGGGCGGTATACGGCCCGCGAGGCGGAGTTTCTCAGGGGTAACGGAGAGGGAGACGGGATGAGCGATTTTGTGGCCGTGGCGAGGACCGAGGATCTCCCACCCGGACAGGGTCGCGTGGTGGAGGTGAACGGGACAGAGGTGGCCCTCTTCAATCTCAACGGAACCTATTATGCCATCGACAACACCTGTGCCCACCAGGGAGGTCCGCTGGGGGAAGGACTCCTCCAAGGAGAGGAGGTGGTCTGCCCGTGGCATAGTTGGCGATACAATGTAAAAACCGGAATATCCCCGGCCAATCCGTCGGTCAAGGTCAAAACCTATTCCGTCAAAATTGAGAGTGGAAATGTCATGGTGGCGATCCGGTAGGGAGAAATCGAATTATGCCAAAACCCGAGCATCATATCCTGGTTTGTACTCAGTCGCGCCCAACGGACCACCCCCGGGGATCGTGTAGCGCGAACGGTTCCAAAGAAGTCTTCATGCGATTCATGATGGAAATGGCCCGCCTCAATTTAGTGTTTAAATTGATTGTCACGGAGTCGTCCTGCGCCGGTCCATGCGCCTTCGGCCCCACCGTCGTGGTCTATCCGGATGGCGTTTGGTATCAGAAGGTGACCCCCAACGATGCGGCCGAAATCCTTGAGCAACACATCATCAAGGGCCAGCCGGTTAAGCGACTCCTTCTTCCCGATGAAGTCTGGGGCCCCTAGGCGATCCCCGGCCCCTCCAACCGAATTCACCCAGGGGCTCATCCGTGGGGCATCAGGAACATAAGGCCCGCTCTACCAAATCGGTCGGGTGTCGGGTGGTCACGATCAGCGATACCCGAACGCCCGAGACCGATGAGAGCGGTTCATTGATCCAGAAACTGCTGCGCGAGAGAGGACACCGAATCGAGGGGTACGAATTGATCCGGGATGAACCCTCCCGGATCCAGGACGTTATCCGCGCGGCGGCCGAGTGTCCCGAGGTGCAGGCGGTGATCCTGACGGGTGGAACCGGACTTTCAATAAGAGATTCGACCCCCGAGACGGTGCTGGCGCTGCTGGATCGAAAACTCGAGGGGTTTGGTGAACTTTTTCGATCCTTGAGCTACGAGGAAATCGGTTCCGCGGCCATGATCAGTCGCGCGGTGGCCGGGACCTTCCGCGGCCGGGTCATCTTTTCGCTTCCGGGTTCCGCCGCGGCGGTTCGCCTGGGAATGGAAAAACTGATCCTCCCCGAATTAGGTCACATCGTAGGCGAACTGGGCCGATAACCGCTTTCGGTTTCACCTGCCCGCCGGCACATTCTTCTTGACGTCCTTTCGATTCCATCCTAAACTTAAAATGAGGGCTTGAGTTGGAGACGGGCATGGGGTACCGGTATATAATCCTTGGAGCGGGAAGGCAGGGCACCGCCTGCGGTTATGATCTGGCTCTCTTCGGGGATGCGGGGCGCATCGTCCTTGCGGATGCCTCCGAGCCCTTCGCCAAGAAATCCATGGAACGCTTAAGTCGCCTCCTGCCGTCGTCCAGCCCCGCTCGGATCGAGACCCTTCCGTTGGCGGTTTCCGATCATTCCGCGTTGGTGGAGGCGTTTCGGGGTGCGGCGGCGGTCATGAGCGCCGTCCCCTACTACCTTAATCCGAGGGTGACGAAGGCCGCGATCGAGGCCGCCGTCCCCATGTGCGACCTGGGGGGGGACATCGAAGTCGTGCTCGAGCAGCACCGGATGTCGGAGGCGGCCCGGGCCGCCGGCATCGCGGTCGTTCCGGATTGCGGCCTCGCACCCGGGATGAATAATCTCCTCGCCGTATACGGCATGGGGTTGTTGGACGAGGCGGAGACGGTTGAAATTCGGTGCGGCGGACTGCCTCAGATCCCGAGGCCGCCGCTCGACTATCGTCTGGTCTTCAATCTGGAAGGGATGCTGAATAATTATTTTGGGAAGGCCTTTGTGATCCGAAACGGAAAGGCGACCGAGATCCCGAGTTTCACTGAGCTGGAGTCCATCCGATTTCCGGATCCGGTCGGAAACTGCGAGGCCTTCGTCACGGCCGGGGCCACCTCGACCTGCCCCTGGACCTTCGAGGGCCGGCTTAAGTCTTATCAATATAAGACGGTCCGTTATGCGGGGCATTATGATAAGATCCGGCTCCTTCGGGAGACGGGTCTCCTGGATACCCGTCCCGTGGTGGTCAAGGGGACATCGGTCATCCCCCGGGAACTTTTCGTGCGGGTGGTGGGGGATCGGATCGCCTTTCCCGAGGATCGGGACCTCGTGGTCCTCCGGGTCACCTGCAAGGGGAAGAAAAAGGGGAGGCGAGCCGAGATCGTGCTCGATCTGCTGGAATACCACGATCCCGAGACGGGCTTCTCGGCCATGGAGCGGACGACGGGCTTCTCGGTCGGTATCGTCGCCGGAATGCTGGCGCGCGGTGAGATTAAAGCCAAGGGGGTTGTTCCGCTGGAGACGGCCGTTTCGGCCGGACCCTTTGTCCGGGAGCTTCGGCGGAGGGGCATGGAGGTTAAGGAAAAAACAGTCTATCCGAGAGGCGGCGGGTGATCCGCAACGGGCCGGAGGGAAAGGGATAAATCATGGGCGCAAAACGAATTGATCATATCGCGTTCCGGGTTGCCGATCTTGAAAAGGCGGTCCGATTTTATTCCGAGGTGATGGAGTTCGAGGTGACGGATCGGTTCTACATCGATTTCGACGATCACACGAAGGCCCGCTGCGCCGCCCTCAAGGCCAGAGACGGACAGGGGATCTCGATTTTCCTTTCTGAAGGCGTGGGCGAGGGTGGGGTGGTTAAGGAATGGGTGAAACAACACGGCAACGCGCTCCACCACATAGCCTACTCGGTGGAGGACATCCGCAAAGAGGTGGCCCAGATGAAGGCGAAGGGGATCCAGTTCACGACCGAGGAGGCGCTGGACAGTGAAGAACTCACGCAGATCTTCACAAAACCCGCCGCGGAGACCGGCGTGATCCACGAAATCATCCAGCGTAAGGGGAACAAGAGTTTCTCGACGAGCAACATCAAGCGCCTTATGGCCTCGACCAAGGACCTCGACAAGAGCGAGAAAGTAAAGACGGCGAAGAAGAAATAAGACCTGCGCACGACCATGCCTATCTTTCCTGTTTCACCGTCCAAAGAAAACCAGCTGCTCGAACGGATGCAGAGACTCGGCATCCGCGAAGAGGATCTCGAAGAGACCTTCGTCCGCTCCTCCGGCGCCGGCGGTCAGAACGTCAATAAGACCTCGACCTGCGTCGTCCTCGTCCATCGGCCGACCGGCCTGAGGGTCCGCTGCCAAATGGCGCGGTCCCAGGGGCTCAACCGTTTTTGGGGGCGGCGGATCCTGCTGGACCGGATCGAGGAAGCCAGGTCGGGGGCCCAGAGCGCGGAGCGACAGAGAATCGAAAAGATCCGGCGGCAGAAGCGTCGACGGTCCCGACGAGCCAAGGAAAAGGTCCTGGCCGACAAACGACACCGGGCCGATAAAAAAAACCGCCGGGCCCCGGTGCGACCCGGAAGAGGAGACTAACAAGCGGGGTGTTCGGGTTCAGTCGATTCCCATCCGGGGTTCGGACTGCTTCTTGAAGGTGATCAGGAGGTCGCGGACCGAGACAATTCCGATGATCCGACCCCGGTCCGAAATCGCGATATGCCGGATGCCGCAAGTCACGAAAACATCCACCGCAACAGGAACGGTAGAAGAAGAGGAAGAAAAATCAGAGCCACGCCGATGCCGATGAAAACCCGGCGTAGGCGGCGGTCACGCGCCTCCCAGACTTGGACGGCCTGGGCGGTTTTCCCGTCCTTGAGAACCGACGCGTTCGGATTGCCGGGCGGTTTTCCGCTCAGCCGGGAATAGATCCAGTTGCAGATCAGGAAGACGGCGAGAAAGTAGACCGTCCAAGCCAAAATCCCAAGCCCCATCTGTTTGGCGAAGGAGGGTTCCATGAAGGAGATAAAGTTCAGGAAGGGACCAGGAGCAACTTTCCAAAATGGGCTCTTCCGAGCATTCGTTCCTGAGCCTGGCGTGCGTCGCGGAGCGGATAAACCGAGTCGATGACCGGCTTGAGTTTTCCGATCTCCATGAGTTTGGTCACTTCCATCAGCTCGCTCCGGGTCCCCATCATCGATCCGAGGATCGAAAGCTGTCGGGAGAAGATGTACCGAAGATCCGTCTTCGCCTCCGGGCCGGAGGTGGCGCCGCAGGTGACGAGTTTGCCGTTCTTGGCCAGCGAGGTTAGGCTTTTCTCCCAGGTTTCCGGGCCGACGTGCTCGAACGCCACATCCACCCCTTTCCCTCCGGTCAGCTCGCGAATCTTGCTTGAGAAATCTTCGCGACCGTAATGGATCACCTCGTCGGCACCCATTCGCTTGGCCTTCTCGAGTTTGTCGTCTTTGCCCGCCGCGGCGATCACCCACGCCCCGGCCAGCTTGGCGATCTGGATCGCCGCCACACCGATTCCGCTCCCGGCCGCCAGAACCAGAATTTCCTGCCCCGCCTTGAGTTGAGCCCGTGTGATCAGCATATGCCAGGCCGTGAGAAAAGCGAGTGGAAAGGAGGCGGCGTCCTCGAAGCTGAGCGTGCTGGGCATGGTGAGGACATTAATCGCCGGAACCGACACATACTCGGCATACCCGCCGTTCCGGTGGGCGCCGAGGATGCGGTAGGAGATGCACATGTTGTCTTCCCCCGACAGGCAGTAGGCGCAGCGAAAACAGCTCAGACCGGGGGCGACGAAGACTTTTTCGCCCGGGTTGATCCCGGTCACATTTTTCCCCACCGCCTCGACCAGGCCCGAGACGTCGCAGCCCGAGATATGCGGAAAGGTCGTCTTGTAGGCCGGGATGCCCTGGCGGACCCAGATGTCGACGTGATTGATGGAGCAGGCCCTGACACGGACGAGGACCTCATCCTCCGAGGGTTTTGGGGTGGGCACCTCCTCATAAACGAGTTTCTCAGGCCCCCCGTGTTCATGAAAAACCACTGCCTTCATGCCGGTCCCTTTGAACGGTTTTCCGGAGGGTGCTACTCCTCCTCAGCCATCAGCTTTGTCAGGACGGAGTAGTCCTCCAGAGTGCTCGTATCCCCGACGGAGGTTTTCCCCGAGGCGATGTCCCGGAGAAGCCTTCGCATGATTTTCCCGCTTCGGGTTTTAGGGAGGTTTTCCGTGAACCGAATTTCGTCCGGGCGGGCCAGGGGCCCGATCTCCTTGGTCACGTGAGCGCGGAGCTCCTCTTTGAGGCCATCGGATGGATCTTTTCCATTTTTCAAGGTAACGAAGGCGGCCACGGCGGTACCCTTGATATCGTCCGGTTTTCCCACCACGGCCGCCTCGGCCACCGCGGGGTGACTCACCAAGGCGCTTTCGATTTCCATTGTCCCGAGTCGGTGGCCGGAAACGTTGATCACGTCGTCCACGCGGCCCATCACCCAGAAATACCCGTCCTTGTCGCGACGCGCCCCGTCTCCCGTAAAGTAGCAGCCCTCGACGAAACTCCAGTACTGGGAACGGTACCGTTCCGGATCGCCATAGATCGTCCGAAGCATGGAAGGCCAGGGTTTTCGGATGACCAAATAACCTCCCTCATCCTGGGGCACGGGCGATCCGTCCTTGGCGACGACGTCGACCGAGATCCCGGGAAAGGGGAGGGTGGCCGATCCGGGCTTGGTGGGCGTCGCGCCGGGGAGAGGCGTAATCAGAATCGCTCCCGTCTCGGTTTGCCACCAAGTGTCGACGATGGGGCATCGCCCATGGCCGATCACCGTGTGGTACCAGATCCAGGCCTCCGGATTGATCGGCTCTCCGACCGTTCCGAGCAACCGGAGGCTGCTTAAGTCCCGCTTCTGGGGCCACGAGTCCCCCAGCTTCATCAACGCCCGGATCGCGGTCGGCGCGGTGTAGAAAACGTTCACGCGGTACTTCTCGACGATTTCCCAGGCCCGGTCCGGTCTCGGATGGGTCAGGGCCCCCTCGAACATGACCGAGGTGACGCCGTTGGCCAGGATGCCGTAAACAATGTAGCTGTGTCCCGTGACCCAGCCGATGTCGGCCGTGCACCAGTAGGTGTCCTCTTCCTTCAGATCAAAGACCCACTTGCTCGTGATGGCGGCCTGAACCAGATATCCACCCGTGGAATGCACGACTCCCTTGGGTTTCCCCGTCGTCCCGCTCGTGTAGAGGATGAAGAGCGGATGCTCCGGGTCGAGGGGCTCCGCCTCGCAGACCGCCGATTCCTTTGCCATGAGCTCGTGCCACCAGTGATCCCGGCCGGAATCCATCGCAACCGGGGATCCGGTCCTCCGAACCACCACGACCTTCTCGATCGTCGGCGTTTGGGGCAAGGCCTTATCCACGCTCTCCTTGAGGGCAACGATGGCGCCCTTTCGGTAACTGCCGTCCGCCGTGATGACCAGTTTCGCCTTGGCGTCGTTGATTCGGTCTTTTAGGGCCTCGGCGGAGAAGCCGCCGAACACCACGTTGTGGGTCGCCCCGATCCGCGCGCAGGCGAGCATCGCGATCGGAAGCTCCGGGATCATGGGCATGTAAATCGCGACCCGGTCTCCCAGCCGCACCCCGAGGCGCTTCAGCACGTTCGCGAAGCGGCAGACTTCCCGGTGAAGGTCCTGGAAGGTCAGTGTCCGGGTGTCGCCGGGCTCGCCCTCCCAGATGATGGCGGCCTTATTCCGCCGCCAGGTTCCCAAGTGCCGGTCCAGGCAGTTGTAGGCCACATTGATCCGGCCTCCCACAAACCATCGGGCAAAGGGCGGCTCCCATTGGAGGACTTTTTTCCATTTCTTAAACCAGTGAAGCTCTCCGGCGATCTTGGCCCAGAAGGCCTCCGGCTTGGCGTCGGCCATCTGCGCAAGCTTTTTGTATTCCTTGAGGCTCTTGATATGGGCCCATCGGCTGAAGGCGGCCCTCGGACGGAAGACCCGCCGTTCTACCAGGATCGACGTCATATTTGGCTGAGACACGGATCATCCTCCTGCGGGGCGGATGGGCGAATTCAGACGATGTGCGGTTTATGGGTTAACCGTGCGCCGGAAAAACAAGGGTCATTCTACGTAGACGCACATTGATTTGTCAATGAGAACTTTGAGACGGCGGCCGTCCCCTCAATTCCGGTGTTGATCCGCCAATCCTTCCGGTTCGGCGTCGGGGTGGCGGAAGGAAAAAGCCGGTTTGGGCCCCGTTTCGGAATAGTCCAGGGTGACGCCGCTCATCCGTTGCGCCGTCTGGGGATCCATCACGACCTTCACCCCGTCGATTTCCAATTCCTCATCCCCTTCCTTCGCGCGGTCCTCAAGCGTGATCCGGTGCGTGATCAAGGTCTCACCCTCGCCGTGGATCGCCAGGCGGACAAACGATTCTTCCGGATGCTCATTGAGGAGCTGCCTGAGCCTCTTGACGGCCGAAGGGGTCATCTGAACGGGCATCGTGAAAAAACTCCCGGGGATGAAGGCAGGATATTGGAGGGAGCGCCGCGGACCCGCCGGCTAGGTGATCTCCCCCGGGATCGTGGAGCAGTGATCATGACCGATCATCCACTTGGATCCGACCTTGAGGAAGACGTAGGTGCAGACCTGCTGGAACGCCTGCTCCCCCATCGATTCGGAGGACATCCGGAGCGTTTCACGGACAACGAGATAGGCGATTTCGCCGCCGATTCGGATCCCCCGGACTTTGGGCTGGTAGACACATTGAAGATCCTTCATGGTGCCGAGAGACCGTTTGAGCTCGGTGATCGTTTCGCGGAGTGTGGTCTGTCGGCCATCGTGAATAATCTCGGCGTCTTCCAAGTAATAATCCACCAGGCGGTCCACGTTCCCGCACGAAACCTCGTAGGCCCCCTCGAGAACCTTCAGGAAGGGCTCTTCTTTTTCGGCGGCATAAAGCGGCGCGGAGGCGACCGAGAACAGAAGAGCGGAAAACAGGAGTTTGAATCGAATCCTCGAGTCCGACACGGGTTTCTCCTTGGCAAGGTTGACTTGGCCGTTGGTTGGCCTTACACTCTATCGAGTCGTGACGTCAATTGCAAGTACAAATTGGGACGAATTCCGGGGGCCGGGAGAGGACCCCCCCACGCCCACGGGCCGAGGGGAGATTCTGCCGCAGCATGTCCCCAGCTCCCGCTGTCGGGTCTGCGACGTCTGCTGCCGGTTTCCCGAAAAGACGAGTCCGCTGGCGCCCTACTTCACGGCCGACGAGATCCGTCGGGCGATCGCGCGGGGCGTTCCGTCGGCGCGGTTTGCCCGCCCGGAGGGGGGGCGGATCGAACTCGTTCCGGACGCCCGGGCGACGGGCTTTCTGTGTCCGGCGTTTGAACCGGCCACCGGGGAATGTCGGATCTACGAGGACCGGCCCCTGGACTGTCAGCTCTATCCCCTGGCGTTGATGTGGAATCCCGCGCGGACCGCCGTCCTCCTCGGATTCGACCGGAAGTGTCCCTTCATCACCGATACGCTCTTCGATCCGGCCGCCCGTGAGTACGCCCGGGCCGTCGCATCGCGGATTGAATCGGACGTGATGATCGATCGGTTGCGATCCCACCCCGCTCTCATCGGGGCGTTCCAGGAGGACGTGATGGTCCATATGTCCCTCCCCCGGCTCGCCGCGGCCCTCGGTTGCATCGGGCCCCCGGGTCCCGGAAGCCGATCTCCCGAGGAGGCCGGCTTGACTTCCCTCACCGAGACCGACCGGACGCTCTTCGAGTCGGCCCTTCGCCGGATGAAGGCGGAGCTGTCGGATTATTCGTGGCCGGCCCTGATGATCTGGAGGGATCACCTGCGATATTACTGGACGATTATCGATCGGCAGTTCTGCCTTTTTGCCGAATCGCGCGACGGCCTGTTCATGCCGTTGGCGCCGGCGGGGGAGGCCCTTGGACAATCGTGCGTCCGGCGTTGTTTTGAAATCATGGATTCGGTCAACTCCAACCCGGCCGTGTCCCGGATCGAGAACCTGGACGCCGCGATGATTCCCGCTTTTGAGGCGATGGGATTTTCGATCCGGGCCAAGGAATCCGAGTATCTTTACACCCGGGAGGATTTGGTCTTACTGTCCGGGAATCGGTATAAGTCCCGGCGCTGGGCCGTCAACCGGTTTCTTAAGGATCACCGCGGGCAATCCGTTCGAATCGAAGCCTATCGCGCCGCCGATCGTGACGAATGTCTGGACCTTTACGCCCGATGGAAAGACCAACACCGGCTGGACGATCCGGAGGATCGGATGATGATGGAGGACGCGGCCTCCGCCCACCGACGGGCCCTGGAGGAGTGCGATCGCCTGGGTCTCTTCGGCCGCGTCGTGAGGCGATCCGGAAAAATCGTCGCGTATACCTTCGGCTATCCGCTTCGGCCGGGCCTCTTTTGCGTCCTGGTCGAGATCGCGGACCGCTCGATTCCGGGATTGTCTTCCTACCTGTTTCGGGAGTTCTGTCGGGAAATGGCGGGCTTCACGACGGTTCATGCCATGGGCGATTCGGGCCTTGCGCGTCTGCGTCGCGCCAAACTCTCCTATCATCCGAGCCGGGTTGTTGAGTCCTATATCGCGGCCCGGGAATTTTATCCAAACGATTAGGGACGGATTAGGGCCCGCTCAAGTGGGGCTTCGGACCGCGAGCGGCGATTCCTCGACGGATCGTTGGGTCTTTCCATCGGGAAGTTCCTCGGGGGCGGGGACCATGGATAAAAACAGTACGGGTCCCACCAGAACGGCGACGGCCACGGGTATCGGCAGAAATAGGGATAGGCCGGATAGGGATAGTGTGGATAGACATACCGGGGCGTTGGAGTCCAGAGGTGGATGAACCGCGCCGAGAGGAAGGGGTAGGTGTACTCGATCTCTCCCAGCGGGCGGACCTTGGCCCCCACTACTTCTCCAACGGCCGTGACCCGGCGGCCTTTGTGGAAAATCGCGGGGTCGAGAAATCCCGGATGGAGGAGGAGAAACCTTCCCTGCGAACGTTTCACGTCCTCATCCGGTTGTGAGGCGGAGTCGAGCGGTAGTTGAAGAATTTCCAGGAGGGTTCCCTCCTTTAGATTGCTGGCCTCGAGGATCTCTCCGCCCAAAGCCATTTTCTTTCCACGGTAGGCCTCCGGGTCCTGCGCCAGTTGGCTGAAGGTCAGCGTCGGATCGATCTCCTCGGCCAGGGGGTCCGGGATGATCCGCGCCGCGCAACCGACCAAGATCATGCAAAGCAGGACCACGGCTGTTAAGAGACCGCCCGGGATATTCCTCGGGCCCGGCAATCCGAAATGCCGGGTCCCGGAGGTCCGTCTTTGGCGTTCGATCTTCATGGCTCGTTATTATAGGACGATCGCGGCGGCG
>CAYJTJ010000029.1:0-18726 GCA_964372835.1 uncultured Nitrospirota bacterium
AAGACTGGACCGCGATCGTGGGTTCCTCCATCGCCGAGCATGCCCAGCCCGAACAACTCCGATTCCACAAACTCTACCTCTCGGTCGACAGCTCGGCCTGGATGCATGAACTTTCCTTCCTGAAGCCCGTGCTCATTCAAAAGGTGAATTCGGCTCTCCAACAAATCGGGGGCGGATTTAACGTGAAGGAGATCGTCCTTCGGCTGGGAACGTCGCCGCCCGCGCCTCCCGCTCCGCCGCGGAAAAAGGCGCCCGGGTCGTCCTAAACCAGATGTGGGTTAACGCCGAGGCGAAGGCGAGGCCGGGTGACCCCGCGGGACGGGCAGGTGGTCCGGAGTCGGACTGAGTCGGCTCTGGACGCTGATGATTTTGAGCGTGATGACTTGGCGGTTGGGATAGCTGTCTTCAAGCGATCGATAGATCTTAAGGGCTTCCGGGTACCGCTCCAATTCCACCAGGGCGTTGGCCGCCCAGAATTCCATCTCCGCTCCCACATCGCTATCCGGGTACCGTTTGGCCGTGTCCTCGAAAACCGCCAGCGCCCGGTCGTACTGCTGCTGTAGAAAATAAGTGGCCCCGATTCGGTAATAGGCGTTATCGGCCCAAATACCCTCCGGCGACTGGGCCGTGAGCTGTGTCCATTCGTGCCTCGCCTGATCGTAATCCCCCTCGGCGAAATACACCTCCCCGATGCGGTACTGGATCTCTTCGGTCAGCGCCGGGTCCCGGGCGTTCAGGAGAAGCTTTTGGTACTCGGCCACGGCCTTTCGGGGATCGTGAAACTTGGTCTCGTAAATTTCGGCCAGCGTCCGCTGGGCCTGAAGGCCCAGGGGTTCGGTGGGATGATCGGCCGCGACCCTTCGGAAGGCCTCGACCGCTCTCGTATAGTTGTTCAGGTAGAGGTATTCGATCGTTCCGATCGCGTAGTGGGCATCCGCCGCCTGCCCGCTTTTCGGATACTCCTCGATGAGGTGCTCGTAGGTCTTAACCGCCCCCAGGTAGTCGCCCTGCTTCCAGCGGGCGTCGGCCGATTCGATCAGGGCCTTTGGCGTCTGCTCGCATCCGAAGGCCCCTGCCAGCGCGGCCGCCAACAGCCCCAGCCCGAGAATCCGACCCCGCCGATGCCGGTCAGGCCGGTTTTCCATTTCCGGTCGGCTCGCTTTCCGGGCCGGGTGTTCCATTCTCCTCTACCTTTTCGGCCAGCGTGGTCACGCTCACCACCCGGTCATTTCCATCCAGATCGATCAGTCGGACGCCCTGGGTGTTCCGACCGATGACACGGATGTCTTTGATCCGGAGCCGGATGATCTTTCCCTCCGCGGTCACCAGCATGATCTCCTCGTCCTCGGCCACCTGAAGGACCGCCACCGCGTTCCCGTTCCGATCGGTGGTCCGAACGCTGATGATCCCCTTCCCCCCCCGGCTCTGGGAACGGTACTCTTCGGGGGCCGTCCGTTTTCCGAAGCCCCGCTCCGTGACGGTCAGGATGGTGGAGGCCGTCTTCTTGTCCAGGTCCTCCATCCCCACCACCTCGTTGCCCTTGTCCAGAGCGATCCCCTTGACGCCTCTCGCGGTCCGGCCCATCGGGCGGACTTGTTTTTCGGGGAACCGGATCACGATTCCGTCCTTGGTTCCGATCAGAATCTCTTTTCCGCCGTCGGTAATCCGGACCGCCATGAGCTTATCCCCCGACTCGAGAGTGAGGGCGATGATGCCCCCCGCCCGCGGGTTGCCGAAGGCCTGAAGCGGCGTCTTTTTCACGAGCCCTCGGCGCGTCGCCATGACGACGAACCGGTCCTCGCGGAATTCCTGCACCGGCAGAATGGCCGTGATCTTCTCGCTGGCGCCCAGCTGGAGCAGGTTCACAATCGCCTTCCCCTTGGTGGCCCGGCCGGCCTCGGGAATCTGGTGGACCTTCTGCCAGTAGACCTTTCCGGCGTCCGTGAAGAAGAGCAGGTAGTCGTGGGTGGAGGCCACGAAAAGGCTGGACACGAAGTCCTCCTCGCGGACACCCATCCCGATCTTTCCCTTCCCCCCGCGCCGCTGGCTTCGGTAGATGCCGGCCGGATTCCGTTTGATGTATCCCGTGTTGCTGATCGTGATCACCATATCTTCTTCGGCGATGAGATCCTCGACGCTGATCTCCTCCGCCGCGGCCACGATCTCGGTGCGGCGCTCGTCCTTATACCGTCCACGGATCTCCAGCAGCTCGTCCTTGATGATCTTGCGGATCAGGGCCTCGCTCCCCAGAACGGAACGCAGGGTCTCGATCCGCTTGATGGTCTCCTGGTATTCCGTCACCAGCTTCTCCCGCTCAAGCTGGGTCAGGCGCTGGAGCTTCATGTCCAGTATGGCCTGGGCCTGGATATGTGACAGCCCGAACTGCCCGACGAGGCCGATCCGCGCGGCCTCCGGAGAGGCCGACCGGCGGATCAGCGCGATCACCCGGTCGAGATGATCCAGGGCGATCTTCAATCCCTCCAGGATATGCGCCCTCTCCTCGGCCTTCTGAAGTTCGAACTGCGTCCGCCGGACGACGACCTCCCGTCGGTGGCGGATGAAGTATTGGAGGATCTCCTCCACCTTGAGAATCCGGGGCTGGTTGTTCACCAGGGCCAGCATGATCACCCCGAAAGTGGTCTGGAGCTGGGTGTGTTTGTAGAGATTGTTCAGGATCACCAGCCCGACCTCTCCCCGCTTCAGCTCGATGACGATCCGCATCCCATCCCGGTCCGATTCGTCCCGGATGTCCGCGATCCCCTCGATCTTCCGGTCCCGTGTCAGCTCGGCGATCTTCTCGATCAGTCGGGCCTTGTTGACCTGGTAGGGAAGCTCGGTGATGACGATGGTCTCCTTCTCCGTCTTCGGGTGGGTTTCGATCGTGGCCCTTCCGCGGAGCGTCAGGATCCCCCGACCCGTCCGATAGGCGTCCTTGATTCCCTGGTGCCCGCAGATGAATCCGCCCGTGGGGAAGTCCGGTCCCTTGATCGTCCGCATCAGCTTATCGGCCGAGACTTCGGGATCGTCGATCATCAGGACGAGACCGTCGACGACCTCGGCCAGGTTGTGTGTCGGGATGTTCGTCGCCATTCCGACCGCGATCCCGGAGGACCCGTTGATGAGCAGGTTGGGGATCCGGGCGGGCAGGACGACCGGCTCGGTCCGCGACTCGTCGTAGTTCGGAACAAAATCGACGGTATCCTTATCGATGTCGGCCAGCATCTCCTCGGCCAGGGCGGTCAGCCGGGCCTCGGTGTACCGCATCGCGGCGGGCGGGTCCCCGTCGATCGACCCGAAATTCCCCTGGCCGTCGATCAGGGGATAGCGCATATTGAAATCCTGGGCCATCCGCACGAGGGTGTCGTAGATGGCGGCATCGCCGTGGGGGTGGTAGTTCCCCATGATCTCGCCCGTCACCTTGGCCGATTTCCGGTACGGGCGGTTATGGAGCAGTCCCATCTCGGACATGCCGTACAGTATCCGTCGGTGAACCGGCTTCAGCCCGTCCCGGGCGTCCGGGAGGGCTCGGCCGACGATCACGCTCATCGCGTAATCAAGGTACGAGGTCTTCATCTCGTCCTCGATGTCCACCGATAGTTTGCGGGGTTCGCTCGTCACGATCCGCCTCCGATTCCCGTTCGATCGTTAGATATCAAGGTTCTTCACCTCCAGGGCGTGCTTCTCGATGAACTTCTTACGGGGCTCCACCTTGTCTCCCATCAGGACCGAAAACATATCCTCGGCCGCCACCCGGTCCTCCAGGCGGATTTGGAGCACGACGCGCTTTTCGGGATCCATCGTGGTCTCCCAGAGCTGCTCCGGGTTCATTTCGCCCAACCCCTTAAACCGTTGGATCGTCACCCCTTCACGCCCGATGGCGAGGATCTGCTCGACGGCGCCCTCGATGCTGTGGACCGTCTTGGCCTCCCGCCCTTCGGCCGAAAGGACGTACGGCGGAGGCGCGGTCCTCCGGATCCGGTCGTAGACTTCCGCCAGCGCCTTGTACTCCGCCGACTGGAGAATGGCGTCGGTCTGGGCGGACTCGATCCGGCGTTCCACGACCCGCCCTTCCCAACTCAATGAGCAGTCCAGGACGAAGCCCTCATCCCGCTCGGACATTTCGCTATGGACGCGAATCTTTTTCGCCGAGGCGGGGAAGGATTCCTTGAGGATCTCCAGATAAATCTGTTCGAACTTCGCGAGCGACTTGGGAGTCTTCCAATCACCCGAAGGCTCGGGCCGAAGCGTCAGCAGTGTCCGGATTAATTCCGAGGTGGCCCCCCGCTTCCGCAGCGCGAGGAGTTGCTGCCGATACCGGCCCATCTCCGCGAAGATCTTTTGGAGCTTCGCTCCCGCGATCGGCTTCTTCCCCTTCTCGGGTTTCAGGCCGGTCCGTTCAATGCCCAGCTTGAAGAAGTAGTCCTCGAACTCCTTCTCGTTCTGAAGGTACCGTTCCTCCTTGCCCTTCTTTACTTTGAAAAGCGGCGGCTGCGCAATGTAGAGATATCCCATTTCGATGACTTGCGCCATCTGCCGGAAGAAAAAGGTCAGGAGGAGCGTCCGAATATGCGATCCGTCCACATCGGCGTCGCACATCAGGATAATCTTATGATATCGCGTCCGTTGAATATCGAAGTCCTCGGGCCCGATTCCGGTGCCCAGCGCCGTGATCAGCGTGCGGATTTCGTCGCTGGAGATCATCTTGTCGAATCGGGCCTTCTCGACGTTGAGTATCTTCCCCTTCAGCGGGAGAATCGCCTGATTGCGCCGGTCACGGGCCTGCTTCGCCGATCCGCCGGCCGAATCCCCTTCGACGATGAAGAGCTCGGAGCGGGCCGGATCTCGCTCCTGACAGTCGGCCAGCTTTCCCGGGAGCGATCCCCCGTCCAGGGCGTTTTTCCGTCGAATCAGATCCTTGGCCTTTCGAGCCGCCTCGCGGGCGCGCGCCGCTTCGATCGATTTTTCCGTCACCTTGCGCGCAATGCCGGGGTTTTGATTAAAAAACTCGCCCAGCGCGTCGTTTACGGCCGCCTCCACGATCCCCTTGACCTCGCTGTTTCCAAGCTTGGTCTTCGTCTGGCCCTCGAATTGGGGCTCCGGGAGCTTGACGCTGATGACGGCGGTGAGTCCCTCCCGGACATCATCCCCGGTGAGGGCCCCGTCGTCCGCCTTGAGAAGGCCGCTGGCCGAGGCGTAGCTGTTGACGGTCCGGGTCAGGGCGGCCTTGAAGCCCACGAGGTGGGTCCCCCCCTCCCGGGTGTTGATGTTGTTGGCGAAGGAAAAGATGTTGTCGGTGTAGGAATCGTTGTACTGGAGGGCGACCTCGAGCTGGACTCCGCTCTTTTCACGGGAGATGTAGATCGGCTTATGCAGCGGGTCCTTGTTGTCGTTTAAATGCTCGACGAAAGAGATGATCCCGCCCTTGTAGGAAAATTCCTGGTGCTTTTCGGTCCGCTCGTCGGTGATGAGGATCTGGAGACCCTTATTGAGAAAGGCCATCTCGCGGAGGCGCACAGAAAGCGTGTCAAAGCTGAACTCGGTATCTTCGAATATCTGGGGGTCGGCCTTGAAGGTGACCTTCGTTCCGGTCTTCTTGGATTTACCGGTGACCTTGAGCGGCTCCTCCGGTTTTCCCCGCCGATAGCGCTGCTGAAAAACCTTGCCGTCCTGCCAGATCTCGAGTTCCAGCCATTCCGAGAGGGCGTTCACGACCGAGATCCCCACGCCGTGAAGTCCGCCGGAAACCTTGTAGGCCTCCCGGTCGAATTTCCCTCCGGAGTGGAGCACCGTCATCACCACCTCGGCCGCCGACCGCTTTTGCCCGGCGTGCTGGCCGGTCGGAATTCCGCGGCCGTTGTCGACGACGGTGCAGCTTCCTTGGCCGTGCAGCGTCACCTCGATCCGGTCGCAAAAACCGCCCATCGCCTCGTCCACGCTGTTGTCCACGGCCTCGTAAACGAGGTGGTGCAGTCCGTCTACCCCGGTGCTGCCGATGTACATCGCCGGCCGCTTCCGGACCGCTTCAAGTCCCTCCAAAACCTTGATCTGATCTGCGTCGTATTTAGCGGGTGTCTTGGCTGTCATTCCCCCTCGGATTGATGGTTCCAAATGTTCTCCCCCGGACCGGTCAGACCCGCATCGGCATGACCACGCACAGGTAGTCCTCATCGCCGGCCTGGCGCACCAGACAGGGGCTTAATCCATCCTTGAATTCAAGCGATACGTCCTCCCCGTCCATGGCGCCCAGGATATCCAGAAGATATCGGGCGTTAAACCCCGCGACCAGCCCTTCCTGCTTGAATTTCAAGGGGACCGTCTCACGCGCCTCACCCATATCGGGATTATTCGAGCTGAGGACCAAACCCTCGGGCTCCAAGGCCATCTTGACCGCGTGTGTTTTCTCGCGGGCAAGAATCGAGACCCGGCGCAGCGCACCCTCCAGTTCGCCGCGCTTGATCTGAATCCGCTTTTGGTTTTCGCGGGGTACGACCTGCTCGTAGTTGGGGTAGCTCCCTTCCATCAGGCGGGCCAAAAGGAGGAGGCCTCCCCGCCGGAAGATCAGCTGGTTTTTGCTCATTCCGATCTCCGGGTCCTGATCGGTTTCGTCGAGAAGCTTCCTGATTTCGAGGGCGGCCTTCTTGGGCACAATCGCCGTCTGTTCCCCGGGAATCGCGGCGGTCTTTCCACCCTTTCCGTTTTCAACGTGACGTTCGATGACCGCCAGTCGGTGACCGTCCGTCCCGACCAGCCGCATGGCCCGCTTTTTCTCCTTGGAGAAAATTCGGATAAGAAGCCCGTTCAAGATGTATCGGGCGTCGTTGTCCCCCGCGGCGAAGACCGTCTTCCGAATGAGATCGGAAAGGGTCGCGCGGTCGACGGGCATCAACGCTTCCTGATCGATCGCGGGCAGGGCCGGGAACTCCTGCGGCGGCAGACCCAATACCTTGAACTCGCTCGCCCCGGCCTCGATTCGGACGGCATGGCTCTCATCGGAGCTCAGGCGGACCGGCCCTTCCGGCAATTCGCGAATAATCTCGTACAGCTTTCGAGCCGAAACGGTGACGCCCCCGGCCTCGGATACCTCGGCCTCGTAGGTCCCCCGGATTCCGATCTCGAGGTCCGTCGCGAACAGTGTCAGTTCGTTGGGCTTGGCCTCCAGGAGGATATTCGACAGGATCGGCATCGTGTTGCGCCGTTCCACAATTCCCTGGACCCGCTGCAAACCGATCAGGAGTTCCCCCCTCATGATCTTCAATTTCATGAATCCCTCCTTGCTCGCCCTAGCCGTTCTTCAACTTGCGGCTGATCGTGGCCACCGCCTGTTTAAAACCCGGGTCCGTCCCCAGGCGCTTCCCGACTTGCCGGCAGGCATGAATGACCGTGGTGTGATCCTTCCCCCCGAAGTGGCGTCCTATTTCCGGAAACGAGAGCGGTGTCAGCTCGCGGCAGAGGAACATGCTGATCTGCCGGGGTTGGACGATCGTCTTCGTTCGCTTCTTCGACTTCATCTCGGTCTGTTTGATGTGAAAGTGGTCCGCTACGACCTTCTGTATTTCATCCGCCGTGATGATTTTCTTCGATTCCATCGAATCGTGGAGCGCCTTCTTGGCCAGATCCGCGGTGATCGGCTGGCCCGTCAGCGATGAAAACGCCCTCACCCGGATCAGCGCCCCCTCGAGCTCGCGGATATTCCCCCGCGTGTTTTCGGCCAGGAGATGGGCCACGTCGTCGGGAAGGTCCACTCCTTCCGTTTCAGCCTTCTTCCGGAGGATGGCGATCCGGGTCTCCAGATCGGGGATTTGAAGGTCGGCGATCAGGCCCCACTCGAAGCGGGAGCGCAGGCGCTCCTCAATCGTGGGGATTTCCTTCGGGAACCGGTCGCTCGAGAGGACGATCTGTTTTTGGGCTTCGTACAGGGTGTTAAACGTATGGAAAAATTCCTCCTGTGTCCTCTCCTTGCCGGCGATGAACTGGATGTCGTCCACCAGGAGCGTGTCCACGCCCCGGTACTTGTTTCGAAACTCGACCATCTTGTCGTAACGGATCGAGTTGATCACCTCGTTGGTGAACTGCTCGGAAGAGAGATAGGCGATCCGGGTCCCGGGCCGCTTCTCGAGGATGAGGTTCCCGATGGCGTTGAGGAGATGGGTTTTCCCAAGACCCACGCCGCCGTACAGAAACAAAGGATTGTACGCGCGTGCGGGGGATTCGGCGACCGCGAGCGCGGCCGCATGTGCGAATTGGTTGCAGGACCCCACCACGAAAGTTTCGAAAGTGTACTTCATGTTGAGGGGATTTACGCGTCGGGCGCGACTCGATTTCTCGGGCGCGCCCGGGGGCCGTTCCTCCACCGGAGAAGACCCCCGAACATGGAGGTTAATCCGGATGCCGTCGGCCTCCAAGGATTGGGCGAGTTCATCGCTCAAGAGGGAATAATAGTGCTCCCGAACCCAGTCGCAGAAAAATTGACTCGGGGCCGCAAGAGTGACGGTCCGATCCTCGATCGAATCGATCGCCAGAGGCTTAAACCACGTGTCGTGGATCTGCTTGGTAACCTTAGACTGGATCCGTTCGCTCGTGCGTCGCCAGACTTCCTCAGTATTCATCCGAACTCAGCTTCTTAACAGAGATACCAACAGGTGTTGATAATCGTCTTTTTATTTTAATATCAATTGGTTGCGCCTGTTTATTTCGTGAACTACGCTCGCGGACTTTCCTGTGACCGGCCCCTTCTTCCAACGGCTCTCGAAGTTAACAAAATCCACCGCGAGAAGAAAGAATCTTCTAATTTGAATCCACACCGCTCCTCGTTTTATTTCCCCCGCTTGCGGGGGGGAATCCCTCTTTCAACAGCCCCTACTATTACTCCTATCTTTTTTAAATTACAAGAAGAGACTTCTTTTTGCGGATTGACTCGGTTTAGGATTCTGCCTATAATGCCGCTTTCCATTCAGCCAGGTCAACATCTTTGGGAGGCCCCATGTCCATCACCTACCGGCAGCCGAGCAAACGACGTCGAAAAAAGACGCACGGATTCCGAAGACGAATGAAAAAGAAAGGGGGACGGCGCGTCGTGGCCCGTCGACGAGCCAAGGGAAGGAAACGGTTGACCGTTTAGTGCAAGGTGATCCGAGGAAAGGGTCGATTACAAGAACGGGAGGCATTCGATGCGGTGTACCGTAGGGGGAAGCGAATCGAATCGGAGTGGTACACGCTGCTTTATCGAACGAACGGACTCGATTCATCGCGATTCGCGGTGGTCGCGAGGAAGCGGATCGGTTCTGCGGTGCGGCGCAACCGGATCAAGCGCGTCGCCCGAGAACTGTTTCGCCGGAACCAGAGTTCTCTGGCCTGCCCGGTCGATCTCATCTTTTTTCCCAAGAAGGCCATGGTGACGGAGTCCTATCACGCAATGGCGCCCCACTTCTTGGAGAGCATGCGACGGATCATACCGGATGGGGAAAAGCGATGAAGACCGCCCTGCTTTTCATTATTCGAATTTACCAGCGGGTTCTCTCCCCTCTGCTTCCCAGGTCCTGCCGTTTTACGCCGAGCTGTTCTGAATATGCCGTCGCAGCGATTACGCGATACGGCGCCCTCAGGGGATTGGGCAAGACCGCGTTGCGCTTGCTTCGCTGTCAGCCTTTTCAACCCGGAGGGTATGACCCGGTCCGGTAGCCGCCGCCCATGGATAAACGATTTCTCGCCTTCATTCTTTTTTCATTCATCATCATGGCGCTTTACCCGTTTTTCCTTGAGAAAACGGGACTGGTACCCCCTCCCCCTGCGACGGAAACCGGACCGGCAACGGTCGCCGATACAGACTCGCCGGAAACGGAGGACGCCCCGCGAATCGCCCTCCAGGGCACGAACCAGCCGACGGGCCAAGAGACGCCGGCCGAACAGACCCTCCAGGTCGAGACGCCGCTGTATCGGGCCCTTATCAGCAATCGCGGGGGAGCCCTGATTGGGTGGGAGCTAAAGCGATACACGGCCGACACCTCCGGGGAACCCATCCGCCTTTTTAAGCCCCGTCCCGGAGGGGTTCCGGCCTTCGCGCTCCTGACGGGCGACGCGGTGTTGGATCAACGGCTGGCCCAAGGATTGTATCAGGTCGCGGGCGAAGACCTCGACCTCCGTTCGCCGGACGACACCGGCGAGATCCGCCTATCCTATCTCGATGGAGAAACGCGGCGGCGGTTCTCGAAGCGGTTTATGTTTTCTGCCGACAGCTATCGCGTCGTCGTCGATCTCGAAACCGACGGGATCGGCGGCGGACTTACCCTGACCCTGGGCACAAACTTCGGGATCACGGACTGGGGAGAATCAAAAGGATTTGTGGGTTTCATCGGCCCGATCACCTACCTCGACGACGAAATGAAAAAGGACAACCCGGCCAAGTTCGAAGGAACGATACGGCACGAAGGCCGGATCGGATGGACCTCCCTTCAGGATAAATATTTCATCGCGGCGGCCATCCCGTCCGGGGCGCGGGCCGCCGTCCTCAACCGGGCCGGGCCCCAAGAGGTCTCGGCCGGCGTCGAGTTCGATACCGCGGCGACGGGTCGAACCTCGCGGCGGGTCACGGTTTATGCCGGCCCCAAAGAACACGACCGGCTGCAGGCGATGGGGGTTCATCTCGAGGGGACGATCGATTTCGGCTGGTTCGTCTACGGAAGCTGGGGCATCGTCCGGTTCCTGGCCGAGCCGCTTTTCTACGTTCTGCGGTTTTTCCACGGCTATCTCGGCAATTACGGGATCGCCATCGTTCTGCTGACGGTCTGCGTGCGGGGCCTCTTCATCCCCCTCACCCATAAGGCCTACAGCTCGATGAAAAACCTCCAGGTTCTACAGCCCGATCTCCAGGCGCTCCAGAAAAAACACAAGGACGACCGGCAGCGTCTTCAACGGGAAATGATGGCTCTCTACCAGAAAAACAAGGTAAATCCCTTGGGGGGATGTTTGCCCATGATCCTCCAGATCCCGGTTTTCGTCGCGCTGTTCAACGTCCTGTACACGACGATTGAGCTTCGGCACGCCCCCTTCGTCCTCTGGATCCAGGATCTATCCGCGAAGGATCCCTACTATGTTCTCCCCGTCATGATGGGGATCACCATGGTCGTCCAGCAGAGGATGCAGCCGACCACGATGGAGCCCACCCAGGCGAAGATGATGATGCTCCTCCCCGTCTTTATTACCTTCCTGTTCTTGTCGTTTCCCTCCGGACTCGTCATCTACATGCTCACGAATAATGTCTTGACGATCAGCCAGCAGTATCTCACAATGAAGTATTTCGAGAAGCCCCGCGAGGCCGTCCTTGAACCCACAATCGAGAAGGAACCCGCCCAGAAGGAGTCGGGGAAAAAAGAGACCGGAAAAGGGGGAGGACGGAAAAAGGGCTAGTTCCCCCGTCGACGGAACGATCTGCGCCGTCGCCACGCCCATCGGGGAGGCCGGGATCGGCATGATCCGGGTGTCGGGAGATCGGGCGATCGAGATCGCCTCACGGATCTTCCGGGGGAAGACCGCGGAACGGGTTTTAGACTACCCCAGCCACACGATTCATCTGGGTGAACTCCGGGACCCTTCGAGCCGGGAGCGGCTCGACGAAGTGATGCTGGCCGTCATGCGAGCCCCCCGATCCTATACCCGGGCCGACACGGTCGAGATCTATTGCCACGGGGGGGCTCTCGTCCTGCGCCGCGCCGTGGACCTTTTCATCTCGCAAGGGGCCCGGCCGGCGGAGCCGGGGGAGTTCACGAAGTGGGCCTTCTTAAACGGCCGAATCGACCTGACGCAGGCCGAAGCCGTTATGGAACTGATTCGGTCCAAAACCGACGCGGCGCAGAGGGCGGCCTTCGCCCAGCTCGGCGGGGCGCTCCGTCAGCGCATCGGGGCGATGCGGGCCGAGGCGATTATGCTTTTGGCCGAGATCGAGGCCGGCATCGACTTTTCGGACGAGGACCTGCGGTTCGTTTCGACGGATCAGACGCGCAAGACCCTCGAGAGTCTTCGGCATCAGACCGTGGATCTCCTAAGCACCGCCTCAAGCGGTGTGGCCCTACGCGAAGGCGTGGCCACGGCGATCGTGGGCCGGCCCAATGTCGGCAAGTCAAGCCTTATGAATGCCCTCCTGATGCAGAACCGAGCGATCGTGACGGAGATTCCCGGAACGACTCGAGACGTCATCGAGGAGTATCTCGATCTGGAGGGGATTCCCCTCCGGATCATGGACACGGCCGGGCTTCGCGAAACCACGGATCGTGTCGAGCGGGAGGGGATCATCCGAACCCGGCAGGCGATTGATCGAGCCGACCTGGTCTTGCTGGTTGTGGAAGCCGGAAATCCGAAGACGCAGGAGGAGACAAGCTGGATCGAGGGGGCGAAGAAAAAGCCGATGCTGCTCGTGCACAACAAGATGGATCTCCTCCCGCCGGGGACCGAGCGGCTTACGGAACTCGAGCTTGATGGACCCAAGAATCTTTTCGTTTCGGCCGTGACGGGGGAAGGTTTAAAGGATCTCAAGGCGGCCATCCTTAAATTGGTCCGAGGCGGTATCGTAACCTCCGGCGAACGGGAAGCGATGATCAACGAAAGACATAAGTCATTGTTATTAAATGTTAAATATAACATTGAGCAGTCATTAGACACACTACAAGAAGACACGTCTCCCGAACTGATCGCGCTGGATCTACGTGCCGCGATCGATGCGTTGGGTGAAGTCACGGGTGAAACGACCACCGAGGATCTTCTTGATCGAATTTTTTTGCAGTTCTGCATCGGAAAGTAGTCTGCGAGCTAAACGTGAAGGTCGACTTCGGGAGCCGGACACGTTAATGTTTCACGTGGAACAAGGAAATGCGAACACGAACCTTTGATGAAAAGTTCGACCTGGTCGTGGTGGGCGGAGGACACGCCGGTTGCGAAGCCGCCCTGGCGGCCGCTCGGATGGGTTGCACGACGCTCTTGCTCACAATGGATCCGGGACGAATCGCCCAGATGTCCTGCAATCCGGCCGTCGGGGGAATCGCCAAGGGTCACTTGGTTCGTGAGATTGATGCCCTGGGGGGTGAGATGGGCCGGAACACCGATCTCACCGGAATCCAATTTCGAATGCTGAACACGAGAAAAGGCCCGGCCGTGCAGGCGCTCCGTGTGCAGTCGGATAAGGTGGCCTACCGGGAGCAGATGCAGGCCGCCTTGAAAGTGACCGAGCACCTTGAGGTCCGGCGAGGGACGGTGGCCCGTCTGATCACCCGCGGGGGGCGCGTATCCGGTGTGATTACCGACATGAGCCGTCGAATACGGGCCGGGGCGGTTGTCCTGACGACAGGAACTTTCTTGAGGGGATTGATCCATATCGGGACGACGCATTTCCCCGCCGGCCGGGCTGGAGAGGCGGCCGCCGAGGGGCTCTCAGAGGACCTCGCATCGCTGGGGTTTATGACGGGACGACTTAAGACCGGGACCCCGCCCAGGCTGGATGGACGGACCATCGATTTTTCGGTGATGACCCCCCAGCATGGGGACAACCCGCCGCCTTCATTTTCATACCGCACGGAGGGGGTCCGGCGAGACCAGGTCCCATGTCACATCACCTATACTCATTCCGTGACACACCGGATCATCCAGGACAACATCCATCGCTCGCCCATGTACAGCGGCATTATCGAGGGGACCGGTCCTCGGTACTGCCCCTCGATCGAAGACAAGGTCGTACGGTTCTCGGCGAAGGATCGTCACCAAATTTTCATCGAGCCGGAAGGGATGACGACGCATGAATACTATCCGAATGGGATCTCAACCAGCCTCCCCGTTGATGTTCAACAGGCCGTGGTGAAGTCGATTCCCGGACTCGAGCGTGCCGTTATGCTCAAGCCCGGCTATGCGGTAGAATACGATTTCTTTCCCCCGACACAGCTCCTTCCCACACTTGAAGCCAAGGTTTTGGAAGGGCTATTCCTGGCCGGCCAGATTAATGGGACCTCCGGCTACGAAGAGGCCGCGGCCCAGGGAATCATGGCCGGAATCAACGCGGCGCTACACGTCATGAGAAAACCGCCGCTTATTCTCGACCGGTCCGAGGCCTATATCGGTGTTTTAATTGACGATCTTGTGACAAAGGGAACTCGGGAGCCCTACCGGATGTTCACCTCGAGAGCCGAGTACCGCCTGCTCCTTCGTCACGATAATGCGGATCTCCGCCTTATGGAAAAGGGATACCGGATCGGCCTCCTCGCACCCGCCGTTTATAGGGATTTTCTCGAGAGACGTGAGAAGATGGGCCGTGAAATTGAACGTCTCAAGGGGACACGGATCAAGGCCGAGCACCTCGCCGGGATCCAGAAGGCCGGCTCCCCTCAAGACTCCACGCTCGAACAACTCCTTAAGCGCCCGGAGGTGGATTACTCCGTTCTTGAAAATCTATCCCAGATCGAGGCGCCCGTTCCGGCGGACCTAAAACGTCGAATCGAGATCGAAGTAAAATACGATGGGTACATACAACGACAGCTCAAGGAAGTGGAGCGGTTTAAGCGAATGGAAGGTCGCCGCATACCGGGAGACTTTCACTATGATGGGGTGACGGGGCTGTCCAAGGAGGTCTCTGAAAAATTGAAGGCGATCCGACCGATTTCGATCGGGCAGGCATCCAGGATATCCGGAATCACCCCGGCCGCGATCTCACTTCTTCTCGTTGCGATTGAACGGTATCGGCCCCATCCCCGTGAACGATCAAATGCCGCGGCAGGATCCTACTGAACTGAAACGGCTTCTTCACGACGGGGCGCAATCGCTCGATTGTCAACTTTCCCCGACCCAACTCCAGAAATTTATCGACCACCTAAAACATCTTCGCGCCTGGAACCGGCGTATGAATTTAACCCGGATCCGGAGGGATGAAGAGGTCATTGAAAAGCATTTCCTCGACGCTCTGGGCGGCCTCAAGGGTCTTAAGATTCGTCCCGGAATGAGTCTGCTGGACCTGGGTGCGGGCGCTGGATTTCCAGGTCTTCCCTTAAAAATATACTGCCCCGAACTTCATCTGACGCTCGTGGAGTCCTCGGGAAAGAAGGCCGCCTTTCTTCATCATCTCTGCGGCGTCCTCGGTCTTCAGGATGTTTCCGTCTTAAATCAGCGAGTCGAGGATCTTTCAAATTTGCCCGAACGGTACGATCGGATCGTGGCCCGGGCATTTGCGAAACCGGAGGCGGCTTTGGCTTTTGGCATAGGCCTTCTCAAGCCCAAGGGTAGAATAGTCCTCTATCTATCCGGATCTCAGGCGTCCGAGGCAACCCATGAAACGCCCGGTTGGCTTGAAAGCATTCCTTACAACCTGCCGTTTTCCGGAATCGGCCGCCGGCTTGAGGTCTTTGGGCGACCGGGAGCTTGACCGTCACCGGCGGAGCCCCTCGATTGCGATGCCTCGACTTTCGAACCCCCCATCGTAGCGTTTCTGTTCCACGTGGAACAATAAAGCTTTCCATTTCAAGCGTCCTGTGGTACTATCGGACCCGCGTTTGGGCATCGACGGGCCGATGGGGTTTATTTTCGCAGTCGCCAACCAGAAAGGCGGAGTGGGGAAGACGACCACCGCCATCAATCTTGCCGCCTCGATAGCGGTGGCCGAGAAGAGAGTCCTCCTCATCGACCTGGATCCCCAGGGGAACGCTACGAGCGGGCTTGGAGTGGACCGAGAATCGCTCTCGGCCAGCATCTACGATGTCCTGACCGGCCAAAAACCTTTAGACGGAATCATTCAGAAAACCGAACTCGCCGGACTGGAGTTGGCTCCATCGCGGATCGACCTTGTGGGAGCCGAAATAGAGCTGGTGGAGATGTCGCAGCGCGAGGGAATTCTCAAGCGGGCGATCGGGAACGCGGCCGAGAAATACGATTACCTTCTCCTGGACTGTCCGCCGTCCCTGGGGCTGCTCACCCTCAACGCGCTGACCGCGGCCCAGGCCGTGATCATCCCGGTTCAGTGCGAATATTATGCCATGGAGGGATTGGGGCATCTCCTCCGGACGGTGGAGCGGGTTCGAGGCACTTACAATCCGGGTCTTCAAGTGGCCGGGATCGCTTTTACCATGTTCGATGGGCGAACGAACCTCTCTCACCAAGTGGTACGCGAGATCCGAGGCTATTTTAAGCAAAGCGTGTTCCGGACGATCGTTCCCCGTAACGTCGTGCTGGCCGAGGCGCCGAGCCACGGTCGCCCGGTCTTGTTATACAATGTCGGATCGAACGGGGCCCAGGCCTACCTGAGCCTCGCCAAGGAGGTGCTGGCCTATGGAAAAGAAGGCGCTCGGTAGGGGTCTGGAGGCCCTGTTCGATCGTCCGCCGAACGCGGTGATGCGGAGCGGGGCGGCTTCAGGGCACCTTCTGGAGATCGAAACCAAGAGAATCATACCGGGAAAGTATCAGCCCCGCAAGGTGTTTAAGGAACCGGAGCTCGAGTCCCTGGCGCACTCCCTGAAAGGTCGAGGGATGCTCCAGCCCGTGATCGTGAGGCGGGCGCCGGACGGGCAGTACGAGCTGATCGCGGGGGAACGGAGGTGGCGGGCGGCCCGGCGGGCGGGACTGGAACGCATTCCGGCCCTGCTCCGGGAGGTCTCGGATGCCGAGGCGATCGAGGTCGCGCTCATCGAAAATTTGCAGCGTCAGGATCTCAATCCGATCGAGGCGGCCAAGGCCTACCGGCGTCTGACCGAGGAATTTCAGCTGACCCAGGAGGAGGTGGCCCGTCGGGTCGGCAAGGACCGTTCTTCCGTTGCGAACACGGTTCGACTCCTGGGCCTGCCGGCGGAGGTGCAGGAGGCGATCTTATCGGAGCAGCTCTCGGCGGGCCATGCCAAGGCGCTGCTTTCGCTGCCCCGGCAGCCGGATCAGCTCCGGCTGGCGCATCGGATCATTCGGAAAGGGCTTTCGGTCCGGGCGACGGAATCGGCCGTGAAGCGGCTGGGCTCCGGCCCGAAGCGGGCGTCCCCCGGGACGGACGGCCCGATCCGGGAGGCCGAGGAGAGGCTCATGCGGTTCCTCGGAACGAAGGTTCAGATTTCGGGGGGCGGGGGAACCGGACGAATACTAATCCGGTATCTTAACACCGCCGACTTGGATCGTGTCATCGGACTGATCGTGAAGTAGATGAACCGCCGCGGCTCATCCGCGACGGGCGAGAGCAAAGGGACAGGGAGGAGGGATCATGCTGCGCAAGGAAGATAAGGACCGAAAGGAAATGGCCGGGACCGAAATTATCGCCTTTTTAGGGAAGGGGACGGAATTTAAGGGCGTCATAACCTATCATGGAACGATTCGTATCGATGGAAAAGTCGAAGGCGAGATCATCACAGAGGGAACGCTGGTGGTCGGAGAAAGCGCCGTCATCAACGCCGAGATCAGCGCCGGCACGCTGGTCTGCGGCGGGAAGATTGCGGGCAATATTTCGGCCCTGGAAAAGGTCCAGTTGCTCCCCACGGCGGTTTTGGACGGCTCCGTCAAAACGCCCGTCCTGGTGATCGAGGAGGGGGTACGGTTCAACGGGAACTGCCAGATGAGCCGCGCCGCCGCGGGCGGCCCGGCGGGGACGTCCGGGGAGGATAAGGTCGCCGTTCACGGGGGAATGCCGGAGAGGATGAGAATTCGGGAAGGGGAGGTTGGCTACTAGTCGATGATCGGGGGAGGCGAAAGCGCCATGAGGTCGGGGGCCCGGGATTCGGGGGTTCCCCCTACGGTCGTCGTTGGCATGAGCGGCGGCGTGGATAGCTGCGCCGCGGCCCTGATTCTTAAGGAGGAGGGATTCCGCGTCATTGGCGTGACGCTTAAGGTCTGGAAAGAGGAGGACCGTCCCGATCGCAAGTGGCAGGAACGCTCCTGCTGCAAAATCGGCGTGGCGCGATACGCGGCCCAGCGGCTTAATATCCCCCACCACGTGATCGACCTGCAGGCCCAGTTTCGTCGGGACGTCGTGGACGATTTCGTCGGCGGGTATCTCTCAGGGGAGACGCCTAATCCGTGCGTCCGATGTAATGAACGGATCAAGTTCGGCAGGCTTTTTGAGATCGCCCGGGGTCTGGGCGCGGACTATCTGGCCACCGGCCACTACGCCCGCCTGGGACGGGAGGACGTCACCGGGCGGTATTTTATCCGGCGCGCGGCGGACGAGCGTAAAGATCAGAGCTATTTTTTGTACCGCCTTCGTCCCGAGATTTTACCCGGCCTGATGTTTCCGCTGGGGGATCGACAAAAGTCGGAGGTCTGGCGGCTCGTGGCCTCGCTTTCTCTCCCCCCGGACCAGATGCGCGAGAGCCAGGAGATCTGCTTCGTGACCCAATCGGATTATCGCACGTTTATCGCCGCCGCGGCCCCGCAGGCGTCCCGCCCCGGCCAAATCGTGGGCCCGAATGGCGAGGTGCTCGGTGAGCATGGCGGGGTGGCAGGGTTCACGATCGGGCAGCGTCGCGGTCTGGGAATCTCCGCGGCCGATCGCCTCTACGTGATCGATATCCGGCCGGAGGAGAACACGGTGGTCGTGGGACCCGAATCCGACCTCCTCTGCGAAGAACTGATCGCGGGGGATGCGAACCTCTTTCTTGACGCGCCTCTCTCGGGGCCCCTGACGGTCGCGGCCAAGATCCGGTACCGAAATCCGGTCGTGCCCGCCCGCCTCGAGCCGCTGGGGAACGGTTGTCTTCGGGTGCGGTTCGAAACGCCCCAACGGGCCGTCGC
>CAYJTJ010000030.1:0-3543 GCA_964372835.1 uncultured Nitrospirota bacterium
GAGCATGTGACGTCATACGTGTCCATCACCGACTGGGGAAGAAAATATGCTGAGAGCGGGTATCCGGAGAAAAGAATTCTTAAGCGGCTCTTAGGCCGTGAGCGGTTTGGGGTGAAGGATCTTCCCCATCTTGAAAACATCGATTCCGCCGAGGTCAGCAAGGCGATCGGGAACCTTAAGGGCTATCAGATTATTCGAATCGGTCAAGGAGGATTGATTGAACTGGCTTCTGAGGGACTTCCACCCCAGATGGATTCCGTATACACGAATCTCCTGAAACGTCTTTCAGAAAATGCTGAACCGATGAAATGGGATTCACTTCATAATGAAGAGAAAGATTTAATCGAGAATGTCTTGGAAAAGAAGTGGAAGACGCAAGGTGTTATCAAACGGCACGAAAAGAAAGCAAAGCGCCTGGCCCTGACCGAGTTGGGCCGCGATCTTGTTGGACAATTGACTCCTGAAATAGTTGGCGCGGAAGAAGTCGCACAGCTCACGCCGGAGATGCTCAAGGACGGGGCGTGGCAGGGGAAGTCCTTCCGAAAATACAACATCGGCCTCAAGCCGTCCCGCACGGCCGCGGGGCGGAAGCACCCGTATCGGGAATTTCTCGACGGGGTGAAGGCCAAGCTGGTCTCGATGGGGTTTGAAGAGATGCGGGGCCCGCTCATCGAGTCCGAGTTCTGGAACAGCGATGCCCTTTTCATGCCCCAGTTTCACCCGGCCCGGGACATCCACGACGTCTATTTCGTGGATCAGCCTAAATCGATCAAGCGGCTGCCGGATACCCAGGCGGATCGAGTGGCGCGGACGCACGAGTCCGGTTGGAAGACCGGCTCAAGAGGATGGCGATACCGCTTTGATCGGGATCGCTCGAAGCGCCTGGTTCTCCGCAGCCAGGGAACCGCGGTCTCGGCCCGAACGCTGGCGGCCTCCCCGAAAATTCCCGGAAAATATTTCTCGATCGCGCGGTGCTTTCGATACGATCTCGTTGACGCCACGCATGCCCCCGACTTTTTTCAGGTGGAGGGGATCGCCCTTGGAGAGACGATCACGTTTCGGACCCTTCTCGGGCTTCTGAAACTTTTCGCGGTCGAGATGGTGCGGGCCGATGAGGTCCGGTTCCTCCCGGCCTATTTCCCCTACACGGAGCCCTCCGTGGAGATGCATGTTCGGCATCCCCGGCTGGGCTGGATGGAGTTGGGGGGCGCAGGCCTCTTTCGGCCGGAGGTGACCCGCCCGTTGGGGGTGAGCGCGCCGGTCATCGCGTGGGGGTTGGGTCTGGATCGGATGGCGATGGTGGCTCTCGGGATCCAGGACATCCGGGACCTCTTCTCGGCCGACCTGGAGCTGATCCGAACAAAACGAGCCAAGATATAGATGCCCTGCGGGCGGCTATAAAATTCATGCCCACGATTCAAGTCAAAAAGAAGGATCTTGAGGAGCTGATCGGCCGCCCGCTCGCGATGCCCGATCTCGCCCGGCGGCTCCCCTGGGTGAAAGGGGAGATCAAGGACTATGATGAGGCGAACGGGGAGTTCAAGCTGGAGCTGAACGACACCAACCGGCCGGATCTCTGGTGCGTTGAAGGCGTGGCCCGACAGATACGGATGCAGTGGGATAAAAAGGCCGCCTCTTATCCGTTCTACGAATCCCGCCGCAAGCCGGCCGGCGTGGTGGAGGTGGCCACCTCGGTCAAAACGATCCGCCCGTACATGGGTGCCTGCATCGCGCGCGGGTTATCGATTCGTGAGGAGACGCTCACGCAGCTCATTCAGACCCAGGAAAAGCTCAGCGAGAGTTTTGGGAGGAAACGGCAACTCGTATCGATCGGGCTTTACCGGCCGGCGCAGTTCGAGTTCCCCGTCTACTACAAGGCCGTGGATCCGAGCGAGATCCGTTTTGTTCCGCTGGGCTCCGATTCGGCCATGACGCCCGCCGGGATATTGAAGAGCCATCCAAAGGGGATCGCTTACGCCTCCATTCTTTCACCGCACCGGGAGGTTCCCATTCTGGCGGATCGGGAGAATCGCGTCCTCTCCTTTCCTCCCATCATCAACAGCCGTGAGATCGGGGAGGTGAAGGTCGGGGACCGCGATCTTTTTGTCGAGGTGACCGGGACGGACCTTCGGATGGTGATACTGACCGTCAACATCTTGGCGGCCAACCTGGCCGACCGCGGTGCCCGAATTGAACCGGTGGAGGTCCGGTATCCTTACCCGACCGATTTCGGTCGAAAGATCGTCATGCCCTGCGTTCTCGGCCCACCGATGGAGATTTCGGCGGACGAGTTTGAGGCGGCTTTAGGGGAAAAGGTTCCGGTGGCGGATCTGGTTCGAGCCCTCAAACGGTACGGCTATCGGGTCAAGGGAAGGAGACGCCGCCTGTCGGTCTCGGTATTCCCATATCGGGATGATCTTCTCCACCCGGTCGATGTGGTCGAGGACTTTGCCATCAGCCGTGGGTACGATAGCTTTGTGCCCGAAATGCCCTCCGAATCCACCGTGGGGGGCCTTTCCCCTCAAGAGGAATACTCCGATCGGGTCCGGGAAACGATGATCGGGATGGGTTTTCAGGAGATGATATCGAACATTCTCACGAGCCGCGAGGACCTCCGGGACCGAATGAATCTTCCCCCTCATTCAAAGGATGACGATCTCATCGGGGTTGAAAACCCGATGGCCCGGACCTTCTCGGCACTGCGGTCGAGTCTCATCCCCTCTCTCCTTCGCGTGGAAGCGGCCAGTTCCAAGAGCTTCTATCCGCACCGGATCTTCGAGGTGGGAGAGACCGCGGTGAGGGACGAGGGCGCCGAGGAGGGGACGAGAACGATTCTAAAGCTGGGGGCCTTGATCGCCCATCCCGCCGCAAACTTTTCCGAGCTTCATTCCGTTCTGGACCTCCTCCTTTATTATCTGAATCGGGATTACCGGCTCAAACCCGTGTCCCACCCCTCCTTCCTGGAGGGTCGGGTGGGGAGAATCGGGACGAACGGATTCGGGGTCGGTTATATTGGAGAGGTCCATCCTCAGGTCCTCGAGAAATGGCAAATCGGCATGCCTTGTTCGGCCTTTGAACTCGATCTGGATCGGCTGATCGGTTAGGGCGGGGGGCCGAACTCAAACCCCATGGAAAGGAGTGGCCTTATGCGGACCGAAAATCTAATCCGGGCTTGGGTGGTTCTGGTACTGTTATTTGGATGGGTTTATCCGGTTTCGGCACAGTCCAGCAAAGAGTTTGCCCTGATGAGCGCCGTCGTGGCGGAGGGGGCGAATATCTGGCTTCCGTCAACCGTGATCGTTAAGGCCGGCGACTCCGTCAAATTAACCGTCCGGAACACGGCGCCCGTGGAGCACGGCTTCTCGATCGAGGAGTTGGGCGTGAAAGAGCAGATCCCGCCCGGAGAGACGAAGGAGTTAACGATTAAAGCCGCGACCGCCGGCGTTTTCCGATATTTCTGCCATCTCCACAAAGGCCATGTCGGCGGGCAACTGTTGGTTCAGTGAGCCATCCGGCGTACGGCGGAGCCGCCTGGCCGGAAGC
>CAYJTJ010000030.1:3643-18666 GCA_964372835.1 uncultured Nitrospirota bacterium
ATCTTCCGGTCCAGGACGATCCCGGCTCTCTTCAGGCCGGCCATCAATCGGGAATAAGACAGGCCGTGGCTTGCCGCCGCCGCATTGATTCGAACGATCCAGAGTCGACGAAATTCCCGCTTCCGATTTCTCCGGTCGCGGTAGGCATACTGACGACCCTTGTCGACGGCCTCGGTCGCCGTGCGAAACAGGCGGTGGCGTCCCCCCCAATAGCCCTTGGCCAGTTTAAGCCGACCCCGCCGGCGTTGACGTGTTTTAGGTCCTCCCTTAGCTCTCGGCATCCAATGCTCCTTCCGGTTTCGTGCCTCAGGCGTACGGCAAAAGTCGTTTGACGGCCTGCTGGTCGGTCTTCGAAAGTATCCCAGGCCGCCGGAGTTGTCTCTTCCGGGATCGGGTTTTGTGGGTCAAAAGATGACTCCTGCCCGATTTTTTGTGACGGATCTTCCCGGTGCCGGTCAATCGAAAACGCTTTGCGACACCCCTATGACTCTTCATTTTTGGCATCGGTTCAGCTTCCTCTCGGGGTCTTCATGACGATTGGGGTTTGGGCGATAGGATCAGGACCATGTTCCGTCCCTCCAACCGGGGTTGTTGTTCGATGACCCCCAGTTCGCCGATTTCCTCGATCACTTTTTTCAGCGTGGCCCGTCCGGCGTCGAGATAGGCCATCTCCCGGCCGCGGAACATCATGGTCACTTTAACTTTATCGCTCGCCTCGAGAAATTCCCGAACATGGCGAATCTTAAAATCCAGATCATGTTTGTTGGTATGCGGCCTCAATTTAATTTCTTTGATATGAGTCGTTTTCTGGTGTTGCTTCATCGCGTGCTGCTTCTTGTTCTGCTCGTATTTATACTTTCCGTAATCCATAATACGGCAGACGGGCGGCTGCGACATGGGCGCGACCTCTACCAGATCATATCCCAGTTCGGCCGCCTTGGCGATGGCCTCGCGGGTCTGGAGAATTCCGAGCTGTTCCCCCTCCATCCCGATCACCCTCACTTCCCGGACCCGGATCTCGTTATTGATGCGCTGTTTGACCGCGATAGGCGATCCCTCCTTTCAAATGCCGTGATGGTTTCCGATTCTCCAAGGCGCCGCGCGACCCCCCACACGGGTCAGGATGGCCGGGGTGAGACCTCCGCCTTCAGACGCTCGATCAGCGATGGAGTATTCATCTCTCCTAAATCCTCGCCGCTTCGTTTTCGGACCGAAACCTTTTTGGCGCGTTCCTCTCGGCCCCCGACGACCACCATATACGGGACCTTGGCCGTCTCGGCCTCTCGGATTTTAAGCCCGATCTTCTCGTTCCGCGTATCGAGCTCGACGCGCCACCCGCCCGCGTTCAGCTCGGCCGCGACGGATTCGGCATACGCGTGCTGACGGTCGGTGATCGGAAGAATCTTCAGTTGAACCGGGGCCAGCCAGAGCGGAAAAGCCCCTGCGTAATGTTCGAGCAGCACGCCGAAGAACCGTTCGACCGATCCCATTAAGGCCCGGTGAATCATGATGGGCCGGTGTTCCTTTCCATCCTCGCCCTTGTAAGCCAGTTCGAACCGCTCTGGAAGATTGAAATCGACCTGGATCGTGGTACACTGCCAGGATCGACCCAGAACGTCCTTGATTTTCAGATCGATCTTTGGGCCGTAGAAAACACCCTCCCCGGGATCCATCCGGTAGGGCATTCCCTTCCGCTTGAGGGCCGATTCGAGCGCCGAGGTGGCCTCTTCCCAATGTTCCGGGGATCCGACGGCCTTTTCCGGCCGGGTCGAGACAAAAATATCGTATTCGTCGAAGCCGAACGTCTTTAGCGTCGAACGGGTCAGGTCAAGGACCCTCAGGATCTCCTCCTCGATCTGGTCGGGTCGACAGAAGAGGTGCGCATCGTCCTGAGTGAAACCGCGTACCCTCAAAAGCCCGTGCAGGACGCCCGACCGTTCATACCGATAAACCGTTCCCAGTTCGGCATACCGGATCGGGAGTTCCCGATAGCTTCGGAGATGGGATTTATAGATCATAATATGGAAGGGACAGTTCATGGGCTTGAGTTCGTAATCGACGCCTTCGATCGACATGGGGGCGTACATATTTTCCCGGTAGAAGTCGAGGTGTCCGCTCCGTCTCCAGAGATCCAACCGGGCGATATGGGGAGAGTAGACGAACTGATATCCGTGACGTTGGTGTTGATCCCGCCAGAAATCCTCGATCAACTTTCGAATGAAGGCCCCCCGCGGATGCCAGATCACCAGTCCCGGCCCGACTTCATCCGCCACATTATACAGGTCCAGTTCCCGGGCCAGCCGGCGATGGTCGCGCCGCTTAATTTCCTCAAGCCGGCGGAGGTGGAGGTCCAATTCCCCGTCGGTGGGAAACGAAGTGCCGTAGATCCGCTGGAGCATCGGGTTGTGTTCATCGCCCCGCCAGTAGGCCCCCGCGGAGCTGAGCAGTTTAAAGGCCCCGATATGGCGAGTCGTGATGACGTGGGGTCCCCGACAGAGATCGACGAAGGCCCCTTGCTCATAAACGGTGACCGGCTCGGTTTCCGGAATCTCACGGATCATTTCCACTTTATACTTTTCATTCCTCTCGGAGAAAAAGCGGATCGCCTCCTCTTTTGACAGGATTCGACGGATAAAGGGATGACGGGCCGATACGATCTCGGCCATTTTTGCTTCGATCTTGGCCAGATCATCGGGGGTAAAGGGCCGCCCCAGATCGAAATCGTAGTAGAAGCCGTCTTCGATGGGCGGCCCGATCGCCAGCTTGACGGCCGGGAACAGCTCCTTCACGGCCTGAGCGAGGATGTGGGCGCTGCTGTGGCGGTGGACTTCCTGCCCTTCCGGCGAGGAGAAGGGAATCGGCTCGACCCCAACCGGCCCGTCGATGCCCGGGGCATCCGAAAGCGGTTGCCCCAATCCCATGACCATCCCGTTCACCCTCAAGGCGATGAGGGAATCCGTGGGCCCGTCACCCAGATCGGCCGCCACCTCGGATAAAGGGGTGGTCGGGGCGAACCGTTTTTCTCGCTTCCCCGGGAACCGGACGGTCACTTCACCCTGTAGCCCCATCTTATTCATAACCATCCGTACGGTAATGACTCCGAACCCAAAAAATAAAAGGCACTCCTACGACCCGAACCGGCCCCAAGCGGATCTGCCGAATATCCGACGACCCTTCACAGAGCCAAGTAGGACAGCCCGTTCGTCATTATGCCCTTCTCATGATTCCTATAGATGAAGGATTGATGAGAAATGGTAGGCACGGGCGGTCTTGAACCGCCGACCTCTACCGTGTCAAGGTAGCGCTCTACCCCTGAGCTACGCGCCTATTCGGTAGGGGGTATAGTAGTAAATATACCGTTGGATTGTCAAGTGAATTTCCGACGCGGGGGGAGGAATCCCGATCGATAGAAATCGGCGGACCGGTCCAAACGGCATGGACGGACCGGACGCGCGCGAGGGGCCTACGGGAATTACTTGACGGCTCCCTTTAAACCCTTCCCCGCCGAAAACTTCGGAACCCGACTCGCGGGGATCCTTATGGAGTCGCCGGTTCGGGGATTCCGCCCCACCCGGGCCTTCCGCTTGGTGACCGAAAAGGTGCCGAATCCGGTCAGGCTCACTTTTTGCCCCCGCTTCAGCGCGGAGGTGATCCCTTCCATAGCGGCCTCCAGTGCGAGGCCCGCCGCCACCCTTGTGAGCCCCGCGGATCCGGAGATCTTCTCGATCAGTTCAAATTTCGTCATGAAATCGTCCTCCCCCGCGACTTGGTTCCGAATTGATCGTCCTCGAGACTTAAACCAGTAGGAATTGAGTTCTGGATGGTTGAGGGAGACTCCGTCATGAACAAAAAAGGATCGTACGTTAGCAATTCACTTGGGAATTGTCAAGCGATCATCTTGCCGTTTTTCCGACCGGGGCTTCTGGGCAGAGGTATCTTGAGCGCCTTGATTTTCTTGCGGAGGGTGTTCCGGTTCATCCCAAGCAGATGGGCGGCCTGGATCTGATTCCCGTTCGTTTCCTTCAGGGCGATGCGAATCAGAGGAGCCTCGATTTCACGGAGCAGGATTGAATAAAGGTTCCGCCCGCCTGAAGTTTTCATCTGCTTTACAAAATCCACGAGCCTTTTCTCGATCCAATCGTGCAGCGGGAGATCGGCGTCCTTCTTCGGGATTCCGGGGCGGGTCTGGGGAGATAAATGCGCACCCGGCGGGCGGGTCACGAGGGAGGGAATGAAGTCACGAATGTGCTCGGCGGAATTCTTCAGACCGGCGGAGGGGCCGATGATGATAAATCCTTTCCCCAGAGAGGTGCCGTTTCCCAACCACCTCCGGAGATCCTTGGGCCATCGGGTCGTCTTCTCCAAAATAACAAGGGGAAACTCGCGGGCCTTGAGCCCGGAGGGGGGGGCGGAACCCACCCTCGTGGATAGGACATCGGGACCGACCATTTTCTGGAAAAACTCGGCCAGCGATGGATCGTGATTGATCAGGAGGACAGTTCCGGAGTCCACGGTGTCTCCCATGGCGGGTTCTGAACACGAGCTTAGTCGCGATTGCCGAACCGACCGATTGGCCTGGCCGCACCCTAGTCTTCGGGGGGTCATTCGACCCGGGAATTGAATCCCGATCTCGAGAGGAAAGCGGATCAGCCCAATAATGACGGGCTATGATCTAACACATTCGGATGGGTGTGTCAATCCCAATTTAAGAGACTCGCTCCCGAACACCTTGGGCTCTTGAAAGGGTCAGGTTCCGATCATGAGAAAGCGCGACCTCCACCGCGTCCCCTTCCTTAAACCGACCCTGGAGCAGCTCGAGGGCTAGGGGATTGAGAATGTCTCTTTGGATGATTCGCTTTAGGGGTCGTGCGCCGTAGACCGGATCATACCCTTCCTGGGCGAGGTATTCTTTCGCCGCATCGGTCAGCACGACGCGAAGGTTTTTTTCTGAAAGACGTTCTTTCAAACGGGCCAACTGGATGTCGATGATCTTCATCAGCTCCGGAATTCCGAGGGGATGGAAAATGACGATGTCGTCAATGCGGTTGAGGAATTCGGGGCGGAATTCGGATCGGAGTGCGGCCATGGCCCGGCGCCTCATTTCCGGCTCGTCCCGGCTCCCGGCCTCTTGGATCTGTTGGCTCGCGATATTCGAGGTCATGATGACCACGGTGTTCTTGAAATCAACGGTCCGGCCCTGGCCGTCGGTCAGTCTTCCATCATCCAGCACCTGCAGCAGTACGTTGAAGACTTCCGGGTGAGCCTTCTCGATCTCATCGAACAGCACGATGGAATACGGACGCCGCCGCACGGCCTCGGTGAGCTGTCCGCCTTCCTCATACCCGACGTAACCGGGCGGCGCCCCCAGGAGCCTCGCCACGGCGTGCTTCTCCATGTACTCGGACATGTCGACCCGGACAAGGGCCTGTTCATCGTCGAACAAGAATTCGGCCAACGCCCGGGCCATCTCGGTCTTGCCGACTCCGGTCGGTCCCATGAAAATAAAGGATCCCATGGGCCGGTTGGGTTCCTGAATGCCGGCCCGGCTCCGTCGGACGGCGTTGGACACGGCGGCGACCGCCTCATCCTGGCCCACGACGCGTTCCTTAAGTCGTTGCTCCATCTTCAAAAGCTTGGCGACCTCACCCTCCAACATCCGGCTCAAGGGGATGCCGGTCCATTTGGACACGATTTCGGCCACGTCCTCCTCGTCCACCTCCTCCTTCAACATTTTCTGGCGGGCCTGCAGTTCCCGGAGGCGGCGGTTCTCGCTTTCAAGTTGCTTGCCCAGTTCAATCAGTCGCCCGTACCTCAGCTCGGCCGCCCGGCCCAATTGACCCTCCCGCTCCGCCTTATCGGCCTCTATTCTTGCCCGTTCGATCTCCTCCTTGGCGCTGCGAATCTTCCGAATGGACTCCTTTTCAGCCTCCCACTGGATTCGGAGCTGGTTCCGTTCCTCCCGGAGCGCCGATATTTCGCGGTCAATTTTTCCCAATCGGTCCTTTGAGGCGGGGTCCTTTTCCTTCTTGATGGCCTCCTTCTCGATTTCAAGCTGACGAATTCGACGCTCGATCTCGTCCAGTTCCGTCGGCATGCTGTCGATCTCCATCCGAAGCCGCGAGGCCGCCTCGTCGATCAGGTCGATCGCCTTATCCGGCAGAAAGCGTTCGGAGATATATCGGCGGGAGAGGGTCGCGGCCGAAACCAGGGCCGAGTCCTTAATCCGGACGCCGTGGTGTACTTCATACCGCTCTTTGAGCCCCCGGAGGATGGAGATGGTGTCCTCGACCGAGGGCTCCTCCACCAAGACCGGCTGGAACCGGCGTTCCAGGGCGGCATCCTTCTCGATCTGCTTTCGATACTCGTCGAGTGTCGTCGCTCCAACGCAGCGGAGTTCTCCACGGGCCAATGCGGGTTTAAGCATGTTGGAGGCATCCATGGCCCCTTCGGCGGCCCCGGCCCCTACCAGGGTGTGAAGTTCATCGATAAAAAGAATAATTCGGCCCTCCGCGGCCGTGATCTCTTTCAACACCGCCTTTAGACGGTCTTCGAACTCACCCCGGAACTTGGCACCGGCAATCAGGGAGCCCAGGTCCAGCGCGACGACCTGTTTGTTCTTCAGGCCCTCCGGAACATCCCCGTTGATGATTCGCTGCGCCAGCCCTTCCGCAATGGCCGTTTTACCGACGCCGGGCTCCCCGATGAGAACCGGGTTGTTCTTCGTCCTCCGTGAAAGCACCTGAATGACGCGGCGGATCTCATCGTCCCTCCCGATCACGGGATCCAGTTTCCCGCGTCGGGCCAGATCGGTCAGGTTCCGGCTGTATCTCTGGAGGGCCTGGTATTTGTCCTCCGGATTCGGATCGGCCACTCTCTGAGTTCCACGGATGTCGACCAGGGCCGATAGGGCTCGCTCCCTCGTCACGCCGTGTTTTCTGAGCACCTGGACGGCGGGGGAGTCACCGCCCAGGACAGCCAGGAGGAGGTGTTCCACGCTGATGTATTCGTCACGGAGCTGCTCCGCTTCGGACTGCCCTCGATCCAGGACCAAATTGAGTTGGGGGGTGACGTAGAGTTGACCGGCCCCGCCGCCGCTCACCTTCGGCCGCTCGCGGAGTTGGCGTAGGAGATCCTTTCGAAACCCCTCCGGGCGAGACCCGAGTTTTTGGAGTAGAGGAGCCGTGATTCCATCGGGCTGATCGATGAGAGCCAGCAGCAGATGCTCGACATCCACCTGCTGGTGTTGGTGCTGCTCGGCGATTCTCTGGGCCTCCTGGAGGGCCTCCTGGGCCTTGATGGTCAACCGGTCAAATCGTATCATGGATAGGCTCCAATCGGGGTTGGATTGAGACGGTTATTCCCGTTCGATCTTAATCTTAACGGCCGGAGAACGGGCCCGTTGTTTCGAGGATCGCTCCCGGGGTCCGGTCCCTCGACCGATGGGATCTCCGATCGCTTCCTTCAAAGACTCCATGAGATCCTGCGATTCGCGACGGAGGGCCCGCATCTGCTGCTGAATCTTCAAAATCATCCCCACCCCCGCGAGGTTGACGCCATGACGTCGGGTCAGGGTCGTAATGAATCGAACCTGCTGGATATTTTTTCGCGAGTAAAGCCGGGTTTTCCCTCGGGTCCGGTGCGGGATGATAAACCCGAGCCGTTCGTACAGCCTCAAGGTCTGAGGGTGAAGACGGAGCATGCCCGCCGCGATGCCGATTGTAAAACAGGGACCGTCCCGATCATTCGGACCCATCGTCCACCTACTTTTTGACCTCGATCGGGATCGGTTTTTGATCGACCGATCCTCCCTTGGGCAGTTTCACCTCAAGGATTCCATCCTTGAAGCGGGCCCGGATTCCGGCCTGATCCACGATGCTGGGTAAGGTGAAGGACCTCGAAAAGAGGCCGTAGGACCGCTCGATCCGGTGATAGTTTTCTTTCTTCGTTTCCTTGTCGAACCGCCGCTCCCCGCGGAGGGTCAATATGTCGTCCTTGATTTGCAGATCCACGTCCTCCAGTATTACGCCGGGGAGCTCGGCCTTCAGGATGATCTCGGCTTCCTTCTCGAGAATATCGACGGCCGGCGTCCACGTGCTTTGGGAAGTCTCGCCGGCCCGGCTGGCCGTTCGCACCATGCTGTCCTCAAATAATTTGTTCATCCGCTCCTGGAGCGATAGCAGGTCGCGGAATGGGTCCCATCGTATGGGTGCCATGAACAAGCCCTCCTTTTATTATTCCCCCGATAAATGGGCCATACCTTATGGTATCGTCATTATAAAATCTTAGTGTGGTATTGTCAAGTATAGTGTTAAGGATCCCCCCACCGCACCGGTGGCGAGTTTGACACGCCGATGGGGGAATGGTAGCCTTTAAAGAGATGCGAGACGCCCTATGACGGGATTTAAACCCATAAAAGGAATCGGCCCTTGGATACTCGCGGTAGCATGGCTGGTCGCCCCCACCCTTGGGGTGCCCGAGCCCGCCGCGGGGGATGTGTATCAATACGTCGACGCCAATGGGGTCGTTCATTTTACGAACGTCCCGACCGATCCTCGATACCGCCCTCTTTTTCGTGGAACTGCGGCCGCCTCTTCCCGTCCGAAGGAAATTCATCAGATGATCCATGGCGCCGCTCGCCGGCACGGCCTCGATCCGGCTTTGGTGAAGGCCGTGGTGAAGGTCGAATCCGATTTCGACCCATCGGCCGTGTCGACGGCCGGCGCGATGGGGCTCATGCAGCTCATGCCGGCCACGGCCGCTCATCTGGGAGTCATAAATCCGTTCAGTCCGGCCGAGAATATCGAGGGCGGCACCCGGCATCTGGGCCGTCTTCTTGATCAATTCAAGGGCGACTTAAGTCTGAGCCTCGCCGCCTATCACGCGGGAGCCAAGAAGGTGGAGGCATACGGTCAGGTTCCCCCGATCCAGCAAACCCAGAGCTATGTCCGGAAGGTGCTGGCCGCTTATCGCTCCTATCTGGGCCCTCGGACTGGGCCAAAAACGACCTACAAGGTGATCTCGCCCGACGGTCGCGTTATCTATACCAATGTTCCCGAACAGTATCAGGGAAGCCCTGGCTATCGCGTGGCCACGGTGAAGTAGCCTTCCTCTTGGTCGGGCCTCTGAAAGGCGATATGACGGTGTTCGGGTTCCCTAATCCCCTCGTCCTCGTCGGATCGGGTGTGAACGCCGATGGATCCTTTCCTTAAGAGTGCCGCCCGAGCCATCAATCGCGAAACCGTCACCAGGTTTTTGAACTCTCCCTCCAAAATGGAATGGACCGGGCCCTGGGACTGGGTTTCCCAGAGCTCGAGGGCCTTCAGGGCGGTCGTGAGCGAATCCCGGTCGCGGACGATTCCAACCCGATCCCACATCGTTTCTTGTAGAGATCGTATGGATTCGCGGCCCGGCCGTTGGCCCTGAGAAGATTCCGCATGGATTTTCAGAAGGCGCGGCTCGGCGAGGGATCGGAGATCCTCCGGATGGATCGGCTCCACCGAGGAAGACAGGACGGCCTCGGCGGCCCGTGCCCCAAACACCAGCCCCTCCAACAGCGAGTTACTCGCAAGTCGGTTGGCGCCATGGACCCCGGAGGAGGCGACCTCCCCCGCGGCATACAATCGGGGCACCGACGTGGCGCAGGACACCGAGGTCCGGACCCCTCCGATCATGAAGTGCGCGCTGGGTGCGACGGGCGCCGGCGTTTTCGTGATGTCCAGACCGTACCCAAGGCAGGTCTGATAGATTGTAGGGAATCGCTCCCGGACGAAGGCCGGTCGGAGGCCGGTAATATCCAGGTAGACATGGGCGGTTTGTGTGGACCGCATCTCCTGCCAGATGGCCCGGCTGACTACATCCCGCGTGGCGAGATCCCCGTCCCGGTGGTATCGCTTCATAAAGGCTTCGCCGTTCGCATTCCTCAGGACGGCTCCCTCGCCCCGCATCGCCTCGGTCATGAGAAAAGCAGGGGCTTGGGGCAGCGCCAGAGCGGTCGGGTGGAACTGCATGAACTCCATGTCCTCCAGCGTCGCACCGGCCCGGTAGGCCATCGCCATCCCATCCGCCGTGGCGACCGGGGGATTCGTCGTTCGGGCAAAAGCCTGACCCGCGCCTCCCGTGGCCAACACGACCGCTTTCGCCCCGATCACCAGGGGGGATCCGGATTCCGATAAAAAAACCGCCCCCACGCAGCGGCCTTCATCCATCAGCAGGTCAATCGCCAGCAGGTTGTCGAGTCGAAGGATCGTTGGGCACGTTGCGGCCTTCTGGCTGAGGGCCCGGACGATCTCGGTCCCGGTGGCATCCCCGTGCGCGCGTAGGATGCGCGGAAACCGATGGCCCGCCTCCCTGGCCAGAAGGTAGCGACCGTTTTGTTCGTCGAATCGGGCTCCCCATGCGATCAGCTCACGGACCCGTTCGGGGCCCTCGCCGACCAGGATCCCGACGGCCTCGTTTCGACAAAGACCCTGCCCGGCGATAAGCGTGTCCTCCCGGTGGGAGGCGACCGAGTCCGCCGGATCAAGAGCCACCGCGATTCCCCCCTGGGCGTATTTGGAAGCGCTCTCGGGGGGTCGGCCCTTGTTAACGAGGATCACCCTTCCGCCGCGGCCCAGCGTGATGGCGGCCCGGAGTCCCGCGATCCCGCTCCCGATCACGAGATAGTCCGTGACCCGGAGGGAAGGATCGGGCCGGCGGGCGGAATTCATGAGCGGGGGGCCTTCTTAAGAGACGGTGTGATGAACGGATTATCTCCCTCGATGGACCAAAGAACCAGCTCGGATCGCCCCGAAAGGTGGAACAGGGTGTTTCCTCGCTGCATCGCGGGCCCGCCGTTGGGCGCTTGCCAGCGCAGTTCCCAATGGAGAAAGACCTGGACCTGCTCACCGTCCAAGACGATTCGGTCGATTGCGAAATCAAGTTGGAGGGTCCGGATGGATTCGAGGCTCCGGCCGATGACCCCCAGGTCATCCGGCCGGTCCTTTACGTACAGATCTGAAAAGCTCGCCAGGTTCCGGTCTTGGAAGCTCTGCTTTAGACTCTCGAGATAGGCCTCGATCTGGTCCAGGCGCCTGGAATCCTCCGTGGGTTTTACCCGGGGGTGCTCGCAGGAGGCTGCCAAAAGGAGGAGCGCGATCAGAAGGATGGGCCCGGTGCGGTATCTTTTCGGCATGGCGGCATTATACGGGGGTCCAAAGATGAGGTCAAGAAAGGGGCCGGACTTTCCGGCCGCCGGGCGACCGGGAATCTCCTTGACAACCCCCCACCGCTGTGTTACTAAACAAGCTTCCCATCACCGCCGGTCGGGACCGTAAAAATACGGAATGAAAATCCTCATCTGCACGGACGGGCAGCCTTACGCGGAGGAAACGCTTCGGTTTGGCGGCCGATTCGCCCACGAGTTGGATGCCGACGTCACGGCTCTGTATGTTCGGCCTCGAGGGCCGGAGGGTGACCTGACCTCCCTCATCGGCCGGCGCCGCAAGGCCGTCCCTTGGGATCTGGAGGTTCCAGGGGTCGAGGTACTGAAACGCGCGTGGGAGATACTGACCCATTCCGGATTGACCGGACCGGCCTCCGAAACAGAGCGGAAGGAGCATCGCGCCTTTCGCAAATCGGCGGAGGGCGGGATCGAAATTCACCGCGTGGGGCACCGAATACAACGGGTGCGCCTCAAGCTCCGCGAAGGGGACACCGCGTCCGAAATTCTGGAAGAGGCCGAGGCCGGGGAGTACGATTTGATCCTGACCGGATCGCGGGGCCATAAAGGTTCCGCCCGGTACTTTGTCGGGAGCACGGCGCTGCGCATTGCCGAGTTTGCAATCTGTTCGGTCATGATCACAAAGAATATCCGGCAGAATCAGAACTTCCTGATCTGCACCGACGGTTCCCGACTGGCCGAAAAGGCCGAACTCTTCAGCGCCAAACTGGCGCAGGCCCTGAAGGGAAAGGTGACCGTTCTTTCGATCGCCGCCGGTGAATCGGATCGAAAAAACGCCAACGAACAGGTGCGTCGGGCCGAAATGATCCTGACCCAAACGGGTCTCCAGGTAAAAGTCAAAGTTCGTGTGGGAAGGCCTTCGGAGGAGATCATCAGCGAGGCCAGGGATCACGATGTCGTGGTGATGGGCGCGAGCGGCAGTTCGGCCGTCAAGCGATTTTTCTTGGGAAGCGTTCCGCTGAAGGTGATCGAATACGGGAGCGTTCCCGTTCTATTGGTGCGGGAGAAGGCTTCCTTTAGGCCGGCATTCCGTGAAACACGACTGGAGGCCGGTTGAGGCCGGTCCCGTGCGACGGGCGGTCTCCCGAATCCGGGGCCCAATACCGCAATCATTTGCGATTCTCTAACCCTTTCCGATAAAATAACCTTGCTTACGGAGGGAGTTCATGTCCAGAGTCATTAAGAAACGGCGGAAAAAGATGCGAAAGCATAAGTATCGCAAGCTCCGCAAGCGAATGCGCCACCAGCGCAAGAAACGGTAACCCCCGGGGGGAGCCTTATTTTGATTCCGCTTCCCATTATCCGCGTTGATTCGCGCCCGGATCGGCCACGGTTGCCCGAATGGTTGAAGGTCGAGGTCCGGCGGGGTCCCCAGTTTCTTCGGATCAGGGGACTGGTCAGGGACCTCGATCTCCATACCGTCTGCGAAGAGGCCCGATGTCCCAACGTATGGGACTGCTGGAATCGGGGCACGGCGACCTTCATGATCCTGGGGGAAGTCTGCACCCGGAGCTGCGGTTTCTGCGCCGTGGAGACCGGCCGGCCGGGCCCGGTGGACCTCGACGAACCCCGCCGCCTGGCCGAGGCGGTCAGGGCTTTGGGGCTGCGCCATGCCGTGATCACGTCCGTAAATCGGGATGAACTGCCGGATGGTGGCGCTGAAATATTCTTCGAATCCGTCCGGCGGATCCGATCCCTCCATCCCTGCACGATCGAACTGCTCATTCCGGACTTCAAGGGCCTCCCTAGCGCCCAGGACCGGGTCTTCGCATCACGCCCGGACATCTTAAACCACAACACCGAGACGGTGCCGCGGCTGTATCGCGCGGTCCGTCCCCAGGGCAAATACGCCTGGACCCTCGGGCTTATCGCCAGGGCCAAGCGGTCCGGACTCGTAACGAAGAGCGGGCTGATGCTGGGCTTGGGGGAGCGGCCGGAAGAAGTCGGGGCCGTCATGAGGGACTTGGCCTCGGCCGGATGCGACATCCTGACGCTCGGGCAGTACCTGCAGCCGACACGGGCCCATCTTCCCGTCAGCCGGTATTATCGTCCGGATGAATTCGCGTCCCTTAGGGAGGAAGGGTTCCGGCGCGGATTCCGGCATGTGGAATCCGGCCCACTGGTCCGCAGCTCCTACCATGCCGAGGAACAGGCGGTTTCACGGGACGTCCCGGCCTAGTCCGCTTTCCTTCTTATCCTCGTTCGCCTCCGCATCGAATACGAGGTTTTTCCCGCGCCCCTTGGCGCGACGCATGGATTTGTCCATTAGCGCGAGGAGATCCCCGGCCACCTGCTGGGGTCTGAGTTGGGCGATCCCGAGGCTGACCGGGATGGTTTTGAGCGGGACGGTCGGCGGCTTTAGAGCCAGGATGGATTCCGAAAGCCGGCGGGCGACCACCCGGGCCTGCTCTTTATCCGCGGCGGGGAGAATGATGAAAAATTCATCCCCACCGTACCGGAAGGCCGAGTCCACATCGCCCCGGATCACGGTCCGGACCGTCCGGCCGATCACCTGCAGGACCGAGTTGCCGACCGTGTGGCCGAATCGGGTATTGATCGCATTAAAATCGTCGAGATCCATAAAAATGCATGAGAGCGGGTGATCCATGCGGCGGGCCCGTGCGACCTCCTTCACCAGTGTGGCCTCCAGGGCCCGGGGACTTCCAAGAGAAGAGACGGTGTCGAGTTCCGCCAGCCGGTCCATCTCGGCCCTCTGGGCCGAAAGGAGCCGGCGGGACCGCACGAGAGCGTGAACCCCCGCCGCGATGAGCCCGGATAGGACGATCTCGGGCCAAATTTCCACAAAGGTCTGGGGGGGCCGTCCCTTCTCAAGAGAATCCAAGAGCCAGGGAAGCGCGATCAGAAGATAGGCGGCCCAAGGGGTCGAAACGGACGTTCCGGTTCGTCGGGTCATGTCCCGATTATAGGCGAGGGCCTTTGTGGAATCAAACGGGATCCGCGGGCCTCACCATTTTTCCGAACGGAGGGCGGCCTCCGGGACTCCCAGATCCTTGAGAATCCGGGAATGCTCACCAATCATCGCGTCCGGCCCGCAGAGATAATAGAGGGCGTCCGGTCCGCCGAGGTGATCCCGGAGAAACGCCTCGTCAAACCTCCCCACCGGTCCGGACCAACTGGAATGACCCGGCCGCGTGATGGAGTAGACGCATTCGAAATTCGGATGGCCGGCCATAAGCGATTTAAACTCGGAGGCGAAAGCGAAATCACCGGGCGTCCGCGCGCTGTAGAATAGGCGGACCTTCACCCGGAGTCCCTTCGCGAGAATGTACCGGATCATGCATCGGAAGGGCGCGATTCCGATTCCTCCGGCGATCAGGAGGATCTCCCCCGATTCTCCCTCCCTGAAAACGAACTTTCCGGCCGGACCTTTCACGCGGAGGGCATCTCCCGTACTCACGTGATCGTGAAGCCAGGGTGTCATCTGGCCACCGGGATACCGTTTGGCCGCAATCTCGATGTAACCCTCTTCGACGGGGGAGGACGAAATCGAAAAGGCCCGATTCACGCGTCCCATCCGGTTCCTCTTCGGATTCCAAAATTCGGACGAGAGGATCACGAATTGTCCCGGGATGAACAAAAAAGGCCGATGGGCTCCGAGCTCCAATCGAAACGATTTGATTTCGGGCGTCTCCTGCCGGATCTCGCTCACGATCAGGGACATCTCTTTCTGTTTAGTGCCGGCCATGGTGATCTATCTTAACCGGGCGGGAATGCCCGACGCAACCGGATCCCCTTGCCAGATCGCCGAAAACATGATACCTTCGGAAAGTTTCTCGGGGCCCGG
>CAYJTJ010000031.1:0-13145 GCA_964372835.1 uncultured Nitrospirota bacterium
AGCCGATACGCCGCGCCGGATTGCGTCTGTTCAAGAAGCAGCGTGACAAGATACCCGGTGCCTAGGACTTGAGTCCGGGCGCCGCTGACCCGCAGTGCAGGCGCGCCCGGTCGGCCGACCCATTGTTTGAACTCGATCGAAAGATCTTCCCCGGCGACACCGGCGAACGCGGCGCGCAGATCGTCGAAATCGGCCCGACGGAACCGATTCTCACGATAGAAATTATTCAGACCCTTCACAAAAGCCTCGTCCCCGAGCCGCAGACGGAGCATATGGAAGAACATCATCGTCTTCCCGTACCCGACGGCCTCGGACGCCGAGCTGTGGCGCGCGCGGAACTCCGTCAGCGCAAAGTCCTTCCCCTCGGCCACGTAATCGGCGTATTTCTGGAGGGCCGCCCGCCGGTAGTCCGCTCCCTGACCCCGCTGCTCCTGGATCAAATGATCCGCGAGGTAACTCGTCAGCCCCTCGCTCCAGTTTCCCCGATCATACTCCACGAAGACGCCGTTTCCCCACCAGTTGTGCAGTATCTCGTGCGGGTAGGAGGAATGCAATATGAAGGGAAGGCGGATGACGGCGGGTCCCAGGAGCGTGAAGGAAGGCATGCCGTAGCCGGTCTCCCAAAAATTCTCGACCAGTGCGAATTTCGAATAGGGATAGGCCCCGAGGAGTTTCTGGTACATCTCCAGATAGGAGGCCCCGGCCGCAAGATACCGGTTCGCCAGCTCCGGATCCGGCGATCGGAGGAAAGCCAGAACCTCGATCGCTCCGGCCGCCCGGACGGTTTCGTGGAATCGTCCACCGATCAGATAGATCTCGTCTTGGGGCTCGGGCGAATCCCAGGTGACCTCGACGATTCCATTCTCGCGCGTGCGGCTCGTTCGTCTCCCCTGGCTGACGGCTCCCCAGGGCTCGGGCAGACGGATCGTGAGATTGAAGGTGACCGGCCCATCGCCAAACCACGGGTACCAAAGCGTCGTGCCGGCCAGGAAGATCCCCTCCGCCGAGAGGTGGCCCGGCGTGTCCGGCGCGAAGCCGGGGCCGGAGGCCCCCTCCTCCTTAAGCGGATGGAATATACGGCCTTCGTACCGGATCGTGAACTCCGACGGGCCGGTCGGCGCGCGGATTCTAAAATATTCCGTCTTGACCCCGCCGGGGCCAGGGGGCATATCCCTCCCGTTAAGTTTCGGGACCGTCTCTCTGGTGATCTTGATGCCGGGTGTCGTGGAAATCGGCTGGAGCCCCCCGTGGAGATAAAAGGCGATCGGCCTATTGCGAAGCGCCTCGGGGATCCGGATCCGATCCTCGACCTCCAGGCGGTTTACATCCGGGGCGATCGTGACTTTCAGGTCGTGATGAATGGGGGACTCTGCCGAGACGCAGAGCGGCAGTACCGTCCAGGATAGAAAAACGCCGATCCCGATTCCCGCTCGCAAAACCCCGTGGAGCCGTCGCATTCGGATTAGGGCAATTTGGCCAGGACGGGTTTCATCTCGTCCGCCGTGAAGGCCCGGAGGGATTGGGACCGGACATTCCCGAGGCTCCCGAGAGCCAGGAGGAGGGCCGTCCCGGTCTGCTCGTCCGGGACCTCGATCGTCGCGACGAGATCAAAGGCGCCCTGAGTCCAGTACAAATCCTTGAGCGTTGCACCGAGCTTGGTCGCGGTCGCTTTAAAAGCCTTCGCCCGGTCGAGGGTCTGTTTGACGTTCCGGATGCCCTGATCGGTAAAGTTCAACAGGCTGACGTATCGAACCATGGGACACCTCCTTTGATTGGATTCCGGGAGTCGGCGTTGATAGCCGACCCCTGCTCATTGTATTCCCCAAGCGGGGAGGGATGTCAATGATTCCGCATGAACGGGGAAAAACTTGCCGGCCCGCTTTATTTATTCAGCCGGGGGTTCAGCGCGTCCTGGAGGCCTTCGCCCAAGAGGTTATAGCCCAGGACCGTGATCAGTATGGCCAGGCCGGGAAAAAGCGAGAGCCACCAGGCGATCTCGATCGTGTCCTTTCCGGCCGTGATGATGCTGCCCCAACTCGGCGTCGGCGGCTGGACGCCCAAGCCCAGGAAGCTTAGGGACGACTCCAGGAGAATCGCCCCCGCCACGCCGAGGACGGCCGAGACATAGACGGGCGACATGGCGTTCGGAAGGAGGTGAAGGAAGATCGTCCGGCGATCGTTCGCCCCGAGGGCCTGGGCCGCCGTGATATAGTCCATTTCTTTTAACGCCAGGAACTGGCCGCGGACCAGGCGCGATACGCCCATCCAGCTCGTCACGCCGATCACGATCATAATGTTCCAGATGCTGGGCTCGACGATGGCGATCACGGCCAGGATCAGAAAGAAGGTCGGCACGGAAAGCATGATATCCACGAATTGCATGAGCACATCGTCTACGACGCCGCCGTAGTAACCGGCGACGGCGCCGATCAGTATCCCGATCAGAATCGAGATTCCCACCGCCACGAATCCCACAAGGAGCGAGATGCGGGATCCCCAGATCATTCGGCTGAGCACATCGCGTCCGAGATCGTCCGTTCCGAGGGGGTGATCCCGCGTGGGGCCGGTCAGGATCTTGGATACGTCGATTTGGGCCGGGTCGTAGGGGGACAGCACGGGGGCGAGGGTCGCAACGAGAAAGACCGAAAGCACGATGATTCCGCCGGCCATGGCCGGAACGTTTCTTGAAAACCGTCTCCAGAACTGCGTGCGGTTTGACCGGGACCGTCCCGGCGTTTCCACCGTTGGGTCAGCGGTTCCCATGAAGCCTCACCGTTGGATTGGCCAGGGCATACGAAATGTCGGCCAGGAGGTTTCCAATCAGGGTCAGGACGGTCCCGAGGACGGTGATCCCCATGATCGTCGGATAGTCCCGGGACATGACCGAGTTATAGAAGAGGCGTCCCATCCCGTCGATGGCAAAAATCTGTTCAAAAATCACACTCCCGCCGATGAGGGCGGGCACCGATAGCCCCAGAATCGTGATGATCGGGATGAGGGCGTTTCGCAGTGCGTGCTTGTAGACGACCGCCGTCTCGCTTAAGCCTTTCGCGCGCGCCGTCCGGATGTAGTCCTGCCGTATCACCTCGAGCATCTCGGACCGGGTGTAACGCGAAAAGCCGGCGAGGCCGCCGAAGGCCGAGACGAAAATGGGTAAAACCAGATGGCGCGCCCAATCGGCGAGGCGTTCCGGGAAGGACATCCCGCCGACGTCCAGAGACTGGTACCCCGAGATCGGGAGCCAGCCGAGGACGACGCCAAAGAGAATCATCATCATAAGGGCCAGCCAGAAGGTCGGCGTGGCGAAGCCCAAAAAGACAAACAGCGTGGCCGACTTGTCGAATCGTGAGTATTGATGCGTCGAGGAATAGATCCCGATCGGAAGCGCAAAGCCGAAGATCATAAGCAGTGAGAGGATGTTGATGATGATCGTGATCGGCATCCGCTCCTTGATGACTCGAACGACGGATCGGCCGTCCACAAACGAGGTTCCGAACTCTAACGTGACGACCCGCTTGAGCCAATTCCCGTACTGGACATGGAGCGGCTGATCGAGCCCGTAGAGCTTCTTTAAGTTATCCTTGGCCTGGGCCGAGACGCGCGGATTGAGCGTCGTCTGGAGGTCGGTCGGATCCCCCGGCGCAAGATGCATGATGCCGAAGGTCAGAACCGTAACCCCGAAAAGTGAGATGAGAAAGCGAAAGAGACGATACGAGAGGTAGGCGACCAAGCGTGGACTCCCGACAGGTGAACCCGGCGGGATCGTACCAAAACGACCGTCGGAAAGTCAATCAACCGGGAAGAGCGGGATGCGGTTGACAAGGGACCGCAGGCTCCTGTATCATGAACCCATGCTGGGGGTGCACCGTCGGTGGGTAGGGTTTTTATTCCGACGGGGCTGAGAGCCCGGTGGTTCCTGTGGGATGGGAGGTGTTCAACGCGGCCGCGATGAGCCGAGTGGAACACCGTTCAACGGACAGGAACCCAGGGCAACCCTGTGAACCTGATCCCGGTAATACGGGCGTAGGGAAGCGGCAGCCAGCGGGTGCGGAACCGAAGGTATCGGGCTCGAAGCGGAGGAGCTCCATCCTGACACGATTCTACCCGAAAGCTGAGGACCTCAGAAGGCCGTACTTCCTTATCGGAGTACGGCTTAATTTTTTCCGACCGGAGGGCGATCAAACCGGTGATCGAATTGGTGGTGAACGGACAGGTACGGCGGGTCCTTCCGGACTCGACCGTGGCCGAGCTTCTGGGCGAGATGGAGGTCGTCGAGGATCGGGTGGCGGTTGAGATGAACGGGGTGGTCCTCGATCGGCGGGACTTTTCGAGGACAACTCTAAAGGACGGCGATCGGATGGAGATCATCGCTTTCGTGGGGGGAGGGGAGAGGTCATGAAGGACGACGTCTTGAAAATCGGCGAGGTGGAATTGCGATCCCGCCTGATCGTCGGGACCGGGAAGTACAAGGACTTCGAACAGACCCGGCGCGCGATTGAGGCCTCGGGCGCCGAAATGGTGACGGTGGCCGTCCGTCGGGTGAATATTCTTGAAAAGGGCAAGGAGAATCTCCTGGACCACATCGATCCCAAGAAGTTTAAGATCCTTCCGAATACGGCCGGCTGTTATACCGTCGAGGAGGCCGTTCGGACGGCGAGACTGGCCAAAGCGGCCGGGATTACCCATTTGGTAAAGCTGGAGGTGATCGGGGACCCGAAGACGCTCTTTCCGGATACCGCCGGACTGATCGAGGCCGCGAAGATTCTCGTCAGGGAGGGCTTCATCGTATTTCCCTATACGAACGACGACCCGATCGTGGCTAAAAAACTTGAAGACCTCGGCTGTCCCTGTGTCATGCCCCTGGCCGCTCCGATCGGTTCCGGGCTGGGCATTCGAAATCCGTATAACATTCAGATCATCCGGGAGACCGTGAAGGTTCCGGTGATTATTGATGCGGGGGTGGGAACGGCTTCCGATGCGGCGATTGCGATGGAGATGGGGTGCGACGGGGTCCTGATGAACACCGGGATCGCCGGGGCGGAGGATCCCATCGCGATGGCCGAGGCGATGAAGTATGCCGTCTGGGCCGGGCGGCTGGCCTACAGAGCGGGGAGGATTCCCAAGAAGCTCTATGCCAATGCGAGCAGCCCGATGCAAGGAATGATTGAATAAAGAGGGGGGATCGTTTTGGCTCGTCGCGCCGAATTTGACCTGTATCTCATCACGGACCGAAATCAAACCGGCGGCCGTCCGATGGAATGGGTCCTCCAGGAAGCGCTGGAAGGGGGCATTCGCGCCGTCCAGTTGCGGGAGAAGGATCTGCCCATCCGGGAACTCCTCCGGTGGGCCGAGCGATTGCGGCGGCTCACCTCCGATTTTGGGGCAAAGCTGATCATCAATGACCGCACCGATGTCTGCCTCGCGGTCCACGCGGACGGCGTACATCTGCGGACCGACAGCCTCCCGATTCCCTCGGTCCGACGGATGTTGGGGCCGGGTCCCCTGATCGGGAAATCGACGCACTCGACTCGGGAGGCGGCGGAGGCGGCGCGGGAGGGAGCCGATTTTGTCGTCCTCGGACCGATCTACGCGACCCCATCGAAACGGGCGATGGGAACCCCTCTGGGACTGTCCGCGATCAAGGCGGCGACCGAAGCGACATCGATTCCCGTACTGGCGGTCGGCGGCATGAACCGGCCGAGGATTCGGGCTGCGCTCGAAAGGGGCGCGGCCGGTGTCGCCTTGATCTCAGCCGTTTTGGCTGCCCCGGATCCAAGGGCGGCCGCGGCGGCCTTGTTGCGCGAGCTCGAAATCGTACGGGAGTCGCCCGCGGTTTTACGACGGTAATTGAAAACGGGAAGGGGGGTATTGACCCTCCCGGCATTCGGTGATAGAATGAAAATGAAAATTGAGAAACGGAGGAAAGTCGATCACGATCCCATCGGGAAGGAGGCGGAACGGTGGGGGAGAGCAAGAAGGGTTCTGGAAGGTTTCATTCCTTACGTAATACCGTCAAGAGGCTTGCTGATCAGCTATCTGAGGGCGAACCCGTGATGAATAAGCAGATCGAAGAGTACGAGAGAGAACTCGGCAAGCTGCACGTTCAGATCCGATCGATGGAAGAGGAACTGCGCCAGCTCCGACTCTCACGCGCGCAGCTCGAGCAGTCCTACAAACAGAACGAAAAATTAGCCGCGACCCTCCAGGAGGCCAAGACCCAGATCGAGGCCCTCCGCGCGGAGGTCGAGAAACTCACCGCGCCGCCATCCAGCTACGGGATTTTCTCGGGCAAGAATGATGACGGCACGATCAACGTGTACGTCTCCGGTCGAAAGATGAAGGTCAATCTTCATCCGGCGGTCAAGGTCGAGACGCTGAGGAAGGGTCAGGAATTGGTCCTCAATGAGGCGCTCAATGTCGTCGAGGTGAAGGGATTTGAAGGGCAGGGAGAGGTGGTGCGCCTGAAGGACTCCCTGGGCGACCACCGGGCGATTATTTCCCTGCGCGCGGACGAAGAGCGTGTGGCCGAACTGGCCGATCCGCTCTCGAAGGAGAAACTCAGCGCCGGGGACTATCTCCTGTACGATGCACGGTCGGGGTATATCCTTGAAAGGCTGCCGAAATCGGAAGTGGCCCAGCTGATCCTCGAGGAGGTTCCGGATATCTCTTACGAGGATATCGGCGGGCTGGAACCTCAGATCGAGACGATCAAGGATGCCGTGGAGCTGCCCTTCCTCCACCCGGAACTGTTTGCGGAGCACAAATTGCTTCCACCGAAGGGGATTCTCCTGTACGGTCCTCCGGGATGCGGGAAGACCCTGATTGCGAAGGCGGTTGCCAATTCGATCGCCAAGAAGATGGCCCATCGCACGGGCCGGGACGTCCGAAGTTTCTTTCTTCACGTGAAGGGCCCGGAGCTCCTGAATAAATACGTGGGGGAGAGCGAACGGCAGGTCCGGGAGGTGTTCCAACGGGCCAAGGAAAAGGCCGAAGAGGGGATGCCGGTGATCGTATTTTTCGACGAAATGGATGCCCTATTCCGCACACGGGGAACCGGAATTTCCTCGGATGTAGAGTCCACCATCGTTCCCCAGTTCCTGTCCGAAATCGACGGGGTCGAGCGGCTTCGAAACGTGATCGTGATCGGGGCAAGCAACCGGCAGGATTTGATTGATCCCGCCATTCTCCGGCCCGGACGGCTGGATGTCAAAATCCGGATCGACCGACCCAATCGGGAGGCGGCCCAGGAGATCTTCGCGAAATACCTGACGCTGGATCTGCCGTACCATCCGGATGAGCTTTCCAAGGATAAGGGCGATGCCGCGGCGCTCGTCCAGCGCTTGGTCAAAATGATCGTCGAGCAGATGTACAGCGAGACCGATGACAACAAATTTCTGGAGGTCACTTACGCCGATGGCGAGAAGGAAATGCTTTATTTCAAGGATTTCGTCAGCGGGGCTCTCATCGAGGGTGTGGTGGCGCGGGCCAAGAAGTATGCCATCAAACGCATGATCTCCACGGGTCAGAAGGGAATTCGATCCGAGGATTTGATCCAGGCGACGCGGGATGAGTTTAAGGAGCACGAGGACCTTCCCAACACCACCCACCCCGACGACTGGGCCAAAATCGCCGGGAAGAAGGGCGAGAAGATCGTCCATGTCCGAACGATCGGTACGCGGCCGTCCGAATCGCGCCGGATCGAGACGATCCCGACCGGCCATTACCTCTGATCGACCCCGCTGGCAGAGCTCGGTATGATCAAACGCGTCCTTGGAACAGAGACCGAATTTGGTATCGCCACCCGTAGTCCGGAAGCGCTGGATCCGGTTTCCACCTCACTCCTCCTGATCAATCATTACCCCTTCGTTCCATCGACGTCGGTTCTCTGGGATTATGAGCACGAAAATCCGCTCTTGGACGTTCGCGGCTTCGAAGTGGAAGGAGAGCGGGAGCGCCCCGGGCCGGAATATAACCGACTTCTGAATAAGGTGCTGGCCAATGGGGGACGGCTATACGTCGACGGGGCTCATCCCGAGTACTCCACGCCCGAATGCACCAATGCGAGGGATGTGCTCATCTACGAGAAGGCCGGGGACCGAATTCTACAGGTGTGTTGCGAGGTGGCCAGCCGGATCAAGGGCCGAAATGGATACAGGGTCTACCGGAACAATACCGATGGAAAAGGGAACAGCTACGGATATCATGAAAACTACCTGGTGGACCGGGCGATTGGGTTTGACCACCTGGTCAAGTTCCTCATTCCCTTTTTCGTGACCCGCCAGATTTATGCGGGAGCCGGAAAAGTGGGGGCCGAGAATCGGATGCCGCCGGCGCCGTATCAGATCTCCCAGCGGGCCGATTTCTTCGAAACCCTGGTCGATCTGAACACCATGGTGAAACGGCCCATCATCAATACCCGCGATGAACCCCATGCAGATGCCGCGAAGTACCGGCGCCTCCACGTCATCGTGGGAGATGCCAATATGGCGGAGCTGTCCACGTACCTCAAGGTGGGTACGCTGGCGATCGTTTTGACGATGATTGAGGAGAACGCCCAGATGCCACCCATCGAGCTGGAGGATCCCGTCCGCTCCATCAAAGAGGTATCGCGGGATATCACTTTGAAGCAATCCGTCCGGCTGACGGATGGACGCCTCATAAAGGCGGTTGAAATCCAGAGGATCTATCTCGAGGCGGCCCTTCGCTTCTACGAGAAGCGCGAAGCCGACCCGGTCACCCGGGATGTCCTGGGCCGATGGGGTGACGTCTTGGATCGTCTATCGAGCGATCCCATGCAGCTATCGGGGGAGCTCGATTGGGTGATCAAGCTCCAGTTGGTCCGGTCCTACATCGAACGGAAACAGTGCGGATGGGACGATCCACGGGTCACGATGATGGACCTCCAGTACCATGATCTTCGTCCGGAAAAGGGCCTCTTCTCGGCTTTGGAGAAGGACGGGTATGTGAAGCGGCTGATCAGTGATCGGGAAATCTCTCAGGCGGAGCAAAATCCCCCGGCGGATACCCGGGCGTACTTCCGGGGGGCCTGCCTGAAGAAGTTTCTTAAGGAGGTCTACGCCGCCAGCTGGAGTTCGATCCTGTTTGACACCGGCAATACGACGATCAAAAAGGTTCCGCTCCTGGAGCCTTTAAAAGGAACTCAGAGTCTGACGGCGTCGCTGTTGGAGTCCGCGCGTTCGGTGGACGAGATGCTAAACCATCTCCGTATGTAAGGGAGGTGAGAAACCTTGGCGAAGCAAGAGAGGAAGAGGGACCGGAAAAAAGACGTTGCGAAAAAGGAGGATGAAACCGCCCCCGGCTCCAAGACGGCCGAGAAGGGAAAGAAAATCAAGGAGGATCTCGATAAGCTGATGGACAAGATAGATGACGTCTTGGAGGAAAATGCCGAGGAGTTTGTTAAGAACTATGTTCAGAAAGGCGGGCAATAGGTGAATCACCGATGGACCAATCCATTTCAAGACCCGAGCTCCAGCTTCTATGACTGGATTACCCAGGCCTATCCCGAGGCGGTTCGAGGCGTCCCCCTGCCGATTTCCGGAAGGGGCGCGGAACAACCCCTCGCGCAGATGCTTCCCAAAGGAACGACCGTTCTTGCCTTGAAATACCGGGATGGGGTGGTCATCGCCGGTGACCGTATGGCGACGGAGGGTTACCAGGTCTCGGCCCGGCGGATCGAGAAGGTGTACAAGATGGACGAATACTCCGCCATCGCAATCGCGGGGGCGGCCGGCCCGTGCATCGAGATGGCGCGGCTCTTCCAGACCGAATTGGAGCACTATGAAAAGATCGAGGGGGCCGAGCTGTCGACCGAGGGAAAGGCCAACAAGCTGGGGCAGATGGTGAAGGCCAACCTGCCGATGGCCGTTCAAGGGCTCGTCGTCATCCCGATCTTCGTCGGATACGATCGCAAGCGCGAAGCAGGTCGAATCTTCAAGTATGATATCGCCGGGGGCCGGTACGAGGAGACGGATTATTTTTCGACGGGATCGGGAGGAAAAGACGCCCGCACCACCATGAAGAAATTATTCCAGTCACAGATGAGCGAGGCGGATGCGCTCAACACCGCTTTGGAGGCCCTCTACGATGCGGCCGAGGAAGACATCGGCACGGGTGGACCCGATTTGGTGAGAGGGATCTACCCCACCGTGAAGACGGTTACCCTCAAGGGGATCTTGGATGTCGAGGAGGTCCGGATCCGACGGGTCTATGAAGGCTTGATCCAGACGCGAAAGAAGGGGAGCTGAGATGGCATTTCCGTACTATGTTTCTCCGGAACAGATCATGCACGATAAGGCGGAATATGCCAAGAAGGGAATTTCAAAAGGACGATCCATCATCGCGATAGAGTACCAAGACGGAATATTAATGGCGGCCGAAAATCCCAGCACCTCGCTCAACAAGCTCTCTGAAATCTACGATACGATCGCGTTTCTCGGTGCCGGGAAATACAGCGAGTTCGAGAATCTTCGAAAGGCCGGAATCCGGCACGCGGACCTGAAGGGTTATCTCTACAGTCGCGAGGACGTAACGGCCAAGTCGTTGGCCAACGCCTATTCGCAGGCGCTGGGAACCGTCTTCAGCCAGGAGGTAAAACCCCTGGAGGTCGAGATCGCGGTCGTCGCGGTGGGGGCAGAGGAGAAACCGAATGAAATTTATCGGATCTCTTTTGACGGCAGCATTATCGACGAGCGCGGTTATACGGTGATCGGTGGTCGGTCGGAGACCATCCTGTTAACTCTCAAAGACCGATTCGATGCGGGACAGGGCCTTCCAGGGGCCCTGAAGATCTGCAGGGAGTCCCTGGAAAACGCCTCCGGCCAGAAGCTGACCGGTCACACCCTGGAGGTGGCGGTTCTGGATCGGAAACGAACGGGGAGAAAGTTCAAACGATTCTCCGGGGACGAGCTGGAAAATCTGTTGCAAGGGACTCCGTAGGGCGCGGGGCCGTTTCATGAAGCAACGCATTTATGGGCTGGAGAACGAATACGGCCTTATATTTTCCCCGAATGGAAAGGTCTACCTTCCTGTGGAGAAGGTCCTCGGGTATATCTTCGAGGGATTGATCCCCAACAGCTGGCCATCAAACGCCTTTCTGATCAACGGGGCGCGCTTTTACCAGGATACGGGATGCCATCCCGAATATTCCACCCCGGAGTGCGATAATCTTCACGACTTGGTGACCCACGATAAGGCGGGCGAGCGGCTGGTCGAGGGCTGCCTGCCTCTGGCGGAGGAAAGGCTGAAGGAAGAGGGGCTTCATGGCGAGATCTATATATTCAAGAACAATACCGATTCCATGGGAAATACCTACGGATGTCACGAGAATTACCTCATGAAGCGCGACGTGGATTTCTGGAAGGTCACGGAACAGCTCATTCCGTTCTTCGTGACGCGACAGATATACGCCGGCGCCGGGAAGCTCCTCCGACTCTCCGGAAAGACGCACTTCTTCATATCGCAGCGGGCGCAGCATATCCACGAAAAAACCTCCTCTTCCACCACCTCGTCGCGGAGTATCATTAATACCCGGGATGAACCCCATGCCGATGCGGAAAAGTACCGCCGGCTCCACATCATCGTCGGGGACTCGAACATGTCGGAGTACGCCACTTATATGAAGGTCGGCGTGACGTCCATCGTCCTGTCGATGATCGAAGAGGGTTTTAATGTCGCCAATATCGAACTTGAAGACCCGGTCAAGGCCATCCGGGAGATATCCCGGGACTCCACACTAAAGCGCCGGGTAAAATTGGAGGACGGACGGGAACTGACCGCGATAGAAATTCAGCGGGCATACCTGGAGCGGGCGTATGACTACCTGGATGCCAGCGAGGCCGATCCCGTCATGGAGGATATTGTTCAGAAATGGGAGGAAATATTGGACCTGCTCGAGGAGGAACCCCTCCTTCTGGCCCGGAAGATTGATTGGATTATGAAAAAGGAACTGATGGAATCCTTCACCCGGAAACAGGATTGCGGTTGGGATGATCCGCGGATTCTGCTGCTGGATCTCAAATATCACGACGTCAAAAGAACGAGGGGGCTGTACTATCGGCTGGAGAGCGAGGGCCTCGTCGACCGGATCGTGCGGGAGGAGGAAATCCAGATGGCCATGAACGAGCCGCCCCAGACGACGCGGGCCAAGATCCGCGGAGACTTCATTCGCTTTGCCCGTGATAAAAATCGTTCCTATACGGTCGATTGGACCTACTTGAAACTGAACGGCTACTGGGAGGAAACAATCCTTTGCATGGACCCCTTTTGCTCTTCGGACCGGAGGGTCGAGGAATTAATCGCCGCCGCCGGCCAAAAATACTCCCGGTAGCCCTCCGCCTCGTTTGGCTCGCCGTCCTCCTGGTTTTTCCGGGAGGGATTCTGCTCCACTTTTCCCCGCCGGTTTTTTCCAAGGAAACATCCAAGACGGGAAAGTCTCCCCTGATCCGTGTGAAGCAGGGCGAGGTCGTCTTTTTCACACTGGCGGCGCATCCCGATACCGTCTCGGTCAACGGGATTTACCTTAAGCGGACCGTTCCCTTCTTCCCAACCCAGATCCCGAACGAATTCGGCGCGCTGATCGGAATCGACCTTGCGGACCCCGCTTCGCGCGCGGAGCTCGTGGCCACACTCACCCGCGCCTCCGGGGCCTCGGAGAAGCGCCGGTATCCAATCGTGATCGTTCCCGTAAAGTTCTCCACGGAGAAATTGGAGGTTCCGCAGAACTTCGTGGACCTGGATGAGGAAACGGCGCGGCGGGTCGAGCAAGAACAGGAGAAGATACTGAGCTCCCTGAGAACGATGACCGGAGAGCGCTTATGGCGGGGGCCATTCCTTCTTCCGGTTGAGGGAAAGGTCAAGGGTAGCTTCGGGTTGAGGAGAATCATGAACGGACAGCCCCGGAGTCCGCACAGCGGCGAGGACATCAGCGCCCCGGCCGGGACGCCCGTCCGCGCCACGAATGAGGGAATCGTCGCCTTGGTCGGCGACTATTTTTTCAGCGGAAAGAGTATCGTGGTGGATCACGGGCTCGGATTGTTCACCATGTATTTTCACTTAGACGAGATCGCCGTGGCGGAAGGGGATAAGATCCAGAAGGGACAGGTGATCGGAAAGGTCGGGGCAACCGG
>CAYJTJ010000031.1:13245-17803 GCA_964372835.1 uncultured Nitrospirota bacterium
AACGCCTGGAGGACGTCGCCTCGATGTTGGCCGAGTCCGACCTACTCCTCAACGCCGGATCGTTCGAAAGGGAAAGGGAGGTCCACCGGCATATCGGCGACTTCACGCTCTTTATGTCGGGGATCTTTCCTGAATTTCTCCGACGGCTTCGTGTCAAAAGGTTCGTCCACCACCCCGATTTCCTGATCGATTACGTCAGGGTCGGAAAGCGGTCTTACCGGAACGTCTCCGAATTCAACTACGGCGAATTCCGGGAATCCGTCCCTTTATTCCGGAAACTGTCCGACAATTTCGAACTCTGCGTCGTGGGCCTGGCTTATGTCCGGACCTGCTTGGACCGGCTCCCGAACCCGGAGTTTCAGCGGGCCAAATCGCGCTGGCTTACTTAGGGTTCCTCCCAACCCGGCGAGGGCCAACGCCCCTCTCGGGCGGGAAATCCTTCTTCCTGGATTCGTCGTGCGGAAATCCGGTCTATCCCGACTCTCGATAAGAATCTACTACTAAGAGAAACCGGCCTCCTATTTTGCCAGAATACAGGCGGCCCAGTGGTGCGGCCGAAGCTCGATCAGGGGGGGGTCCTCCCGGAGACAGTCCGGGATCCTTTTGGGACATCTCGAATAAAAACGACAGCCCTTTGGGAGATCGATCGGGCTTGGGAGATCACCCTCCAGAAGAAGCCGGCGTCGCTTCGCGGCGGGATTCGCAATCGGGACGGCCGCCAAAAGGGCCTCCGTATAGGGGTGCAGCGGATTCCGGTAAAGATCCGAGGCCGTCGCCATTTCAACGATCCGCCCTAGATACATCACCCCGACATGATCGCTGATGTGCCGAACCATGTTCAGGTCGTGAGCGACGAATATGAACGAGAGTCCAAACTCCTTCTGAATGTCCTCGAGCAGGTTGATCACCTGGGCTTGAATGGAGACGTCCAGGGAAGATACCGGTTCGTCCGCGATGATCAGTTTGGGATTCAGGGCGAGCGCCCGGGCGATGCCGATCCGCTGGCGTTGTCCGCCGCTGAATTCGTGGGGGTAACGACGGGTCGCATCCGGATCCATTCCGACCTTCTCAAGGAGGTCCCGGACGCGCGCGCGTCGCTCCTCCCGTGTCCCCATCCCGTGGATCACGAGCGGCTCTTCGAGGATCCGGCCGACCGACATTCGGGGATTGAGCGAGGCATAGGGGTCCTGAAAAATAATCTGCATTTCTCGTCGGAGTTCGCGCATCCGGCGGCCGTTTGCTTTGAAGATATTTTCGTCGAGAAATCGAACCTCGCCGGAGGTGGGGGTCAGGAGCCTTAGGATGAGTCGTCCGGTGGTTGATTTTCCGCATCCGCTCTCGCCGACCAGCCCGAAGACCTCTCCCCGATGAAGATCAAAGCTCACGCCGTCTACGGCGTGAACCTGCTTGCGAGACCCTCCAAAAAACCCCCGCCGTATCGGAAAATATTTTTTCAGCTCCCGGACGGATAGTAATGGCGCCATCGCCGAGTTGCGGGAGGGAACTCCGGCGGTCTTACCAGGAAAGGTATTCATCGGCTCGACTCGCCGAAGGCCACCCAGCAGCGGACCCGATGGCCCGGGCTGATCTCTTTAAGCGGGGGCTCTTCCTGACTGCAGTGGGGGATGGCCACCGGGCAACGGGGTGTGAATTTGCATCCCGAGGGGAGATCGGACAATTTTGGAACGGTCCCCGGGATCGCCGCGAGCCTCTCCTTACGCCCTCCGGAGGCATCGAACCGGGGGAGGGAGGACAGGAGGCCCTTCGTATAGGGATGAAGCGGGTTCGCGAACAGTTCTACCGTTCCGGTCTCCTCTACGATTCGGCCGGCATACATGATCGCCACTTGGTCGGCCACTTCGGCGATGACGCCGAGGTCATGAGAGATCAGAACCATGCCCATTCCAAACCGCTCCCGAAGCCGCTCCAGTAGAACGAGGATCTGGGCCTGGATGGTGACATCCAGAGCCGTCGTGGGTTCATCCGCGAAAATCAGGTCCGGGTTGCAGGATATCGCCATGGCGATCATCACCCGCTGACGCATGCCGCCGCTGAGCTGATGCGGATACTCGCTTGCCCGTCGATCGGCCGAGGGGATGCCCACCAGATCCAGCAGTTCGACGGTCCGACGATGCGCTTCCACCCGGTTCATCTTAAGATGCAGGCGCAGCATTTCGGAGATCTGGTTCCCGATGGTAAATACCGGATTCAACGAGGTCATCGGTTCCTGAAAAATCATCGCGATCCGCTTGCCGCGGATCTTCTGCATTTCGGTTTCCGTTAAGGTCAGGAGGTCGGCGCCATTAAACAGGACTTCGCCGGATACGATTCGACCCGGCGGCTCGGGAACGAGGCGCAAGACGGAGAGGGCCGTTACGGTTTTCCCCGATCCGGATTCGCCCACCAGCCCCGTGACCTTTCCAGAGGCGATCGTGAGATCAACCCCGTCCACCGCCTGGACGACCCCCTCGGAGGTGTGGAACTGCGTGCTCAGGTTCTTGACCCTTAAGAGTGGGCGGCTCATCGCATCCTCGGGCCGATTCGCTTAAGTCGATTTCTTGGCCAGCTTGAGGTAGATCTGAACGGCTCGGTTGGCGGGATCCATTTTCTGGGCGGCCTTCCACTCTTCGACGGCGGACGGGTGCCGTCCCTGGGAAAAATACGTGATTCCGAGATGGATATAGGCCGGGATATACTTCGGGTTCGCCGCCTTTGCTTTTTCAAAGGCGTCGACCGCCTGATCCAGCTCCCCCTTCTCCCGAAGGGCGATCCCGATCTTGGTGAGAATATCGACGAACTTCGGCCTCAGCCCCACGGCCTTCCGGTATTCATCAAGGGCGGCCTCGTACATCCCCTGGTCGTGATAGGCATCGCCCAACTTTCCATGTTCGTTGGCGAGTTTTCCCTGGATGAAGGGATCCATCGAGGCGGGTTCGGAGCGGACCACTTTGGATGCCTGAGCAAAGACCCGCTCGGCCTCCGGGAACCTCTGGAGCTCGTTGTAGGTGATCACCAGGTTGAGGGCGGCGTCCGTATATTTCGGATTCAGCGATAGAGCCTTTTCGAAATATTTCGAAGCGCGATCGAGCAGCCCCTTCTGAAAAGCGATGAATCCGAGGCGGTTGAAGACATCGGCGTAGCCATTGGAATTTCTTTCGAGAAGCTTGAGGAATAAGCGCTCCGCCTCATCAAAGCGCTTTTCATCAAAACACTCCTGAGCCGAGCGATAGATCTTTTCGAATTCTGCGTCCATAGGATGGGTGCATCCAATATAAAAGAAAAGGCCGGGACTGTCAACACCGGCCGGGTCCGTCGCTTCTCCCTTGATTGTCCCGGGCGAATGGGCTAAATTGGCCGACATGAAGATCATCCAGGCCGAATTCATCAAGAGCTGCGTGGATGCAAGCGGCTGCCCGCCGGAGAATGATCCGGAGATCGCCCTGGCGGGACGGTCAAACGTGGGCAAATCCTCCCTTCTCAATGCGCTGTTAAAGGAAAGGGGATTGGCCAAAGTAAGCGGCGTTCCCGGAAAGACCCGGATGATCAATTTTTTCGGGGTCACCATCGATGGGCCTCGACCGATGACCTTTGTTCTAGCCGACCTTCCGGGGTACGGTTACGCCCGGGTTCCAAAAACCGAGAAGGCCTCCTGGGGCCGCCTGATCGAAAATTACCTGGCCCACCGGTCGACTCTCCGCGGCCTGGTGGTTCTCCTGGATATTCGCCACCCCCCCAGTCACCTCGATCGCCAATTGTTGACTTGGTTGGACCGGTTCAACATCCCGTCCATCCTGGTGGCGACCAAGTCGGATCAGATGCCGCGGGGGCAGAGAAACCGGGCGGTCCAGGCGATCCGGGAAGACCTTCCTTCCGGCAACGCTGCGGGACCCATCCTGCCGTTTTCATCCAAGTCCGGCGAAGGCCGGGAGGCGCTGCTTTCGGAAATCCTCCGTATGATTCGCGACCCGGGTCCCTGATCTTGGCCAATTTTGTCAGTGCAGTGGGAATCAGCCTTCCTAATCAATGCCCTTCCGGTTTCGCGATCAATCCGGCCCTCTTCGTAAAGGATTGATTTTCTAAGACGAAACCCGTCCACGCAAAAGTCCTTTGATTACAAGTAGTCGGTATATTTTATGCATAATCAATCGTATATCCTGAAATCCTCATTAGCCGAAGTACCCTCGACAGATGGACAATAAAACGTACGGCCCCAAAGAAATCTGCAAACTCGCTTCGATCACGACGCGCCAATTGGGCTACTGGAAGCTGATCGGTGTCGTCAAACCCCATGAAGAGCGGCGCGGCTCGAAAACCTTCCACCGATACAGCGAATACGACCTCGAGGTCCTCCGGGCGGTAAAGCGGCTCACCGAGCAGGGATATCTCGTCAGCAAGGCGGCGGCGAAGATCAAGGAGGTGCTGGAGAGCGGTGGGGAGATTTCCCCCGGGGAACTCCTGGCGCTTCCCCGCATGAGTGCCTCTTCGGATGGAAACGCACCGGAGGCGATCGGATCCGACGAATTCGGCCGTCGAGTCGATGAAGAATTGGCGCGGTCGA
>CAYJTJ010000032.1:0-17190 GCA_964372835.1 uncultured Nitrospirota bacterium
TCTATCCACCGCCCCCCTTGAAGACATTGATCAGATTCCACCACGGAAGGAAGATCGCCAGCGCGAGAAAAAGGACGATCCCCCCGATCCCCGCCAGAAGCAGCGGCTCCAGGGAGCTGGAGAGGTTTCGGATCGAGTATTCGACCTCCTGGTCGTAATAGTCCGATACCTTCATCAACATCTCCTCCATCTTGCCGGTCTGCTCGCCGATCGCGACCATCTGGATGACGACCGGCGGAAAAATCCGGCTGACCTGCATCGGCTGGACGACCCCCCTCCCCTGACGCGCGCTGTCCCGGATGTTATCCACCACGCGCGAGATCATTTTGTTTCCCACCGTCTGGGAAACGATTTCCAACGTCTGCAGGATCGAGAGGCCGCTTCGGGTCAGCGTCCCGAAGACCCGGGCAAAGCGCGAGAGGGCCGTCTTTAAAAAGATCGGACCGAAGACGGGCAGCTTGAGCTTGAACCCATCCCACCACAGCCGGCCGGACTCGGTCCGGACATAGGCCCGGGCCGCAAAGAACGAAGAAACGGCGATCGCCAGAATCAGCCACCAGTAGTTCTGGAAGGCCTCATTGATCCCGATCAGTATCCGCGTCGGAAGCGGAAGCGCCACTTTGAAGTTGGCGTACATGGCCGCGAATCGGGGAATCACAAACTGGAGAAGGATCACGAAGGCGATCGCCAGCGCACCGATGACGATCTTGGGGTACCGCGTGGCGGCCTTGATCCGCGCCCGGGTCTCGGCCTCGTGTTCGGCCAGCGTGGCCAGCCGCTGAAGGATTTCGTCCAGAACGCCGCCCGTCTCGCCGGCCCGGATCATGCTGATGTACAGGCCGCTGAATACGGACGGATGCTTCGCCAAGGCATCCGCGAAGGTGCCGCCGGACTCCACGTCGCGACGAACTTGGACGATGACGTTTTTTAGACGCCGGTTCTCGGTCTGCTCGATCAGCGCATCGAAGCTCGTCATAAAGGGAAGACCGGCCGAGATCAGTGTGGCGAGCTGACGGGAGAAGACGATCAGATCCTCGGGTAAGACACGGCGGAATCGTTCGAAAAATTCACCGAGCCGGATCTCCTTCCGCTCTTCCTCGATCGAGATGGGGAGATAGCCGAGACGGTCCAGTTGCGAGGCGGCCGCATCCCGGTGGCTGGTCTCGATCGTGCCCGTGAATAATGATCCGAACTTATCCCGCGCGCGGTACTGATAAACGGGCACGTTAGGCCTCGACCTCCTGCGTGACCCGGAGGACTTCTTCCAGCGTCGTGAGCCCCTTCAGGGCCGACTGGAGACCGTGCGGTCGGAGCCGGACGAATCCCGACTGGAGCGCCCGATTTCGGATGACGTTGGAGGGGGCACGGGTCACGATCAGATCCCGGATCCCCTCATCGATGCCCAAAAGCTCGTAGATTCCGATCCGGCCGGAATAGCCCGTGTTCCGGCATTGCCGGCAACCGGTCCCCTTGAAGAACTCGATGTTTTGCCCGATCGAGGACCGGTCCAGCCCCAGGCTTTTCACCAGATCCGGCGGCGGACGATACCCCTCCTTGCAATGGAGACAGATCTTCCGAACCAGCCGCTGGGCCACGACCCCGATGAGCGAGGAGGAAACCAGAAACGGCTCGGCGCCCATGTCGACCAGCCGGGCGACGGCGCCGGGCGCGTCGTTCGTGTGAAGCGTGGAGAAAACGAGGTGGCCGGTCAGCGCGGCCTGAATCGCGATCGAGGCCGTCTCGGTGTCCCGGATCTCGCCCACCATGACCACATCCGGGTCCTGCCGCAGTATCGCCCGCAATCCGTTGGCAAAGGTTACGCCGGTCTTCGCGTTGACCTGGACCTGATTAATATACTTCAATTGATACTCGACCGGATCCTCGATCGTGATTACGTTCCGCTCAATCGAGCTGATCCGGTTGAGGGCGGCATACAGGGTGGTGGTCTTTCCGCTTCCCGTGGGGCCGGTGACGAGGAGCAGACCGTACGGCCGTCGAATCATCCGCTCGAAGGACTTGAGGATCTCGGCCGAGAATCCCAGTTCCTCCAGGCCCAGAAGCACGTTCCCCTTATCCAGGATGCGCATCACGACCTTCTCGCCGAAAATCGTGGGCAGCGTGGAAAGACGGATGTCCACGTCTTTTTCCCCCACCTTCATCTGGATCCGGCCGTCCTGGGGCACCCGCTTCTCGGCAATGTCCAGGTCGGCCATGATCTTAAGACGCGACACCACCCCTGCCTGGAGATTCCGGGGCGGGGTCATCACCTCCCGGAGCATCCCGTCCACACGGTACCGGATCCGCAAGACCTCGGCGTCCGGCTCGACATGGACGTCGCTCGCTCCCTCGCGAACCGCCTGGGCGATCATCGTGTTCACCAGCTTGATCATCGGCGTGTCGTCCCCGATCCGCTGGAGGTCGATCACCTGCTCGTCCGGCATCACCCCGTACCCCTGGACGTCCGCTTCCTTCGCCGCCTCCTCCATCGTGGCGGTCGCGCTGTAGAACCGGTCGATCGACTTCAGCACCTCGGATTCCGAGCTGACGACCGGCTGGATCTCGAATCCGGTCTGCCGCCTCAAGTCGTCGATTGCAAAAACATTGAGGGGATCGACCATGGCCAGGGTGAGGACTTTGTCTTTTTTGAAAAGCGGGATGACCTGATGGCGGCGGGCGGAGGTTTCCGGGATCAGCTTGACGACGTCCGGATCAATGATGATGCTGGACAGCACGACGGGCTGGATGCCCATCTGCTTTCCCAGTACTTTGATGATGTCTTCCTCGGTGACGAACGCGAGGCCGCGGAGGATGGTTCCGATCCGGCCGCCGTGGAGTTTCTGTTCGGCGAGGGCCCGTTCGAGCTGCTCACGGCTGATCAAACCCTCCGCGATGAGCATCTCGCCCAACATCTTTCGTTTCTGTTGCGGCAGGGGCATGCCTTAACGTCCCGGATGGCTATAGTCTAAGCGGTTTCGAACAAAAGTCAAGCGAAATGGGTGATTCGATCCTCCTTTCAGGATAGCACAGCCCCTCACCGTGTCAATTTAAGAATTTTCCGAAAGTACTCGACGGTTTTTGAAAGTCCCTCGGTGATCGGAACTTTGGCCTCCCAGTCGCTCACCTTTTTGAGCTTCGAGTGGTCGAGCGAGCTCCGAAGTTGTTCGCCTCGCTTCTCCGGGCCGTACACCTCGCGGGCCTTCGAGCCCGTGATATCGACCAGATGCCGGAAGAGCTGGTTCACGGTGGTTTCCATTCCCGTCCCCACGTTGAAGATTCCGCGGACCCCCTCTTCCAGGGCGGCCATATGGGCCTCGATCACGTCCTCGACGAATACGTAATCGCGGGTCTGTTTCCCGTTGCCGTTGATGATCGGCTGTTCGTTGAGCAGGATTTTCTGGGTAAAGATCGCGACGACCCCGGCCTCGCCGAAAGGATCCTGGCGCGGGCCGTACACGTTGGCGTAGCGGAGCGCAACGTAATTGAGCCCGGCCGCCCGCTCGTAATAATGGAGATAATGTTCGCCCGAAAGCTTGCTGATTCCGTAAGGCGAGACCGGATGGGTCGGATGGGTCTCGGGCGCGGGGAAAATCTGCTGCTCGCCGTAAACCGCCCCGCCCGAGGAGGCGAAGATCAGCTTTTTCGTTCCGCACCGAACCGCGTTTTCCAGGACATTCAAAAAGCCCAGGATGTTGACCTGGGCGTCGAAGAGGGGATCGGCCACCGACCGCCGGACGTCCATCTGTGCCGCGTGATGGCTGATGACGTCCGGTTTCTCTTTCTGTAAGATCTTCTTGATCTTGGGGCTTAAGATATCGGCCTTGTAGAATCGCGCCGCCCGGTTGATGTTCTTCTTCTTCCCGGTGGACAGATCATCCGCCACGACGACCTCGTGCCCTTCCTGGACAAACCGGTCCACGATATGCGATCCGATGAAGCCCGCCCCTCCCGTTACCAGAACCTTCATGAGCCCCCCTTGGAGTTCAGACTATACGTGTAAGCGGTCGTTTTCCCTATACCACTCGATGAACTTCCGAAGCCCCTCTCCGATCGGCGTCCGGGGCTCGTAACCCAGCAATCGCTTCGCCTTGCTGATCTCGGCATAGGTCAGCGGGACATCCCCCGCCTGATCCGGCATCCGTTTTATTTCGGCCTTTTTCCCCAGCGCCTTCTCGATCCGAGCCACCAAGTTCGAAAGCGACGTAATCTGGGACTCCCCGATGTTGATGATCTCGAAAGGCATCGGGTTCATCACCGCCCGGGTCACGGCCTCGACCGCGTCCGCAATATAGGTGTAATCCCGCCGAGAGGTGCCGTCGCCGTAAATCGGGACCGGCTCCCCTCGGTCGATCAATCGCGTGAACTTGTGGATCGCCATTTCGGGGCGCTGGCGGGGGCCGTATACGGTGAAAAAACGAAGGCAGACCACCGGGATCCCGTAGAGGTGATGATAGGTGTAACCGAGCAGCTCCCCCGCCCGTTTCGTGGCGGCATAGGGCGAAATCGGAAAGTCGGCCGGGTCTTCCTCTCGGAACGGCTGCCGGTTGGCCACGCCGTAGACGGAGGAGGACGAGGCAAAGACGAAATTCTTGGCCCGGACCCGACAGGCCGCCTCGAGAAGGCGGGTGGTTCCGTTCAGATTCACATCGTGGTAGAGCACCGGATCTTTGATCGAGGGCCTCACGCCGGCCCGAGCGGCCGAATGAAACACCGCCTCGATGCTCTCCTCCCGAAAGAGCCGCTCGACGGTTTTCTCATCGCGAATATCCCCCTCCACCAACCGGAAACGGGGGTCCGCCATGGCGCGGGACAGGTTGTCCCTCTTGATCGCGGGATCGTAGAACGAATCGAAATTGTCCAGGACGACCACACGCGAGCCCTCCGAGAGGAGCCGCTCAACCACATGCGATCCGATGAAACCCGCCCCTCCGGTCACCAGTATCGTCTTCATGATTTGGACAGGCCGATGAGGGTTTCCTGATTTCCCTTCTGTCCCGGAATCGGGGACGGGATGGATCCCACGAGCCGGAGGCTTAGCGACTCGGCAAATCGGACAATCCCCTCGAGCGCCCGTTCGCGCTTTGCGGTGTCCCGCACGATGCCCCCCTTCCCGACCTGCCCCTTGCCGACCTCGAACTGGGGCTTCACCAGCGCGATGATCCGCCCGCCGGGAGCAAGGAGCTGGACGACCTTCGGGAGAACCATTGTCAGCGAGATAAAAGAAACGTCTATTGTGGCCAAATCGATCGGCTCCGGGATCCGGACGGGGTCAAGATAACGGATATTCGTCCGTTCGAGAACCACGACCCGAGGATCCCGACGAAGCGACCAGGCGAGCTGGCCGTAACCGACATCAACGGCATAGACGCGCCTCGCGCCGTGCTTTAAGAGGCAGTCCGTAAAGCCGCCCGTGGAGGATCCGACATCAACCGTTGTCATTTCGACCGGATCGATCCCGAACCCGGCAAGCGCCGCTTTAAGCTTCATCCCTCCCCGGCTGACGTACGGATGCCCCCGCCCGGAACCGGTCGAACGGAGACGGATCGGCACATCCTCTTCCACCGACATCCCGGCTTTGGATCGGCCTCGTCCGTCCACGACGACCGCGCCCTCCAAGATCAGCGCCTGGGCCCTTGCGCGGCTGTCCGCGAGACCCCGTTCCACCAGGACAAGGTCCAACCGCTTCCTCCGGCGCCGTCCTTCCCGCGGCCGATTCAAAAATGTCACCGCCATCGCGATTATCGGACCCCCTCCGTCCCGACGCCCGTCCTCCTCGGGTCCTCGGACGGCACCGCCCGGGGCGGGCCTCCCCTTCCGTCGGCCGCATTGGTGCGCGTCGCGCGGGCCGAAAGTAGCTCCCGAATCTTTTGGGTGAGGATCGCCGGGGTGAAACCGTACAGCTCCCGAAGTCGCTGAACGTTTCCGTGCTCAATGAACAGGTCCGGCAATCCGATCCGCTTCACCTCGACGCCGGAAAGGCCCTCCTCCTCCAGGACCTCCAGGACGGCCGTCCCGAATCCGCCCTGGAGGACGTGCTCCTCGACCGTCACCAGGCAGCCGGTCCTTCGGGCCAACCGAACGATCAGCTCGCGGTCGATCGGTTTGATATACCGGGCGTTCGCGACCGCGGCCGAAATTCCCTCTCCCTCCAGTTCGCGGGCCGCCTCCAGTGAAGGATGGACGCCGTGACCGAAGGCCAGGATCCCCAGATCCTGTCCGTCTCTTAAGAGTTCTCCTTTTCCGAGCGGAAGGCGCATCAGCCGGGAATCCATCGGGACGCCGACGCCCTCGCCCCGGGGGTACCGGATCGCCACCGGGCCGTCGTGTTTAAGCGCGGTATGGAGCATATGCTGGAGTTCATTTTCATCCTTGGGCGACATCACGACCAGATTGGGAAGAATCCGAAGGTAACCGAGGTCGAAGATCCCGTGATGCGTGTGACCGTCCTCCCCGACAAGGCCGGCGCGATCCAGGCAGAGTGTCACCGGAAGGTTCTGTATGCAGACGTCATGGATGATCTGGTCGTAGGCCCGTTGAAGGAAGGTCGAGTAGATCGCGACGACCGGACGCATCCCGGCGGCCGCCAGCCCGGCCGCAAAGGTCACCGCGTGGGGTTCGGCGATCCCCACGTCATAGCAGCGGTCGGGAAGCTCCTGGGCAAATTGGGATAGGCCGGTGCCCTCCGGCATCGCGGCCGTGATCGCCACGATCTGCCGGTCCCGTTTCGCCAGGCGGAGGAGCGTCTGGGTGAAGACCTGGGTGTAGGTCGGATGCCGGGGGGATTTCTGCGGATCGCCCGTCTCGATTTTAAAGGGAGAAGCGGCGTGCAGCGAGACGGGATTTTTCTCGGCCGGCTCGTATCCCTTCCCTTTCTTCGTGATCACGTGGACCAGGATCGGCCCCTTCAGGCGCTTGACGTTTTCGAGCGTGGGGAGGAGGTGGTCGAAGCGGTTTCCGTCGATCGGGCCGACGTACTGAAATCCGAGCTCCTCAAAGAGGAGGCCGGGACCGATAAAACCCTTCGCCGACTCCTCCACCTTGTGCGCCGCCTTGATCATGGGCTCTCCGATCCGGGGGATCGTCTTCAATAGGTGTTTGGTCTCCTCCTTCACGCGCGTGTAGAACGGCCCGGTGATGATCCGCGAGAGATAGGCCGAGATCGCGCCCACGTTCTTGGAGATGGACATCTCGTTGTCGTTTAAGATAACGATAAAATTCTTTTTAGAGGCGCCGGCCTGGTTGAGGCCTTCATAGACCATCCCGGCCGTCATCGCCCCGTCTCCGATGACCGCGACGACATTGGCCTTCTCCCCTCGATGGTCCCGTGCCTCCACCATGCCCAGTGCGGCCGAGATCGAGGTCCCCGCGTGGCCCGCGTTGAAGGTATCGTAGGGGCTTTCCTCGCGCCGCGTGAAGCCGCTTAATCCCCCGAGCTGCCGAATCGTGTGAAAGCGATCCCGGCGGCCGGTGATCAGTTTGTGGGCGTAAACCTGATTTCCCGTATCCCAGACGATCTTGTCCGTCGGGGCGTCGAAGACCGCATGGATCGCGAGGGTGAGCTCCACGATGCCCAGATTGGTGGCCAGATGCCCGCCGTTTTTTGAGATCACACGGACGATCTCCTCCCGGATCTCCTGCGCGAGGCGGGGGAGCTCGGGCCGCGGGATTTTTTTTAGGTCTTCGGGGCTGTTAATCCCATCCAACAGTCGCATCAAACGTTCATCTCCATTTCTAGAGGCCCTTCCCGTATTCCCTCAGGACCTCCGATTCATGATGAATGAGACCATCGACCGGAGAGGCCCGGCCTCGGGTCCGAACGATTCCAGCGACGCGAGGGCCTCCGATTGGAGCCGATCCGCGTGCCGGCGCGTGGGCTCAAGTCCCAGAACGGCCGGGTAGGTCAGCTTCTTGCGGGCCGCGTCCTTGCCGACCCGCTTGCCGGTTTCCTTCCGGGTTCCTTCGACGTCAAGGATATCATCCGCGATCTGGAACAGCAACCCTGTTTTTTCTCCATAGGCCGTGAGGCACGAGAGGGCCTCCGGCCCGGCGTCCCCGAGGATCGCTCCGACCCGGACGGCCGCACGGATCAGCCGGCCGGTCTTCCTGGCGTGGATAAAACGGAGCGTGGCCTCCCGGGACTCCCCGTCGCCCTTAAGACCTTCCGATTCGATATCCACAAACTGCCCGCCCGCCATGCCGAGGCTTCCCGACGCCTCGGCGATCTCCCGGATCACGGCCAGCCGCATCCCGGATGGGATCGCCCCGCCACGGCGCGAGTCCGAGAGCCGTATGAAGGCCGCCGTCAGGAGCGCGTCTCCCGCCAGGATGGCGGCCGCCTCGCCGAACTTTTTGTGGTTGGTCGGGCGGCCCCGCCGGTAATCGTCATCATCCATCGCGGGAAGGTCGTCATGAATCAACGAATAGGTATGAATCAGTTCGATCGCCGCGATCAATGGGATCGCGTCATTTATATCGGGGGGCCGCCCTCCCTCCGCCACGGTTTCAAAGGATGCGATCGCAAGGATCGGCCGGATCCGCTTTCCGCCGGCGAAGAGGCTGTAACGCATCGCCTCATGCAGCCTCTGGGGAGGAGTGTCCGCGGACGGGAGACCGCTCTGAAGCGCACGGTCGATCCAGGACCGGCGCTCTTCCAGGTAGGCCAGAAAACGGCGCTCGTCGAGGGCGCCGGGGGGTGCGATGCCTGCCGGCCGATCCGCAATATCGATCCTCCTGCGCGCGGCATCCGGAGATCGGCCCGTTTTATGATGATTCCGGTTCACCCGTCGCCTCGCCCGGCTCGTCCCCGGCCTCCTCCAGCTCGAACGGTTGAGGCCGTTTTTTCCCCTCCCCGTCTTTGAGAAGGATCTCGACCTTCCGCTCGGCCTCCTCGAGCATTTTCAGGCAGCCCTTCGAGAGCCGAACCCCCTCCTCGAAAATCTTGAGCGACTCCTCCAGGGGCAGGTCCCCTTTCTCAAGCCGCTCCACAATCGTCTCCAGGCGGGCCAACGACTCCTCGAACCGGGGCGTGGCTTCGGAATTATCCTGTTTTTTCTTCGACATGACAGATCAGAGAACCTAGGTGAAGTCGAACATGGACGCGTTCCCCTTTTGAAATCGCGCCCGCCTCCTTGATCAGTTCCATCCCCGGCAGCTTCCGCGTGATACTGTAACCTCGGGAAAGAATCGCCAGCGGGCTTAAGCCGTCCAGGGCGCCCGCCGCCGACTCCAGGCCGCTCTTCTTCCGGGCCAGATAATACCTCATCTGAAGATCCAGGCGCTTGGATGCGGCCCAAGCCTGCGTGGCCAGGCGGTGAAGACGCTCCATCGGGCTACGGGAGCGGAGGGATTCGTGAAGGCGACGCCACCGTTCGGCCGAATAACGAATCCCGTGGATCATGCCAAGACCGAGGCGTCCTTCCAATTCGTCCAGGCGGAGCAGATGGGCCTCGATCGCCCCCCGGGGGTCGCGCAACACCCGCCGTCCGGCCGAAAGGCGGCTCCGGCCGAGGGCCAGACGGTGACGTACGGCGCGGGCAACCCGCCCGACGCCGGCCCGGATCCGGTCGGCAAACTCTTTTTTGGTCTGGATCACCATTTCGGCGGCCGCCGAGGGCGTGGGGGCCCGGAGATCCGACACGAAATCGGCAATCGTGTAGTCCACCTCATGACCCACGGCCGAGATGACCGGAATTTCGGACCGAAAGATCGCGCGGGCCACGGGCTCCTCGTTAAACGCCCACAGATCCTCGATCGAACCGCCCCCGCGCGCGACGATCAGAACGTCCAACCTTCCCCTCGCGTTGAGTTCGTCGATCGCGTCCGCGATCGCGGCGGCCGCGCCCTCACCCTGAACCGGAACGGGATTGATCAGGAGGTGGAGATTGGCGAATCGACGGCGAAGAACCTGGAGGATGTCGCGAAGGGCGGCCCCGGTCGGGGAGGTCACGATCCCGATCCGACGGGGCAGCAGCGGGATCGGTTTCTTGTGCGAGGGCGCAAAGAGGCCCTCTTTCTGAAGCCGTTCCTTGAGTTGCTCGAAGGCCAGCTGGAGCGCGCCGATCCCGCGGGGCTCCAGCCGCTCCAGGATCAGTTGGTAATCCCCCCGGGGTTCGTATACCGTAATCCGTCCCCGGCAGAGGATTCTCTGCCCGTCCTTCGGCGTAAATTTGAGCGAACGGAATGCGGATCGGAAAAGGACGCAACGAAGCTGTGCGTTCTCGTCCTTGAGGGAAAGATAGAGGTGGCCGGAGGCGGGGGCGCGGAGGTTTGAGATCTCACCCTCGACCCAGACCCCCTGGAACCCAAGCTCGAGATGGGCTTTGATCCGCCGGGTCAGCTCGGTGACCGAGAGGACCGGCGTCTCGGGCGCGGTGGCCGCCATGATTTAAGTCTCGGTGTCCGAGATCTTGAGCCGGATGATCGACCGGGCCCGCCCGTTGGAATCGATGCTGGCCAACGCGGCCGAAATCATGCAGGGCCCGCCCGCCACCTCAAACCGGCTCGGCATCGGGGTCAGGAATTTCCGGATCACCTGGTCCTTATTGATCCCAATGACGGAATGAATCGGCCCGGTCATCCCGGCATCCGTCAGATAGGCCGTTCCCCGGGGAAGGATTTCCTCGTCGGCCGTCTGGACGTGGGTATGGGTCCCGATCACCGCGCTGACCTCGCCGTCTAAGAACCAACCCATCGCCCGCTTCTCCGAGGTGGCCTCGGCGTGCATGTCCACGAGGACGATCGGCGTCTCGGCCCGGAGTCGGGCGATCTCCCGCCGCCCCACCTGAAACGGGCAGTCCAGCGCGGGCATGAAGACCCGGCCCATCAGTTGGATCACCGCGACCTTTTCGGTCTTGCTCAGGGGAACCACGACCGAGCCGTGGCCCGGCACGGTGTCGGGATAATTGGCCGGCCGGAGCAGACGGGGCTGCCCTCCGATGTATTCGATGATCTCCCGCTTATCCCAGACATGGTTTCCCGTCGTCAGGACGTCGATGCCCATCCGAAAAAGCTCATCGGCGATTTTGGGTGTGACGCCGAAGCCGCCCGCCACGTTCTCACAGTTGGCTACGACAAAATCCACCTCGTAGGTCTCGATGACCGATCCCAACCGGCGGGCCAAAATATTCCGGCCGGCCTCCCCCACGATATCCCCGATCATCAGGATCTTCATCTTCCGTCTCCGCTCCGGCACGCCCTCAGCGGGCGTACTCGATGTACCGGTTTTCCCGGATCACGGTCACCTTGATCTGGCCCGGATAGCTCAACTCCTGCTCCACCTTCTTCGCCACCTCCCGGGAGATCATCGCGGATTCGGCATCCGATACCTCGGATTGCTTGACGATGACCCGGATCTCGCGCCCGGCTTGGATGGCGTAGGCCTTCTCCACCCCCTTAAAGGAGGTGGCCAGCTGCTCCAATTTCTCCAGCCGCTTCACATACGACTCGACCGACTCCCGGCGCGCACCGGGTCGGGCGGCCGATAGACTTTCGGCGGCCGAGACGAGTACAGCCTCGATACAGTTCGCCTCGACCTCCCCATGATGCGCCGCCACGGCGTTGACGATCTTGGGCCCTTCCCCGTACCGCTTCACCAGGTCCGCCCCCAGGATGGCGTGGGACCCTTCTTCCTCCTGGCTGACGGCCTTCCCGATATCATGCAGCAGGGCGGCGCGCTTGATCAGCTTGACGTCCAGGTTCAGCTCCGATGCCATGATCCCGGCGATGAAGGCCGCCTCGCGGGCGTGGGCCAGGTTATTCTGCCCGTAACTCGTGCGGTACTTCAATCGGCCGAGGACCTTGACGAGTTCGGGATGGATATCCTGCAGCCCGACGTCAAAAATGACCCGCTCGGCTTCCTCCCGCATGAGCTTGTCCAGTTCCTTCCGGACCTTCTCGACCGTCTCCTCGATTCGGGCGGGATGGATTCTCCCGTCCGCAATCAGGCGTTCCAGAGCGATCTTCGCCACCTCGCGGCGGTAGGGATCGAATCCGGAAATAATCACGGCGTCCGGCGTCTCGTCAATGATCAGATCGATCCCCGTCGCGCTCTCCAGCGCCCGGATGTTCCGCCCTTCGCGGCCGATGATCCGGCCCTTCATTCCCTCGTTGGGAAGATTTAAGACCGAGATCGTCGCCTCGGAGATGTAATCCCGGGCCAGGCGTTGCATGGCCGTGACCATAATCTCCTTCGATTGTCGTTCGGCCGTTTCCCGGGCCTCCTCCTCGAGCCGCTTGGCCATCTTCGAGACTTCAAAGCGCGCCTCCTGTTCCATGGACCCCATCAACTGGCGCTTGGCCTCCTCGGAGGTCAAGCTCGAGAGCTGCTCAAGCCGGTGTCGCTGCTCCCGGAGTCCGGCGTCTAACTGCTCTTCCTTCTCCCGGATCACCTTCTCACGCCCCGCCAAATCGCGATCCAGGCGGCTCAGCTCGCTCTCCCGGCGGTCCAGTTGACCGGATCGCCGGTCCATCTGCTCTTCCCGCTGGCCGATGCGCCGGTCCAAATTCGTCAGTTCGGCCCGCCGCTCGCGAATCTCCTTTTCCATGTCGGCACGGGCTTGGAGAATCAGACTTTGTCCCTCCAGTTGAGCTTCGCGACGCTTGTTCTCGGCCTCTTGTTCGGCGGTCTCGATCGTCCTTTTCGCCATCCGGTCGGCTTCCTGAATCCGCAGGGTATTCCCCTGCCGATGAAGGTAATAACCCACCGCAATACCGGCCAGAGCGGCCGTGATGGCCGTCACTATCAGAATGATCCCGGTTGTAATGATGGTCGCCCCCCTCTCGATGAAACCGTTGGGGCCGTGGCCGGACGGCCCGAAATCCTCAGGTCTCAGTCCGGATCGGCCTTTGTGACAGATGGCGGGATCCCCTGGCAGGCGGATGCCCGCATCGCGTTTGGGGATTGTTAGGGTTTGAGAATCCGAGGCAGGATCCGGGGTGGAGGGTGAGCGGGTTGATTCCTGAAATAAAAGATAGAACGGCCGGGGGGTCAGGTGTTCAAATCGGATCCTTTCGTGGACTACCGGAACAGAGGGACCTCAGGATGGACGTCCTGTGCTTGTTTCGGCACGCCCCCTCTTTTTCGGTTGGATCCATCTATAACTTCAAACCTCCCTGCCGTGGTCTGATCTCATTCCACCGCCGGTTAGAAACGTGTGCGTTCCGGTCAAACCGGGTCCAATCGCGATGGATTTAGAAACCCAAGCGCTCTCACCTTTCCGTTGATTAAGAAACCCCAAAATCTCATCCCGAAATTCGTCTTCTCCTAGAGAATAATACGCCCCCGCGTGTGCCGTGGTAGGGTGGAAAGTCTTGAACCCGGTAAACCAGGTGGGCGCCGTGATGGAAACTTCAGGCTTCCCCTCGTTACATGGGGGCTTGCACACCATTTCCAGGGCATGGCTCCCAAAGACTGAACGTTGGGTCAAAATTTACACCCCTCACCAACATCGCAGGGGCGATGCGAAGTTTAATTCCCCGTCAATCCCCTCGATGATCCTCTCAAAACCCACTCTAGCAAAGAGCGCCAAACAATTCAAGCAAATAATCAGTAAAGCTTCAGGTCGCTAAATTGCTCTTCAATGCTCTCGATCAGATCCTTGGTCTTGCTCTCGATCAGTGTCTCACGGGACTGCTTGTCAAGCCGCAGCTTAAACAGTTCGTCGGCGATATTGATCGCGGCCAGCAGGGCGAGCTTCGTCGGAGGAAGATTTGGCCCCATTTTCGCCACGTCGTGCATCTTCCCGTCGACATACCGCGCCAGCTTGGCCACGTACTGATCTTCCCCCTCCCCCCGGAGGGTGTAATTCTGACCGAAGATTTCCACCTCGACCTGATTGTTCACGCATCCCCTCTCTTTCTGGGCCTCGCCCCCTCGCCGCCCGCGGGACGGGCCGAAGAGGACTGTGCCCCCATTTCGCCGAGGATCCGTTCCACCTTGGCGCGGAGACGGACGCGGTCGTGATTCCACCGAACCGTGTCGCGCTCCCGCTTCGAAAGCTTCTGACCGATCACCCGGACTTTTTTCTCCAGAACGGAATTGTCCTGCTTCATGCGCGTCAGCATTTCGAGCAGTTGATGGACTCTCTTTTCGAGCAGATCCAACGGGTCGATGGCCATCGCCCTCCTTTCAACCCCGCACCCGAAGGCAGGCCGGCCACCCCCGTTTTGGAGCGCCGAAACCGGACCGATGGGAATCCGATCTCTCCCCGGACGGGTTGAGGAGGACTCGCGGACGGAAGGCGGGCGTTGACGAGAGGTCCCGCGGCCAATCTCCATTCCCCCGTTGACCCGCGCGTGCGATTCGACCCGGAGAGATCATAGGCCGACCCTCAGCAACGGCAGCACTATATCGCGTTCAATACGGGATGTCAAGGCGATGCCCGGACCTCCGTCGGGCCCACCGACAGCGGAAGACCCGCGATCCGAAGGTACTCGTGATAGCTTCGGAGGACCCGCTTGGTGTAGAAACGGGTCTCGGAAAACGGAACGGATTCGATGAACTCGTCCATATTGGAGGCGCTCTCATTCGCCCATCGACCCACGGCCTCCGGGCCGGCGTTGTACGCCGCGATGGCGAAAACGAAATTTCCGTTGAACCGTTCGATCAGATGGGCCAAATACCAGGCGCCCAGCCGAAGATTCGTGTCATGGTCGGTGATCATCTCAGGACGATAGCTCGTAAGTCCCATCCGCGCGGCGACCCAGTTCGCCGTGGAGGGCAACAACTGCATCAGCCCCATCGCGCCGGCCCTCGAAACGGCGTTGGGGTCGAAGGCGCTTTCCTCGCGAATCACGGCGGCCACGAGATACGGATCGACCGATCCGGCCGTGTCCTCCTTCTTCGGGAGGAGGTCGACGACGTAGCGAGGATAGGCCCCTTCCCAGAACCGGTTTGGGAGTCCGTCTCCCCCCTTCTCGATGAAGTCCTGAAAATGGGTTCGAATCAGCCGGAGCCCGCGGGGGTAGTCTCCGGCCGAATAGAAAAGACCGACCAGCTCCAGGATGTTTCCCCGGTCCGAGGCGTACCGATCCGAGAGCGCGCCCAGCTCGCGCCGGGCCTCGGATTTTAAATCCAGTCGGAGGAGCTCACGGGCGATCGCGTAGTGCCGATCGCCCACCAGGGCCGGGCTCGGTCCGTTCGGTAAGCGATCCCCGTTTTCCGACGCCGCCCGGCCGCGGAGGTCGGGATCCCGGGCGGTCGGGGGGAGTTTGAGGCGGGCCAGTCGCGAATCCGCCTGGCGGCAGTAATAGCTCCGGGGGAACCGGGAACAGACCCCCCGGAAGGCCGACGCCGCTTTCTCGGGAAGCCCCGCCCGCTCGGCGCTTCGTCCGATCCAGTAACCGAACTGCCCGGCGAGCGGACTGTTCGGGCGCCGGGCCACGTGCCCTTCCAGAATTTTTATCGCCTCCGCCCAGCGGCCCTCGCGGTAGGCCAGCCATCCGAGGCGCCAGACCGCCTCTTCGGCCGATGGATCCATCGGAATTTCCGTGATGAGCCTCCGGTAGAATTCCAAAGCCCTCGGGATTTGTTGGCGACTTTCGTAATAATCTCCGATCCAGAAAAGCAACTTGGCCCGTTCGGCCCCGGTCGGATGACGAGAGGCGAGATCTTGCTCGGCCTTAAGAAATCCGTCCTCGTCCCCTTTACGGAGCGCGATGCGCCCCAGCCAGAAAACGGCGCTTGTTAAGTCTTCGGGCGCGGGATCTTCACGAACCACCGATAGGTATTCCGTTTTGGCCTCGTCGTACCGCTTCATAAGAACCAGGGTCTCCCCGAGCTCGAGACGAACCCCGTTGCGTTCCGCCGGTCCCTTTTCCGCAAGAAGCGCCCTCCATTCTGCGGCGGCTTCGGGATATCGGGCGGACTCGACCAGCGCGCGCCCCCGTTCCGACCGGGCCTCGGGCGCGGGCGCGGGAATTACGACCCCTTCGGTGCGCAACGCCTCGAGCTTCTGTCCCGCCTCGGCGGCTCTGGGCCCGGCCGCGTAGTAATAATAGATGCGTTGCAGCGAGCCCGCGGCCCGTTTATAGTCCTTCATCCGGACCGCGCAATCCGCCCCCTGCAGAAGGGCCTGATCGACGTACGGGTTGGCCGGAAAACCACCGACAAACTCTTCGAGATCGGCGAGGGCCTTCGGGCAGTCGCCGGACCGAAAACGCGTATCGGCTTTCAGGTAAGCCGCCGGCCCGATCAAGACGCTGTCGGGGAATTGCCGACCGATCCGGTCATACAGCGAAATGGCCTCCTCAGACCGCCCGCTTTTCGCCGTGCCGTTCGCTTTGAAAAAGAGGGCGTACTCCTTGAGCTCGGGGAGCTGCACCTCCGCGCTCGATAAGAGGGCATCCGCCTCGGGCGAGCCGATTTCAGAGGCCCATTTCCCAAGGAGGAATCCGGCGCGGCCGGCCCAGGGGGAATCCGGAAACCGCTCCCGGAGCCGGCGAAGCCCTAAGTCCGCGGCGGCCGGATTTCCATCCCCCCATCGCTTGAGGGCGATATTGAAGCAGTCTTCCGCGGAAGGGCAGATGTCACCGGATTGGGGGAAATGGGCCGGCACGGATAGATGTTGGTTGAGTCCAGGATTTTCATTCCGCTCGGAGGGGGGCGTGGTGGGGACGGCCAAGAGGCGGCTTGGGCCGCATCCTAAAATCGCGGCGGCTCCAAGGAGGATCGCCGCCAGGCCCAGACCAGACTGCCGCCGCCGTGAAAACCGCATGCCCGCGATTATAACACAGCGGGTCGCGCGATCAAAAATGAAGCCGCCGTACCCGGGGCGTCATCGGCAGCCTTCGCACAGGACCCGCTCCCTCTCGGAGATCGTGACGGTTGTTCCGGGTCCCGGCCTATGATAGATTATGGACATGGAAAAAACGGATCTTAAGCGGCTTTCCTTGGACGAGATGGAGGCCTTCGTCCGATCGTTCGGTTGGCCCCGGTACAGGGCGCCGCAGCTCATGGAGTGGATCTACCGAAAGCGGATCGCCGCCTTCTCGGAAATGACGAACCTCTCGATCGCGGATCGGGAAGTTCTAAACGAGCGCGCCGTGATCTCGCTTATTTCCCTGGCGCGGCGACAGCGGTCCGCGGACGGAACGGAGAAATTTCTTTTTAGACTTTTCGACGGCACGGAGATCGAGTCGGTCCTGATCCCCGAGCCTAGGGGAGGCGCCCCCGCGAAGAAGGTTGATCCTGGCGCG
>CAYJTJ010000033.1:0-7359 GCA_964372835.1 uncultured Nitrospirota bacterium
CGGCCCCCACCCTATCACACGCCGTTCCTAAAGTCAATTCCATAGACCTGACCCCGTTCTTTCGGTCTTTAGCTGATAAAGGCCGCTGGTGCTTGAGGCTTCCTTATGGAGATGGTAGGTTGCCGTCTGGGCATGGACAGCGCTTAAGGGGAACTGAAGAAAGGGGAAGGCAAGAATCAGAAATGAGATAATCCTTAAGATTATCCGAGGGCTATTGCGCACCATGGAGCCCACCTGGCGGAGGTTTGAGCTGCCCGGGATTTCCTGATTCTGTATGGGTCTGCCTACGTGTACGTCAAGGTATCGTACCCGTATCGTGCCGCTCGAGTATTGTCAAGAAAAATTATTGGGGTCCAGGAACGGTCAATTGACGTGTTAACCTGCGGGGGGTCGGGACGGGTTAAAGGCCCAGTGCGTCATTAAAGAAAGGCCGGAAGCTCAAACCCTCCAGCGCCAAGGGACCCTTGATCCCTTTTTGCTGGATTAAAACCTTAAACACCCCGCCCATGCTCTCACGGGCCAGGAGGCGTTTGGCGGCGGCCAACTCGCGGCTTGTGGGATCGAGTCGTTCCATTTCCTGGGCGACCCCAAGTCCCATCAGGAAATTGAGCTGATTGGTGAAGCCGGTCGGTTCGAGCCCTTCGGCAAGGCCGGCCTGGGCCAACCGAGTGAAGTCCACATGGGCCGTGATGTCCTGCTCGCCGACACGCGAGAACGGATCCTCATTCACCGTGTGCCGGTAGTAGCAGAGCAGACTGCCTTTCATCCGATGCGGCGCGAACAGCTCGGATGCCGGGTGGCCGTAATCGATCGTAATCACGAATCCGCGGTCCAACAGTCCGGCCACCTCGCGCATCCAACTCGCCGCCTCGAGATTCAATTCGGCCCGCTGACCCTCTGAAAGGTCGACCTTCACCGAGGTCAAATATTGCTCGATCTCCGGCGTGGAGGGCCGGTCCGGGACCTCGATGAAGCGATCCCCTTTCCAATCGACATAGTATTCCTCCACCCGCCCGTTTCTCCCGATCACACGATGGACCGGAAAGGCGTCCAGCAACTCGTTCGATAACACCACGCCGCGCAGCGGTCCCTCAGATCTCAATTCTTTCAGACTCCCGTACCAACGAGCCGAGTCCAAAAGTCCGGCCGACCCGAGGAGCTCCCTCTGCCGCCCGACCATCGCGGGGCTTCGCTCGATCACGCCGTACCGCCACCGCTTAAAGTCCCCCGGAAAGTTCTCCCGCAGCGCGGCCAGAATGTCGCGGCCGAGCAGCCCCTTACCGGCGCCCATCTCAAGGATTGTGAGGGGCCCCGCCCGATCGAGAGATCCTGCCATTTCCCTCATCTGTTTCGCCAGAAGCCGCCCGAAAATCGGATGGACGTCCGGACTGGTGTAGTAATCCCCTCCGAGGCCGATCCGGTCGCCGCCGGTGGTGTAGTAACCCCCCTCCGGATCGTACAGCGCCATCTCCATGAATCGGGCGAAGGGGATCGGCCCCTTTCGCTCGATCTCATCTCTTATCTTTCGGATCAGTCCTGGATGACCCGCGTCGGACATGGATTCATCATACCCCGGCCCGACGGAAATCGCAAACCAACCGGCCTCGTTGACTTCCCCCCTCTAGAGGGCTACAATCGCCGGAATGGAGCCACTTTTCCTGATCGGAATCATCGTCGCAACCGGCCTCCTCGCGACGGTCGTCGCCCTCCAGATCCAAAGCCGCCATAGGCCGGCGGATCCCGGCATGGTCGCCATGCAGCAGCAGGTCGACGCGCTCCGCCAGCAGATTACGGAATCGATCTCCGGCAACACGGCGGCCGTGAATCAGCAGCTCTCCCTCGTCACCCAGCAGGTCAACCAGCAACTCGGCTCGGTGGTCCAGCAACTTCAGAACGCGACCGGTCAGATCGGAAACCGGCTGGACCACGCCGCCCGCGTCGTCGGCGAGGTGAAGCAGAATCTCGGCGAGCTTTCCAAGGCGACGCAGCAGGTGTTCGACGTCGGGAAGGACATCGCCGGCCTCCAGGAGATTCTGCGCGCCCCCAAACTCCGCGGCGTGTTGGGGGAACTCTTCCTCGGAGAGCTGCTGGCCCAGATCCTGCCCCCGAACCATTTCAGCCTTCAGCACCGGTTTAAGAGCGGCGAGGCGGTCGACGCGGTCGTGCGCCTCGGGCAGTACCTGGTTCCCGTGGATTCAAAGTTTCCGCTGGAGAATTTTCGCCGGGTGATTGAGTCCAAGACCGATGAGGAACGGAAGGCCGGGCGGAAGAAATTCTCCGGGGACGTCAAGAAGCACGTGGATGCGATCGCCGATAAATACATCCTTCCCGACGAAGGGACTTTTCCCTTCGCCCTGATGTATATCCCGGCTGAAAATGTCTATTACGAAACCATCATCAAAGACGATCAATTCGGGGACGAGAAGAGTCTGTCGGCCTATGCCCTCGAACGGAAGGTCATCCCGGTCTCGCCCAACAGCTTTTATGCCTACCTCCAGGCCATCGTGATGGGACTGAAGGGGCTGCAGATCGAGAAGAGCGCCCAGGTGATCATCAGCCACCTGGAACACTTGAAGGGCGACTTCGAGCGGTTTCGAAAGGAGTTCGAGGTGATCGGCACCCACCTCGGCCACGCAAAGGGAAAGTACGACGAGGCCTCGCTTCGGCTGGATCGGTTCGGGGAACGCCTGGTGTCCTCCGGTCGGGCCGAGACCTTCCCGTTGGAGTCCTCCGAGGCCAACCCCGCGTCCCCTTAGCGCCTCTTGCCCCGAACCTCCCTCTGCTGTTTTCCGGTCACGTAGACCTGATCCCGCCCGCCGTTTTTCGCCAGGTACATGGCGCTGTCGGCCAGACGGACAAGGTCCCTTTTGGATTTGGCGTGCTCCGGAAACCCCGCAATCCCGAAACTGGCCGTCATCCGAATGCTCAACCCTTCCTCCTTAAGAAATTCCATGGAATGCAGATTCCGATGGAGGCGGTGCGTAATCCGGACCGCGGTCGGAACGTCCGTCTCGGGAAGAACCACGACGAATTCATCGCCCCCGTAACGCGCGATGATATCGACGCTCCGCAGATTATCCTGAAGGAGCCGGGCCACCTCGATCAGGACCTTGCTTCCCATGAGATGACCGTAGGTGTCGTTCACGTCCTTGAAATGATCCATGTCGAAAAAGATGATCGAGAGAACCGACCCGTACCGCTGGCAGCGCTGGATCTCGTGGTCGAGGGTCGTGTCCAGATGGCGGAAGTTATACAGCTTGGTCAGGTCGTCCGTGATGGCCAGGTTGGACATCCGCTCGTAAAGATTGGCGCGCTCCAGGGCGATGGCGGCCTGATCCACCAGCTTGCGCAAAAGGTCCTGGTCCTTTTCCTCAAACGGCTCCCCGTTCCGCTTGTTGATCATTTCCAAGACCCCGATCGTTCGTTTCTTGTTGACGATCGGGACGCACAGGATCGAACGCGTCTTGAACCGCGGCAGTCGATCCACCGCCTTTCGGAACCGCTTGTCGTTTTGAATTTTATTGATGATCAGCGGCTCCCCGGACTTGGCCACCCATCCGGCGATTCCCTGGCCCACCCGTAGACGGAATTTCCTCAGCTCCCTTCCCCGGCCCCCCTTGACCGCGACAAACCGAAGCCACTGTTCCTCCTCATCCAGCAGGAGAAGCGCCCAGGCGGCGCATTTGATCAGGTGCTGGGCCCGCTGCATGATCACGCGGAGCACCTTGTTGAATTCCAGCGTGGAGGTCAGCGCCTTGCTGCTGTTGATGAAGAAGGCCAATTCCCGGGTCCGCTGCGAAAGCTCGGCGCGGAGCTGAGTATTTTCGGCACGGTATCGCTGGAGGCGGTCGGTCGGATTCATGAAAGGGAGAGGTCCCGATACTGGTCGGGACGGCGGTCCTCGAAGAAGGTCCAGATCCGACGCGTTTCCTCCACCTCGTCGAGATCCAGGTCCGCGAATAGGATGGCGTCGGTTGATCCGGCCGGCGAGGCGATCAGCTCGCCGAAGGGGTTGACGCAAAAACTGCGTCCGTAAAAATTCTGGCGCTCCTCTTGGCCGGTCCGGTTGATTCGGAGGATGAAGACGTTGTTCGAGATGGCGTTCGCGCAGATTATCTTCTCCCACCTCCCGTGGGACGCAAAGGCGGCGGCGGTTGGAGCGAAGATGATCTGTGCTCCCCGGAGGGCCAGGATCCGGCTGCCCTCCGGAAAGAAATTATCCCAGCAGACCTGAACCCCGACTTTGGCGAAGGAGGTCTCGAAAACGGGAAAGCCAAGATCCCCCGCGCTGAAATAGAACTTTTCCTCCCAGAGGGGGATCTGGGGAAGGTGCACTTTTCGATATTTCCCCAGCAGCCGGCCGTCCTTCTCGATCACGACGGCCGTGTTGTAGCAGACCTCCCCCTCCTTCTCGAAAATCGAGGCGATGATGACCACCCCGTGGCGCTCGGCCTCTTTCTGAAGGAGCCGGACCGTCGGCCCGTCCGCCGGCTCGGCCCATTGAAAGTGGTCCCGGCTGGATTCGTAGGCAAACCAGGGGAGGTGGAAAAGCTGAGGGGTGGCGATAATCCGGGCGCCGCGATCGGCGGCCAGTGCCATCATCTCCACCGCCTTATTAAGATTGGCCGCGGGATCCCGTGAGCAGCTCATCTGGATCCCCGCAATTTTCAGCTTCATTCCCCCGTCTCCCTCACCGCCCGTGACACTTCTTATACTTCTTTCCGCTTCCGCAGGGACAGGCCTCGTTTCGCCCGACCTTATCCACCGGCCGATGGGCCGTTTTGGTTTGGGCCGGCCCCTCACCTCGTTCGAACTTTAGCTGCTGCGGACGCGGCGCGGGGGCGGCCGCCGCCGGGGGGCGGTCCCGTACGACCTGCAGCTTGTAGAGATGTTCGACCGCGTCGTTTTTAATCCGCTCCATCATCGCCGCGAACATCTCGAACCCCTCCCGCTTATACTCCACCAGCGGGTCCTTCTGCCCGTAGCCCCGAAGGCCGATCCCCTCTTTGAGGTAATCCATCGCGAGCAGATGATCCTTCCACTGCGAATCGATGACGCGGAGAAGCACCATCTTTTCGAACTGGCGCATGACCTCCGGGCCCAGTTCCTGCTCCTTTCGGCGGTAGGCGTCATCCACCTTTTTCATGATCAGCTCCCGGACCGCCTCCCGGCCCATCTCCGCGACCCCCGGTTCGTTGTCCAGACCGAGCGCGAACTGCCGGTTGAGCGCCTCGTTGAGGCCCTTGAGATCCCACTCCTCCGAGTAGCTTTCCTCCGGGCAGTAGAGATCCAGAATCGCGATGACGCGTTCGTCCACCATTCCGAGCAGGAGATCCGTCATCTCCTCGCCTCTGAGGATCCGATGCCGCTGCTCGTAGATCACCTCCCGCTGCTTGTTCATCACGTCGTCGTATTCCAGGAGCTGCTTGCGGATGTCGAAATTGTGTGCCTCCACCTTTTTCTGGGCGTTCTCGATGGCGCGGGTGACCATGCGGTGTTCGATGGGGATGCCCTCCTCCATCCCGAGCTTTTGCATCAGCCCCGAGATCCGCTCCGAGCCGAAGATCCGCATCAGGTCGTCCTCCAGGGAGAGATAGAATCGGGACGACCCGGGATCCCCCTGTCGTCCGGATCGACCCCGGAGCTGGTTGTCGATGCGCCGGCTCTCGTGACGTTCCGTCCCGAGGATATGGAGGCCGCCGGAACGGATGACCTCCACCTTGTCGGCCTCGGACTCCTTCTTGATCCGTTCCATGAGCCGGGCCTGTTCCGCCTCCGGCATGTCCGCCTGCTGGATCAACTGGCGTTTGAAAAGAAATTCCGGGTTTCCGCCCAGGAGGATATCGGTGCCGCGCCCGGCCATGTTCGTCGCGATCGTGACGGCGGTTTTGCTCCCGGCCTGGGCGATGATCTCGGCCTCCCGTTCGTGGTATTTGGCGTTGAGGACCGAATGCTTGATCCCCTTCCGCTTGAGCATCTGGCTCAAATGTTCGGACTTCTCGATGGAGATGGTCCCCACAAGGACCGGCTGGCCCTTCTGGTGAAGATCCGCCACCTCCTCCACGATCGCGCTGAACTTTTCGCGCTCGGTCCGATACACCATGTCGGGGAAATCCTTCCGGATCATCGCACGATTGGGGGGAATGACCATCACGTCGAGATTGTAGATCTTGGCAAACTCGGCCGCCTCGGTGTCGGCCGTCCCGGTCATCCCGGCCAGCTTCTGATACAGCCGGAAGTAGTTTTGAAAGGTGATGGAGGCCAGCGTCTGGTTCTCGTTGGCGATCTTCACGCCCTCCTTGGCCTCGACCGCCTGATGAAGACCGTCGCTCCAGCGCCGGCCCGGCATGAGCCGGCCCGTGAATTCATCCACGATCACGACCTCGCCGTCCTTCACCACGTAATCCACGTCTCTCTTGAACAGCACGTGCGCCTTCAGGCCCTGGATGACGTGATGGACCAGGTCGATGTTGGAGAGATCGTAAAGATTCGAGACGCCGAGGAGGCGCTCGACCTTGGCGTTGCCCTCTTCCGTCAGCGTGACCGTCTTGGTCTTCTCCTCGACCGTATAGTCCTCCGTCGAACGGATGGAGGGAATGATCTGATTGATCCGGTAATATTTGTCGGTGGATTCCTCGGTGGGACCCGAGATGATCAACGGGGTCCGGGCCTCGTCGATCAGGATGCTGTCCACCTCGTCAACGATCGCGTAGTGGAGTTCCCGCTGGGCGCAGTGGTCCGCCGAGACCGTCATATTGTCGCGGAGGTAATCGAACCCGAATTCGTTGTTCGTCCCGTAGGTAATATCGCACCGATAGGCCTCCCGGCGGGGGATCGGACGGAGGTGCTGGAGACGCCGGTCGGAGGCCTCAAAGGTCGGATCGAACCGGAACGAGGCCTCGTGCTGGATGACCCCCACGCTTAAACCCAGGGCATGATAGACCGATCCCATCCACTGAGCATCGCGCTTGGCCAGATAGTCGTTCACGGTGATCAGGTGAGCCCCGCGACCGGATAGGGCGTTTAAGTAGAGGGGAAGCGTGGCCACGAGGGTTTTCCCTTCCCCCGTCTTCATCTCGGCGATTTTCCCCTCATGGAGGACAACGCCGCCCAGGATCTGGACATCGAAATGGCGCATCGAAAGCCGCCGCTTGGCCGCCTCCCGGACCAGGGCGAAGGCCTCCGGAAGAAGGTCGTCCGGTCGTTCGCCCGAGGCGAGCCGCGATCGGAGCTCATCCGTCTTGTGGGGCATCTGATCATCGCGGAGCCCGGCGACCGAATCCTCGAGGGAGGAAACCCGCTGAACGACCGGGGCCAATCTTTTCAGCTCACGATCGTTCTTGCTTCCGATGATTTTTC
>CAYJTJ010000033.1:7459-12155 GCA_964372835.1 uncultured Nitrospirota bacterium
CTTGTCGGGGTCTTCTGAACGATCATGAGGTTACTGCGGTTTCATGACATTCGATGCCTGGGGTCCTTTCTTGCCATCGACCACGTCAAACTCCACCTCCTGACCCTCAGTGAGGGTCTTGAACCCGTCCCCCTGGATCGCGGAGAAGTGGACGAACACGTCGCCGCCGCCTTCCTGTTCGATAAACCCGTAGCCCTTCTTTTCGTTAAACCACTTCACCTTTCCTTTAGTCATTACCTTGACCCCTCCCAACAAGCCGCGCCGGCGCAGACCGGGCGGTCATTAATAATCGAGGGAGCAGGCCGGAAAACTCGGCCCGTTCCCCCACCCCACAATCGTTCTGTCGCGGATTTCGGACTAATCGAGGATATACCTCAGAGGATTAACCGGGACGTTATTGACGTAGATCTCATAATGGACGTGGGGACCGGTCGATAGACCCGTATTTCCGACCAGCCCGATGACATCCCCGCGCTTGACCTTCTGCCCCACCCGGACATTGACCTTCGCCATGTGGCCGAAGAGCGTCTGCATTCCGTAGCCGTGATTGATCTTGACGACCTTGCCGAGGCCGCTGTCAAACCCATCGTAACTGACCGTTCCGGCCGCCGTGGCGACCACCGGGGTGTCCCGGCGGGAGGCGACATCGATACCGTTATGCATCGAAACGCTGCCGGTGAAGGGGGAGATCCGCTGGCCGAAGCCGGAGGTCAGCCATCCGCGGGTAGGCCAGATGGAAGGGGTGGATGCCCAAAGCGAGCGGCGATCCTTCATCGCCTCCGTAAGCTCCTCAAAGCTGATCTCCTGGAATGAGGCCTCGGACTTGAGCCTCCGGAGGTCGTCGCCCATCTTCACCAGATCTTCTTCCTCGATCTTGCGGCCGACCAAGGCGCCCTCGAGTCCGTCCTCCTCCGGTCCTCCCAGTCCCCCCAGCTGGTTGGATGGCGGGGGCGGCCCGATATCCGTTATCACCCGAAGTTTCGAGTCCAGGTCCCTCAACCGGACCATCTGTTTCTTCAGGTCCGAGATGTTGGACGCGAAGGATTGGATCTGAACCTTCTGGGTCTTGGTCTCCTTGCGGAGATTCTTCAGTTCCCCCCGGTCCTGGATCATCGAGACATACTGGATGAAAAAGATCGAGACCAGAACGACGATGACGCCGGTGGCGCCAAGGTATCCCTTTAATGCCTTCTTCGTAATATGAAACCGGTAGGTCTTGGAGGTTGGGGAAGGAATGACCATGATCGTGTACGATTCTTTCAATGTTTTCATAGGTTAACCTCCGAAAAGCGGCCCGATCCTAACACACGCTCCCTCTCTTGTCAAGGACTTTTTCCTCTCTCACCGACCCTCTTTCCCGTCTCTTATCTCCTCATAAGAATAGCAGACTTTGGATTTTTGGCAACCGCATAACCCGCCATAAAAACCGGGAAATTGGAGCCGTCAAGCCGCCTTCCACTAGATCTTGGGTCGTCGTCCGCCGAGGAAAGATTCGAGAGGGCAGCCCGTACAAATCGGCATGCGCCGGCAGTGTTCCTTCCCGACAAGAACGAGAAGGGCATGAAATTCATTAAAAAGGGGTGTGGAAGGCCGGAGCCGTTTCATAAAATACCGCTGGAGTTGGTCGTAATCCCGGGTCCGGGGAACGAGGCGGTGTCGGGTCAAGACCCGGCGGGTATAGGTGTCGATCACGAAGACCGGAAACCGGCCGGCATACAGCAAAATCGAATCGGCCGTTTCAGGCCCGATTCCGTGAACCGAAAGGAGGCGTGAACGGAGTGTAAGAACCGGTTCCCGGAACATCCGGTCCGGTTTTCCATCATACGCCTTCATCAGGAACCGGACGAAGGCTTTGAGCCGTCTCGCCTTTACGTTAAAGTAGCCGCTTGGACGGATCACCCGGGACAGACGGCGGACCGAAACACGATCCAGAGCGGTCGGATTCATCAGGCCCGAACGCTTCAATCGGGCGATGGCCTTTTCGACGTTCCTCCAGGCCGCGTTCTGGGTCAGAATCGCCCCCACCATCACCTCGAAACGACCCCGGGCCGGCCACCAATGCTGTGGACCGTAGACCGAAAGCATTCGATCAAAATAGCGGTGAAGCACCCTCTTCGGCGGGCGGGGCCTTTTCATAATAGAGGATCGCTAGCGGGTCGTTTCTCGAATCCAGCGGATATAATCTCTTGAGCCGCGAAGTATCGGCAGCGCGATGACCTCGGGGATGGTGTAACTGTGAAGGGACTTGACCCGCCGGACGAGGCGCTCCAGACAGGCCAACTGGGTCTTCAGAACCATGAAGGCTTCGCGCTGGTTTTGAACCCGGCCTTGCCAGGAGAAGATCGATTCGATTTGGGGCACGATATTCGCGCAGGCCGCCAGCTTTTCCTCGACCAGGCGGCGGCCGATCGATCGGGCCTCCCGGGCCGTCGGGGTGGTGATCAGGACAACGATCTCCCTCGCCATCCTCTAGTCTCCTCGATAGATCGTCGGGGTGATGAAGATCAGCAGTTCGCTCTGGTTGTCCACGCGGATCTCCTTTTTAAACAACCAGCCGATGATCGGAATTTGGGAAAGCCACGGAATTCCCTTCTGGCCGACCGCCTCGTTGCGCGTGTAGATGCCGCCGATCACGACGGTCTCGCCGTCGTTGACGAGGAGGTCCGTCTCGGCCGTCCGCGTGGAGAGCGGAGGAATGCTCTGGACCTGCCGATTAAAATCCGGCTCCTTCTTATCCGCCCTCACCCGCATCACGACCCGGTTATCGGGGGTGACGTGGGGCGTGACGACCAGCTCGAGTTTCGCGTCGATCTTGGTGACGCCGCCCACGCCCGACGTGCCGCCCGTCGCCCCGCCCGCGGTCGTGCCGCCCGTCGCCCCGCCCGCAGTCGTCCCGCTTAGGACGCTCGTCTGGATAAAGATCTCGGTGCCGCTTGAGATCTTCGCCTCCTTATTGTCCATCGTCAGAATTCGCGGGTTTGAGAGAATCTTCCCCCGCCCCGTATCCTCCATCGCCGAGAGCTGAATATCCAGCTGGCGGGTGTTCGCCAGGTTCCCGAAAGTGAAGCCGAGCCCCCCCCCGGTCCCCGCAGCCACCGTGGCCGGAAGATTCACGACGAAGTTATTGCCGCTTAGGCCCAGACCGCCGGTGAGCGGACCGGTCACTCCGCCCGTTCCCCCCGGATCCCGGACCGCCCCCGTGAACTGGTACAGTCCCCGGGAGGTGGCATTGCTGAAGTTCCCCCCCCACTGGATTCCGAGCTCCCTGGCAAAATTGGTGTTGGCCTCCACGATCCGGGCCTCGATCAGGACCTGGGGCGTCCGGCCGTCCAGGCTTTTCACGATCGAGGCGATTCGCGCCACGTTCTCCGGGAGATCGCGGATGATCAGGGAGTTCGTCCGGCCGTCGGTCGCGATGCTCCCCTGCTTGCTTAAGAGATGGCGGACCGACTCGGAACTTTCCTTGGCGTTTGCGAAATTGATCGGGATGATCTGTGTGGTAAGATTATTTTCGCCCTCCGAAAACGGGGATCGCACGATCCGGATGATGGATCCCTCCTGAAAGGAGATCAGATTGTTGATTTTCAGAATCGCATCGAAGGCCTCTCGGACGGCCACGCGCTGAAAACTGAGCGTCAATCGGCCGTCCACTCCCTCGCCGATGATCACATTCAGACCGCTCTCCTGCCCCAGAGCCCGCAGCACGTCCTTGAGGTCGGCATCCCGGAACTCCATCGTGAAGAGCGGTCCTCCCAAGTCGCCACCCTCGCGGCTGACGGCGATATTTCCCGCATAGGCCACGCGGGCCGGTCCCGCGGTTCCCGGGAGAAGGAGGGTCAAGACCACCGCGGCCGCGAACCCGCAGGAAACCCCCCGCGATCGTTGCTGTCTAAAAAGCATCAAGAAACCCTCCTCTCCGGCCTCAGCGGCCCAAAACGAACTTCCTCACTCGCAACTCCCTGGGCCCGGCGGTCCCTTCCAGAATGACACGGTCCTCAAGGATTTCGGAGACGCGGAGCCCCTCGATCTGGTCCCCCGGTCGCAAAATTCTGTTGTTGATGATCGCGAGTCCCCGTCCGGAGTGGTAGATGATGGCGCTTAAGTGAAAGTCCCCATTCATCTCGACCGCCGACCCCGCCGGTCCGCCGGGAAGCGCGAAGGGATCTCGCCCCCACTCGCGCGCCCTCTCCTGGCGCTCCAGCCACCGGATGTCCATTTCGGAAAAGGGTTCGGTCGGGTATGCCCGGCCCGCTCCGAGTCCGAACTTAAGAACGCACAGAAGAATCCCGATGGCAACGGCCCGGGGGCAGGCCCACGGCCTCATCGCGTTGACACCCTTACGGCTCGCCCCGCACGACTTCATCCCCTCGCGTTACTCCTTTCCAAGGTAGGTCATCGTCTTAAGGTGGGACAGAACGGAAGGGCCGTCTTGCGAGAGACCCTCCACCTTCAAATCCTTCACAATGACGGCCCGAGGGAGATTCTCGAGCATGAGGAGGTACTCGCCCAGCTCGCGGAATCGGGACTGAGTATCGATCTGAAGCGTCAGCTGGAGATAGGTCCCCTTATCCTCAATGGCTTCCGGACGGACCGAGACAAACTCGATCCTTCTCAAGCGGGCCAATCGGGTCAGCTCCTCAAGAACGGAGGACAATCGGCTTCCCCCGGGAAGAAGATCGCCCGCCTTGGCCGATAG
>CAYJTJ010000033.1:12255-16416 GCA_964372835.1 uncultured Nitrospirota bacterium
CAATCGCCTACGGCGGTTTCAACGCATCCCGGCCGTGAGCTCGAACTTGACGCCCGTCGGTCCCGTTCCCGACTTCTGAGAGTAGACCAGGGCCACGGATGCGTAACGGGGGGACCGTTCCAGCGCCGAAACGAGCTGGTTTACGGCGACCTGGGATCGGGCCTGGCCGATGAACCGGATCGTCTTGGTCGCGGGAGAGCCAAGCGGGCCCCCGGGCCGGGGTTCGAGACTCTCCATCTCCGTCAGCCAGACGCCCTCCGGAACCAGAAGGCTGACCTCGCGGAGGACATCGGACCAGGCGATGCGGTTCTTGGCCAGTTCGCGCATCGCGGCAAGCTGTTGCGCGGCCAGCTCCCGGCCGGCCTCGCTCTGCCGTGTGATCGCCCCGATCTCGCCCGTCAGCCGGGCCGATTCCAGCTGAATCTGGTCGCGCTTGAGGCTCAGCCGCTGGACCTCATTCTTGAGCAGGCCCCTCCTCCCGGCGGAAAAGAGTGTGACCAGGATCAGGACAAGGACGGCTGCGACCACCCCAAGCGGAATGGCCATCGGCTTGATCGGGAACGGCTTCTCGCCAAAAAGAATCTCCCCTGCGATCAGATTCACGTGCGATTTCATTCGCCGGTCCTCCGGAGCGCGAGGCCCACGCTGGTGGAAAAGCGGGGGGCCAGAAGCCGAAGATCCGCCACCGAAACCTCGTCGCAGGCGATCTCGGCGAAGGGATCGTCCATCTCCACGTTGGCATCAAAATACGATGCGAAATATTCCTGGAAGCCGGGCATCAGACCGACCCCGCCCATGAGGACGATTTTCTTCACCCCGCCTTCCCGAAACTGGGCCCGATAGTAATCGATCGACCGCTGGGTTTCGAGAATCATCCGGTCCACTTCGACCTTGACGGCGTCATACATCCGGCGGTCTTTTTCGGCCTCGGATCCGGCCGGGGCCTCGCCTCCGGCCGGCGCCGAGAGGCCCTTATGCCGTTTTAACCGTTCGGCTTCCTGTCCCTCCACCTGGAGCGCACCCATCACGGCCTGAGTGATCGCATCGCCCCCGAGTTGAATGTTTCGTGTGAACCGAAGCATGCCCCGTTTTCCGATATTGATATCCATTTTTCCGGCCCCGATATCGACGAAGACCAGGTTTTCTTCAAGATCGGAGCGGTAGTTCAATTTGAGCGCATTGAAGAGCGCGAGGGGGTTGACGTCCATCACCGTTACCGGCAGGTGAACCGGCTTTAAAGATTCCAATTGGTCGAGGACGGCCGCACGATCGGCCGCGACGAGAAGAATCTCGATCCGTTTGAGATCCCGTTCCTGGGTCTCGCCCAGGATCAGGTAGTCCAGAACCATCTCCTCGATCGGCTGGGGAAGGATCTTCTTCGCCTCCCAGCGGACCGCCTCCCCGAGCTCATCCTTGGGCATTTTCGGAAACTGGAGGTAGCGGATCACGGGGCCGGCGCCCGAATACTGGATCGCGACGGCCTGGCGTTTTAGCCCACTTTCCCTAATGGCTTCATTGACAGCCAGCGTGGCGCCCCCCCCTCCATCGCCCGACTCCGCGGGCGCCCGCTCGGTGAGCCCGGCATATCGAAGCGAGATACCGTTGCGTGTCGTGGCCAGCTGAACCACCTTGATCGCGCTTTTTCCAATGTCCAGGCCCAGGAGGTGCCGTTTGGGTTTGAGCCGGGACAGCCAGGAGACCGCCATCGTCATCCGCCCGTCGTGTTAGGGACCGCTGTTCGAATTCATCTCTTCGGTCGCCTTTTGATACGCGGTTTTGTGTTTGAAGCCGCGCTTTAAATATTTCCAGATCAACTTGATCTTCAGTATATCCTCGTCGGAATACTCCCTCGCCTCCAGATCACCCATCGGGATCCGTCTGGGTTTGATGTAGCCTTTTTGTTCGAGGTAGTAAAGCTTGTGGCGGGGGATGTCGATCTCTTTTAGGATCTCGGCCGTCTTCATTCAGGAAGTCTGTAGGCTATAGGAGTATATATGTAAATCTAAATTTGTAGAGTTAAGTGTATCAAAATAAGCTGAAATGTCAAGCTTTTTTCATTTTTGATCAAGGCTGTCTAGTCCGAATCCGTTCCAGTTCCCAACGCGTCTCGGGCCCGATTATCGGCGGCCGATCATGTAGGCGTAGAAGATCAGAAAAATCGCGGCCAGGATGAGCGACACCCCGACCCCCACTCGGTACTTGATCACCTGCTCGTCAATCTTGGTGACCATTCGATTCAACTCCTCGCTCGCCTTAATTAAGGATCGTGGCGAAAAGATGAGGAGAATCCCAACCAGCAGGGCCACCGCCCCCAAAAAATATAACCAGATCATAGCGCCTCCTTTGGCAACGCCGTTTGAGTCATCACGGAATAACCTCCCGCCAGTCGATCTTTCCGAGATCAACATTCGGCCCGACGACCCAGTATAAGATTTGCCGAGCGGGGGCGGCCGCCGTCGTCCAGTTCAAGGTAAACCCATCGGTATTAAAGGACGAAAAATCGGCCTGGGCGTTGATAGTATTAGGCCCGGTGGCCAGGGTCAAGACATCCGTTGTGGAAGTGTACATATTCGCATCAGATCGATCCACATTGTTGTCTTGGAACCAAATACTCCCCCTGGCCGTGGGGTGTCTCGCCGCACCGAACGAGACGCCCCCCGCACCGCCCGCAATACCCGCTTGCGCGACCAGATTAAAACTCGACAGCATCAGGTGTTCGGGCTTAAACCCAACACCCGTTATGGCTTGATTTCCAACCGCGGTGGCTTGATTGAAAGCCCCGACCTGATGACGTCCCCCTTTTAAAGCCAGGTAAAAAATGGGGACGACGGCCGCGGGCGCGTCCGATTTATTAATCGTGAAACCATTTGCATCCATCGATACAAAATCGGCAATGGCATCCTGGCCGGGTGGAGTTGTGGTCGGGTTCAGTACCAAGATCGCAGAGTCGGTTCTCTGCTGCCATCGTTTGTTGACGTTTGTCGGATCCCCATCAGGTGCCGCCTGGACAAGGGCCCCGCGAGCGGTTGAGCTTCGGGCAAAACCAACGCCCATTTCGGAGTGGGCCGTGAGCGTATCGACCCCTTCGGTAAAGCTCCAGAGAAACATCACAAAATCGGGTTTAAAAGGAACGCCGCCCACCGCTTGATTGCCAACCGCGGTATTTAGATTAAAAGAGCCCGCAAAAGCGTCGGTCATGTCCCCGCCCAGGGCCATGTAGTGAATCCGATAGGCCTTGTTATCATTGGTCGTCCAGTTCATCGTGAAACCATCCGCATCCAACGAAGTCAAATTCGCCTGCGCCAGCACCCCCGTCGGCGGCCCGCCGCCGGATAGAAAAACGATTACGTTTGATTCTGATCGCATCCGGCCGTCATCTGAATCTATTGTATTATCTTGCGCCGTGACCGTTACCGCCCGTTGGTTGGCCGGACCCGTCGCAAAGCCGACCCCGGTATTGACGTCCTTTTTGAAACCTGTACCCGCACCGGTTTGCTGCGTCCAGAAGAAAATCACCGCCTTCGGCTTAAACCCGACGCCGGTGATCGATTGGCTTGCCGGCGCCCCCGCCGTCGACTTGGTGAAACTGTCTTCCCTCACACTGACTCCCTGCTGGATCATCTCCAGGACCCGCTGGCTGGTGACGACGGGACCGGTGACTTTCCCAGTCGATTGGATGAGGCAGTTGTTCTGGTAGACGGGAAGACCGATGGCATGACCGGCAGGGGCAGTCCCGGCAGACCCTCTTTGGGCCCCGGTGAAGCAGGGTTGCGTAAAGGGGGTGCAGGCCGCCGGAACGCTCGAAGAGCCCGTATAGGTAATTTCTTCCGACTCAATTCGTATCCGCCCATGGGGGGCATAGCCTGCGATGGAGGCCACCGGGATGACGGCATCCATGCTTGAAATCGCGGCTGAAAGGATGGTCGGGGTGTCCGGGTTGTACAGGGCCCCCGTGGTGGTAAAGCTTCCCGAACCCAAGGCAATGTTGGTGTTCGAAAGCGAGGTACAGGGGGTCCCCGTCTTTAATTGATACAAGGCCTCTTCCGCCCCTCCCTCCGCAATTCCAAATGCCTCCAGCCCGGCCGACTGGTTTAAGGCGATGTAGCCTTCGGTGCTCAGCAGCGAGACAAATACCGCCGCCACGATCCCGACGACCACGAG
>CAYJTJ010000034.1:0-7766 GCA_964372835.1 uncultured Nitrospirota bacterium
CGCGGATTGCATATCTCCATGGGCGGTGATAGAATGTGGAAAGTTTTTAAACAGCCTGTTTGAAGAATCGAACCGGCGCGATCAGTGTTCATGTCCTTAAAGCACCATGATGATGAATGTCCTTTTGATCTCCTGTTATGAGCTGGGTCATCAGCCGCTCGGGCTGGCCTCGCCGGCGGCGCATATTCGGGCCGAGGGACATCCGGTTCAGTGTCTGGATCTGTCCGTCGAGGATTTCGACGATCGGAGGGTTCGCGAGGCGTCGTTCATCGGCATTTCCATCCCCATGCATACCGCCATACGCCTGGGCGTGAAGGCGGCCGAGCGGATCCGGAGGATCAATAAGACCTGCCATATATGTTTCTACGGGCTGTATGCCTCGCTCAACGGGGAATACCTTCTGGACGCGGGAGGGGACAGCGTCATGGGGGGGGAATTCGAGCAGCCCCTGGTTCAACTCATCCGAAATCTTTCCGGAAAAACAGGTACCGATCTGAACGGCGTCTGGACGCGGTCACATTTCTCGGAACCGTTTCTGGGGCGCCAGCGCTTTCTCGTCCCGGCACGGGATCTGCTCCCGCCGCTCGAGCGATACGCCCGGCTGGATACCGGATCGGGGATGAAGCTCGTCGGTCCTGTCGAGGCGAGCCGCGGCTGCGCGCACCGATGTCTTCACTGTCCGATCACGCCGGTCTATGAGGGCCGCGTGAGAATCGTTCAGGAGGAGGTGGTCCTGGCGGATATCCGGAATCTGGTCGAAATGGGCGCGGAGCACATCACGTTTGGTGATCCTGATTTCCTAAACGGGGTGGAGCATTCTCTGCGCATTGCGGTCCGCCTCCATAGAGCGTTTCCCGGGATCACGTTCGACATGACGGCGAAGATACAGCATATCGTGGAATACGCCGATCGGATGCCGAGGTTGAAGGATCTGGGCTGTCTCTTCATCCAGACCGCGGCGGAGTCCATTAACGATACGATCCTGGATCACTTGAAAAAAGAACACACCCGGGCCGATCTGGAGACGGCCCTGGAGATCACGCGCGCCGCGGGGATTTCGCTCCGCCTGTCTCTGGTCGCTTTTACCCCCTGGACGACGCTCGAGGATTACCTTGAACTGATCCGGTTTGTCGAAGAGCGTGAGCTGATGGATCTGATTGATCCGGTCCAGTTCTCGATCCGGTTGCTTCTTCCCCCCGGATCAAGCCTCCTTAAGAGCCCCGCGATCCGGCCCTATCTCGGCCGTCTCAATCCAGAGACCTTCAGTTATGAATGGAAGGGCCCGGACCCCCGGATGGATCGGCTTGAAGGGAATGTCCGCCGGATCGTCGAGGGGGCGGCGGCGGTCTCCGAGGACCCGTGGGAGACCTTTTCGAAAATAAAGACGGCCGCGTTGTCCCTCCAGGCCGGGGCCGAGATCCCGGCCGCGCCTCCGTTAAGTCGGCCGAGGGGTCCGCGGGCCCCGCGCCTGACCGAGTCATGGTTCTGCTGCGCCGAGCCCACGGAAGATCAATGGAAGCCGATCACGGCCCCATCGATCCGGATCTGATCCGCCCTCGTAATATCGGCGGTCGGGCCCGCAAAGGAGAAAGGATATCGTCATGAAATACGCTGATCTCGTGATAAAATTAAAGAGCGAATTGGATTTATCCCACAATCCTGTGGCGATGCGGTTCGTGCCGGATGCGCCGCCGGGAATTTCCGTTTTTTCAGGAGTGGTTCCGTCCGCCTGCACCTTCTGGCGGATGGCCGAGGAACGGCTGTTTTATGCCGCGGCCGAAGACCATTTCGAATGCCCGGTGGGAGCCCTGACAATGGGATTCGAGTTGCCGGCGGATCGAAAGCGGGCGGCCGAAGCGCTGTTCGGGGAGATGCTGCGGCTCCAGTACCTCTCCGAGGCCGAATTTCCGAAAATTCCTTCCGTCCGAAAGGGTCACCGGGGTATCGTGTACGGGCCGTTGAGCCGGTTCGCCGAGGAGCCGGATGCCGTCCTGTTCGTACTTCGACCGAGCCAGGCCATGGTCTTATCCGAGGCGACCGGGGCGGCCGACTGGACGGGACCGGCGCTCTCGCTTCTGGGGCGGCCGACCTGCGGGGCGATCCCACGGTCTCTGGATCAGGAAATTCCGGTGACCAGTTCAGCCTGTATCGGGGCGAGGGTGTACGCCGATCTGACGGAGGAGGAGATGATATTCGTCCTGCCGGGGAGCCGGCTTGATCGGCTGGCCGCGAAGCTCCCGGGAATCGTGGAGGCGAATCGCGCGCTTGTGAATTATCATCGGGAGCGGAGGATTCAGGTTTCGGAGGATTGATCCCCATCAATGGGAAGGAGGATTTCTATGGGCCAGCGGATGGTCAAGTGCGTGAAGCTAGGCGACGAGCGGCCGGGTCTGGAACGGCCTCCCATCCCGGGCGAAATGGGCCAACGGATCTATGAAAACGTTTCCCAGGAAGCCTGGAAGATGTTCAAGGAACATTTTAAAATGATCATGAACGAATACCGCCTCGATATGATGAGCAAGGAGGCGGACGAGATCTTTAACAAGCAGGTCGAGGAGTTTTTCTTCGGAAAAGGCGCGGCCTTGCCTAAAGATTACGTCCCGCCTCCGAGCCAATAGGGCTTCGGCTTACAGAGGTTGTCTGGTTTTTATCGTTGGGGAGGTTATTTTTTAAAGAGCCGCTTCAACCCTTCCAGAAATCCCTTCGGTTCCTGCGCGCCGATTAAGAGTTCCAGCTCGCCTTTGTCGAAAAAGATCCCAAGGCAGTTCGTACACTGGTCCACCTTGATCCCGGCCAGACCGACCTCTTCCAGAGCTTTGCCGCATTTCGGGCACTTCATCCAGTGCGGGTTTCCTCCGGATCGGGTCTCCTGCTTGGCCCGCCCGGCGTCAAGCTGCTGACGCATTCTATCGAGCAGCTCCTTGTTCTTCTTGTAGAAATATTCTTCCTCGCGGTCGTATCCGTGCCCACTGAGATCCTTGGCCATATTAATCTCCCTTCCCCGAACGGGACCATTATAATCCAATTCGATTCCCGTTGCAATGGACGGGCAGGAGGATCGCTCCAACCAACTGAATAATGAAGGAAAAGGGCCTCCACAGAGGACCATCTGACCCTACAAAAAGGATTGACACCGTTGGGCCTTTTCCTGTAGTGTAACCTCATGTCATCAAACGGACTTCCTCGACATCAGGGCCTCTACGATCCCCGGTTCGAAAAGGACGCCTGCGGCATCGGATTCGTCGTCAACGTTAAGGGCACAAAATCCCACGACATTATTCGAAAAGGCCTTCAGGTTCTCGAGAACCTGGCCCACCGGGGTGCCGTCGGCTGCGACCCCTGCACCGGCGACGGAGCCGGCCTCCTCATCCAGGTTCCCCATGAGTTTCTAAAACGGGCCTGCGGCGAGATCGGCGTACGGATCCCGGGCCCCGGCGAATACGGCATCGGCATGGTTTTCCTTCCCCGAGATTCGGCCCAGCGTCGCCTCTGCGAGGCGGTGTTGGAGCGGATCATTTTGGAGGAGGGTCAGCGGCTCCTGGGCTGGCGGGACGTCCCCGCCAAGGAGGGCCAGGTCGGCGATCTCGCACGCGCCAGTCAGCCCTATATCCGCCAGTTTTTCATCGCGCGGGACATCCTAAACGAGGCCCAGTTCGAGCGGAAGCTCTACATTATCCGGAAGCGGATGGAGAATGCCATTCTGGAGTCGGCGATCGAAGAACGCGGAGATTTTTATATCTCCAGCCTTTCCTCGAACACCATCGTCTATAAGGGCCTCCTCCTTCCCAAACAGATTCCGCTTTTCTACCCGGACCTGGCCGATCCGAGCGTGGTCAGCGCGCTGGCGATGATCCATTCCCGGTTTTCGACGAACACCTTTCCAACCTGGGCCCGGGCCCACCCCTACCGCTACATTTGCCACAACGGCGAGATCAACACCCTCAAAGGCAACATCAACTGGATGCGTGCCCGCCAGGGTCGGATGGCCTCGGAGTTCTTCGGCGACGATATCGTGAAACTCTACCCGATCATCTACGAGGACCAGAGCGACTCGGCGTGCTTCGACAACGCGCTGGAGTTTCTGGTGATGGGCGGCCGTTCGCTCCCCCATGCCATGATGATGCTGATCCCGGAGGCCTGGGCCGGAAATCCCGACATGGACATGAATCGCCGCGGTTTCTATGAATATCATGCCGCGATGATGGAACCCTGGGACGGCCCGGCCGCCGTCCTGTTCACGGATGGAAAGCTGATCGGCGCGACGCTCGATCGCAACGGCCTGCGGCCGTGCCGCTACCTTGTCACGCATGACGATTTCGCCGTGGTCGCCTCCGAGGCCGGGGTTCTTTCCGTCAAGCCGGAGGAGGTCCGGACGAAGGGCCGACTCCAGCCGGGCCGGATGTTTCTGGTCGACACGGTCCAGGGCCGGATCATCGATGACGACGAAATCAAGGCCGATATCGCCTCTCGCAAGCCCTACCGTCAGTGGGTCATGACGAACCGGGTCAATATCGAGGATCTGCCGGAGCCGTTGAATGTTCCTCAGCCCGACCATGCCAGCCTCCGGAAGCGGCAGCAGGCCTTCGGGATCACGATCGAGGAATTGAAGGCCGTCATCAGTCCGATGGCCGTGACGGGCGAAGAGGCGGTCGGTTCGATGGGGACCGACACGCCGCTGGCGGTTCTTTCCAACCGGCCCCAGATGTTTTTTAAATATTTCAAGCAACTTTTCGCGCAGGTGACCAATCCCCCGATCGATCCGATCCGGGAGCAGATGGTGATGTCGCTCGTGACGAATATCGGGCCGAAGGCGAATCTCCTCGGTGAAACGCCCGAATCCTGCCGGCGGATCCGGGTGCCCCAACCGCTTCTGACCAATGCCGATCTGGAGAAGATCCGGACGATCACGGACGGGCATTTCAAGACGAAGACCCTGCCGATGATCTTCCCGGTCGCGAAGGGTCCGAGAGGAATGACGGCCGCGGTCGAGGCGCTCTGCCGGCAGGCCTCGGAGGCCGTTCGAGACGGCTATAAATTCATCATCTTGAGCGACCGGGGCGTGAACCGGGAATGGGCGCCCATCCCGAGTCTGTTGGGGATCTCGGCCGTCCATCACCATTTGATCCGGGAATGCAGCCGGACCGAGGTCGGGCTGATTGTCGAGTCGGGCGAACCGCGGGACGTTCACCACTTCGCCTGCCTGATCGGGTACGGGGCCGGCTCGGTCAATCCTTATCTGGCCTTCGAAACGCTCACGGATCTGGTCCGCGAGGGCTACCTTCCCGAGGGGATCGACGAGACGACGGCCGAGGCCAAGTATATCAAGGCGATCAACAAGGGGCTTTTGAAAATCTTCTCGAAAATGGGGATCTCCACCGTTCAGAGCTACTGCGGGGCCCAAATCTTCGAGGCGATCGGGCTGAACAGCGATCTGGTCGGCCGCTATCTCACCGGGACGCCGTCCCGTGTGGAGGGGATCGGGATCGAGGAGTTGGCCGAGGAGACGCTGCGACGGCACGCGGTCGCCTACGAGCCGGGTCCGATCCATCAGTTGGAGTTCGGGGGAGAGTACCACTACCGTGTCCAGGGCGAGCACCACAACTGGTCGCCGGAGGTGATCGCGAAACTCCAGCACGCGACCCGTCAGAAGGAGTACTCCACCTTCAAAGAGTTCACCCGCATGGTCGATGACGAGAGCCGGACCCGCTCGAACCTGCGAGGCCTGTTGGAGCCGAAGATACTGCCCGAACCGATTCCGATCGATGAAGTTGAACCGGCTTCCGAGATCGTGAAACGTTTCAACACCGGCGCGATGTCCTTCGGCGCGCTCGGCAAGGAGGCCCACGAGACATTGGCGATCGCCATGAACCGGATCGGCGGGAAGAGCAATACCGGGGAGGGGGGCGAGGATCCGGAGCGGTTCGCCCCGCTGCCGAACGGGGATTCCAAGAGCAGCGCGATCAAGCAGGTGGCCTCGGCCCGATTCGGCGTCACGACCCACTACCTCGTGAACGCCCGGGAGCTCCAGATCAAGATGGCCCAGGGGTCGAAACCGGGCGAGGGGGGCCAGTTGCCGGGTTACAAGGTGGACGAAACGATTGCCCGGCTCCGGTACGCGACCCCCGGGGTTCAATTGATCTCGCCGCCGCCGCATCACGATATCTATTCGATCGAAGATCTGGCCCAGCTGATCTACGATCTCAAGAACGTGAATCCGGCCGCGGCCGTTTCGGTCAAGCTGGTGGCCGAGGTCGGCGTCGGGACGGTCGCGGCGGGCGTGGCGAAGGCCCGCGCCGACAAGATCCTGATCAGCGGGGACTCGGGGGGCACCGGCGCCTCGCCGTTGTCGTCGATCAAATATGCGGGAATTCCCTGGGAACTCGGACTGGCCGAGACCCACCAAACGCTGGTCCTAAATAATCTCCGGGGCCGCGTCCGAATCGAGACGGACGGTCAGTTGAAAACGGGACGGGACGTCGTCATCGCGGCACTGCTCGGTGCCGAGGAATTCGGTTTTTCGACCGCGCCGCTGATCGTCGAGGGCTGCATCATGATGCGCAAGTGCCACCTGAACACCTGCCCCGTCGGGATCGCCACGCATGACCCGGCGCTCCGAAAGAAATTCACCGGGCAGCCGGAGCATGTCGTCAACTATTTCTTCTTCATCGCCGAAGAAGTGCGGGAGAGGATGGCCCAGATGGGCTTTCGAAGATTTCACGAGATGGTCGGCCGGGTCGACAAAATCCGATTCAAAAAAGCGAACGACCACTGGAAGGCCCGCGGGCTCGATCTCGGTTCCATTTTGAGTAGGCCCGACGGCCCGCCCGGCGCGGCCTCCCACTGGGTCGAGCCGCAAGATCACGGGCTGGAGGGGGCGCTGGATCACCGGCTCATTGAACTCGCCCGCCCGGCCCTGGAATCCGGGCAGCGCGTGGAGGCCAGTCTGCCGATCCGGAACGTTCACCGGACGGTGGGCGCCATGCTCTCCGGCGAGATCGCCAAGCGGTACGGCCTGGCCGGCCTTCCGGCCGACACGATCCATTTCCGAATGACCGGCACGGCGGGCCAAAGCTTCGGCGCCTGGTTGGCGAACGGCGTTTCGATCACGCTGGAGGGGGAGACGAACGACTATCTCGCCAAGGGCATGTCCGGGGGGCGCATCGTGATCATCCCCCCGAGGGGCTCGACCTTCGTGCCGGAAGAGACGATCATCGTCGGAAACGTCGCGCTGTACGGCGCGATCGCGGGAGAGGTCTACATCTACGGGATGGCCGGCGAGCGATTTGGGGTCCGGAACTCCGGTGTTCACACCGTGATCGAGGGCGTGGGAGACCACGGCTGCGAATACATGACCGGCGGGGTGGTCGTGGTGCTCGGCCGGACCGGGCGTAATTTCGCGGCCGGGATGAGCGGCGGGGTCGCCTATGTTCTGAACGAAGACGGCGGATTCGAGCGGCGCTGCAACCTCAGCATGGTCGAGCTCGAGCCGGTCCGGGATCCGGCCGATCAGGCTCTTCTTAAGGGAATGATCCAACGGCACGCTCAGTTCACACAAAGCGCCAAGGCCAAAAGGGTTTTAGAGCAGTGGGATCGGATATTGCCGAAATTTCTACGCGTGATGTCCGTGGAGTACAAGAAAGTCCTCGAGCAGCGCAGCCTCCAGAGGGGCGCGTCCAAGGAGGCCGCGATCCATGGCTGATCCCAGGGGCTTCATGAAGATTCATCGCGAAGGCCCCAAGCGGCGCCCGGTCGAGGAGCGGGTGAAG
>CAYJTJ010000034.1:7866-16058 GCA_964372835.1 uncultured Nitrospirota bacterium
GCCGGTCCTTCCGGAAGCCGAGACCGGATACAAGGTGGCGGTGGTCGGCTCGGGTCCGGCCGGGCTCGCGGCGGCGCAACAGCTCCGTCGGGCCGGCCACGCCGTCACGGTCTTCGAGAAGGATGACCGGATCGGGGGACTGCTGAGATACGGCATCCCCGACTTTAAGATGGAAAAATGGGTCTTGGACCGGCGATTGGAACAGATGCGCGCGGAGGGGGTATTGTTTCGGCCCGGGGTGGATGTCGGGGAGGACCTTTCGGCCGAGGCGCTGCGTCGGGACTTTGATGCCGTCTGCCTGGCCGGGGGCGCGATGGTCGCCCGTGATCTTGCGGTACCCGGCCGGGATCTGGAAGGGATCCATCCGGCGATGGCGTATCTCACCCAGCAGAATAAAATCAATGCGGGAGACGCGATCGAACCATCGGCACGGCTTACGGCCAAGGATAAACGGGTCGTGATCATCGGCGGGGGGGATACCGGCTCGGACTGCCTTGGAACGGTCCACCGGCAGGGGGCCGAGGAAATTCACCAGTTTGAGCTCCTGCCCGAGCCGCCTCCCACCCGCGATCCGTCCACGCCGTGGCCGCTATGGCCGATGGCGCTTCGGACCTCGCATGCCCACGAGGAGGGCTGTCAGAGGGAGTGGAGCGTTTCAACCCAGCGCTTCTCGGGAGAGAGCGGCCGCGTGCGCCGGCTCCACGCCGTTCGGGTCGAGATGAAGACCGATTCGCAGGGCCGGCCCCGTTTTGTCGAGATGCCCGGGACCGAGTTTGAGTTGGAGGCGGATCTGGTTCTCCTGGCGATGGGTTTCTGCGGTCCGAAGAAAGAGGGCCTGCTGGCCGATCTTAAGATCAAGCTGGACGCGAGCGGGAATGTGGCCGTGGATGAAAACCATCGCACGAATGTGGAGGGAATCTACGCGGCCGGGGACATGAAGCGGGGAGCCTCGTTGATTGTCTGGGCGATCCGCGAGGGGCGCGATGCCGCCCGGGGAATTGACCTGTATCTGCGAAGCCGAAAGCCCGTGGGAGCGGCGTCGGGATAACGGTCGCACGGACCCGGGATCATTCCGAGACGGACCGAGGCCTGCTCAAGGATCAGGGGGGGACCTTGGGGAGAGGGTGACCGCGCGGGTCGCCCTTTTTCGTGTCCCACGGATGTCCGGACTTTCATCCGATCCCCCAAAAATTTCGATTGAGAACCGAGGAAAGTTGGGACCCCATGACGAGGAAAACCACATCGGGCTATGAAGAAATGAGCGATGATCAGCTGCAGGCGCTGGTCGATCGGTCGCGCCTGCCCCGTCATGTGGCGATCATCATGGACGGGAACGGCCGTTGGGCGGAGGTGCGCGGGCTTCCGAGGATCGCCGGCCACCGGGAGGGCATAGACTCCGTCAGGGATGTCGTCCGCGTCGGTCGGGAACTCGGGATCACCGCCCTAACGATCTATGCCTTCTCGCTCGAGAACTGGCGGCGTCCCGCCGAAGAAATCAAAGAGCTGATGACCCTGTTGGAGGTCTATCTCCAAAAGGAAATGAAGACGATGATGGAGCACCGGATACGGTTCAAGACCATCGGTCGCACCCACCGGCTGCCCGATTCGGTGATGTCCCTCATCCGGGCCGCCGAGGTTGAGACCTCCGAGAACGATCAGATGATTCTTACCATCGCTTTGAGTTACGGCGGACGGGCCGAGATCCTGGATGCCGCCCTCCGGCTGCATGAGGAGCTTCAGAGAGGGGCGGTCACCCCGGGCGACGTGGATGAAGGCCTATTCGGCCAATACCTCGAGACGGCGGATCTGCCCGATCCGGATCTGATGATTCGATCGAGCGGGGAATCTCGAATCAGCAACTTCTTGCTGTGGCAGATGGCCTACACCGAACTGTACTTCACGCCGACCCTGTGGCCCGATTTTCGACGGCGAGATTTTTTGATGGCCATACTGGATTACCAGCAGCGGGATCGCCGATTCGGCTTGGTGAAGCATAAGGCGTTGCCGGAACACCGAATGAGGCGGGGTTGATGCATCTCACGCGCCTCATCATCGCCGCACTCTTCATCCCCCTCTTCTATGTTCTGGTCAAATCGCTGCCCCCCTGGGTGTTTACCTTCCTGGTTCTCATCGGAATCCAATTGGGCCAGTACGAGTTCTATCGTCTGCGGTATCCCGAAAACAAAATCGGCCTGATTCTGATGGGCGGCCTGGGGGGCGGCTTGATCACCTGGCATTTCCACTTCCAAGGGCTGCTTTCGGATCGCGAAGTCCTCTCGATGATAATCGTCGGCCTCCTGCTGTTCGAACTCTTCGTCCGCCGGGAGATGAGCGTCCGATTCCCGGACGCCGCGGTGGGGCTGTTGGGAATCCTCTACGTCGGCTGGCTTCTGGGGCATCTGATCTTGATCCGCAATATCGATCAAGGGGAAAACCTCATTCTCTTTCTGTTCCTGGTGACATGGACCGCCGATGCCGGGGCCTATTATATCGGAAAGGGCTTGGGACGCAGACCCTTGGCCCCGAAGGTGAGTCCGAACAAGACGTGGGAGGGGGCGATCGGGGGATTAATCGCGGGCCTTGTCGCGGCCTGGTTCGGGCGGGCCGGGTGGTTGCCCATGCTCTCGGCGTATGATAGTCTGGTGCTGGGTCTGCTGCTGGGCGGCCTGGGACAGTTAGGGGACCTCGTCGAATCGATGTTCAAACGCTCGGCCGCGGTGAAGGACTCAAGCCGTCTGATTCCCGGACACGGGGGGATGCTCGATAAGGTGGACAGCCTGATCTTTACGGCCCCGGCCTTTTATTATTATCTCCTCTGGGTTAAACAGTTCGGCCGCGTGATTGTGATATAGAACGCGAAAACCTCTGACGGGACGGATGGTCGCCGGATGAAACGGCTGGTGATTTTGGGTTCGACGGGTTCGATCGGCCGAAACGCGCTTCGGTTGGTGGCCGACCATCCGGATCGGTTTCGGATCGTCGGTTTGACGGCCTTCCGGAACGATGCTACGCTCCTGCAACAAATCCGGAAGTTCCGGCCTCTCGCCGTAGCCCTGGCGGATGAAGGGGCGGCCGGGCGTCTTCGCGATCAATGCCGCGATCTTCCGGGTCCCAAGGTGGAGATACTATCGGGGCCGGACGGATTGAGGACGATCGCGACGCTCTCCGACGCCGACATGGTCGTCTCGGCCATCGTCGGTTCGGCGGGGCTGGCCCCGACGCTGGCCGCCATCCGGACGAGCAAACCGATCGCGCTTGCGAACAAGGAACCGTTGGTGATGGCCGGCCCGATCGTCCGGGAAGAGGCCCGGCGCTCCGGGGCGGTGCTCCTTCCGGTGGACAGCGAGCACAGCGCCATTTTTCAGATCATGGCGGGTCAGAAGTGGGCCGATGTCCGCCGGCTGATCCTGACGGCCTCGGGGGGGCCGCTCATCGACCTTCCCCCCGTCCAGCAGCGGACGATCAGGCCCGACCAGGCCTTGAGGCATCCCACCTGGCAGATGGGGGCCAAGATCTCGATCGACTCGGCCACCCTCATGAATAAGGGGCTGGAGGTGATCGAGGCCCGCTGGCTTTTCGATATTTCCCCGGAGCGGATTGATGTCGTCATTCATCGGCAGAGCATTATCCACTCGATGGTCGAGTTCCGGGACGGCTCCGTGCTGGCGCAAATGGGTCTTCCGGACATGCGCGGACCGCTGGCCTATGCGCTGAATTATCCCGAACGGCTGCCGCTGGATCTCCCGCCCATCCAATTTGAGAAGGTCCGGTCGCTCACCTTCGAGTCGCCCGATCCGGTCCAATTTCCCTGCCTCGGCTACGCGTACGAGGCGATCAAAGAAGGGGGGACGTTGCCGGCCGTCCTGAACGCCGCCAATGAGGTGGCGGTCGGGGCGTATCTTGCGGGGAGAATCGAGTTTCCGGGGATTGGGCGGATCATCCGTAAGACGATGGATGAACACCGCCCCCGACCCGTCAATGACCTCGAGGTCGTCCTGGAGGCCGACCGGTGGGGTCGGGAACGGGCGGCCAAGGCCGTCTAAGAATGAGACGGGCTACAAAAACGTTAACGGAGGAGAATCGGGCTTTATGGAATCAATAGGAGGTTTTCTATATAATCTGTTCTATTTTCTCGTGGTCCTGGGGATTCTGATTTTCTTTCACGAGCTGGGCCATTTCCTTGCCGCCCGGTATTTGGGCGTCCGGGTTCTCAAGTTCTCCCTCGGATTCGGCCCGCGCCTCATCGGGCGAACGATTGGAGACACCGAGTACCTGGTCTCGATCCTTCCCCTGGGCGGGTATGTGAAGCTCTTTGGGGAAGAGCCCCAGGAAGAGGGCGGACCCGATGCGCCCGGCCTTTCCCCGGGGGATAAGGCCCGATCATTCTCCCACCAGGCCATCTGGAAACGGATCACGATCGTGGCGGCCGGGCCGGCCTTCAACATGCTCCTCGCCTATCTGATCTTCACGGCCTCGCTCTCGATCGGGATGAAGATGTACGTGCCGGGTTTCGAGGGCCTCCTTCCCGTGATCGACGAGGTCGTAACGGATTCACCCGCCGAGGCGGCCGGCCTCAAGCCGGGGGACCGGGTGGTAATGATCAACGGGCAGAAGATCTCGACCTGGACCCAGATGACCGAGATCATTTTCGGGAGCGCCGGGAAACCGGTGACAATCGTGATTGAACGGGAAAATTCCCGCCAGACTCTCCTCGTGACGCCGGAATCCAAGACCCTCGATCTGGGGGACGGGCAGGAAATCCAGGTCGGTCAGATCGGGATCGGCAAGAACCCGAGAGGGGTGCAGATCGAGGCGTCGAACCCCCTCGAGGCGATCGTCAAGGGGGTCCAGGCCACATGGGCCTGGACCTATCTGACGGTGGAGGGGCTGATCCGGATCGTTCAGGGTCAACTGGCGATCGACAACATCGGGGGGCCGATCCTGATCGGGAAGTTATCCGGCCAGGCCGCTTCCCAGGGAATGGGCGGGCTATTGTTCCTGATCGCCATTCTAAGCATCACGCTGGGTGTCATGAACATTCTTCCGATCCCGGTCCTGGATGGAGGCCATCTCCTGTTTTTCGTGATCGAAGCGGTTTTGGGAAGGCCGCTCGGTCTCCGGAAGCGGGAGATCGCGCAGCAGGTCGGGCTGGCGATGCTCTTGCTCCTCATGGTCCTGGCCTTCTATAACGACATCATGCGGTTTATTCAATAGGGGAGGGGCGATCGGGATGGTCATGGCCGGATGCCGATGAAGATCGAACGGAGGAAAACCAGGCCGATCACGGTCGGGGGCGTCCCCATCGGCGGGGCCGCGCCGATCGTCGTTCAGTCGATGACGACGACCGATACTCGGGACGTGGAGGCGACCGTCTCCCAGATCCGACGCCTGGAGGAGGCCGGCTGCGAAATCGTCCGCGCGGCCGTGGTGGATGATGCGGCGGCCGACGCGCTGGGGCCGATCCGGTCCCGGATCCGAATCCCGCTGATTGCGGATATCCATTACAACTACCGATTGGCCCTTCGGGCGGCCCCGCACGTGGACTGCGTACGGATCAATCCGGGGAATATCGGCGGGCGGGATCGGGTTGCCCGGGTCGTCTCGGCCTGCAAGGATCGGGGGATCCCGATCCGCATCGGGGTCAACGCGGGATCTCTGGAGGAGGATCTCCTCGAGAAGTACGGGTATCCGACGGCCGAAGCGATGGTGGAGTCGGCGCTCCGGGCGGTCGAGATGATCGAGGGGATGAATTTCTCGGAGATAAAGGTTTCGCTCAAGGCTTCTCATGTCGGGCTTGCTCTCGAGGCCTATCGATTATTCTCGAGGCGGGCGGACTATCCGTTGCACCTGGGGATTACGGAGGCCGGCACCGTGTTCGCGGGGAGCATCAAATCGGCCGTGGGGATGGGGATTCTTCTGGGCGAGGGCATCGGGGACACGATCCGGGTTTCCCTGGCGGGGGACCCGGTCGAAGAGGTGAAGGCCGGATTTGAGATACTGAAGTCCCTCGAACTTCGCCACCATGGGATCAATTTTATTGCCTGCCCCACCTGCGGCCGGCTGGAGTTCGAGATGTTCAAACTGGTCGAGGAGCTCGAGCGCCGGCTCTCCCATATCAAAGAACCCCTGAACATCTCGATCCTGGGTTGCGCCGTGAACGGGATCGGCGAGGGGATGGAGGCCGACATCGGGATCGCCGGGGGCAAAGCGGGCGGCCTCCTCTTTAAACACGGAAAAGTGGTCGGAAAAGTGAAGGAGTCCGAGATGGCCGACATCCTCGTGGCCGAGGTCGAGGCGATGGCCTCGGAGCGGGAGCGCCAAAGAGCGGAGCAGGCGCGTGCTTCGAAGTAGAGTATAAATGCGATACTCCAATCTTCTTATTCCAACCCTTCGCGAGGATCCCGGCGAGGCCGAGGTGGCCAGCCACCGTCTGATGATCCGGGCCGGGATGATCCGGAAGGTCGCGGCCGGGATCTATACCTATCTGCCGCTGGGCCTTCGGGTGATCCGCCGCGTCGAGCTTATCGTCCGGGAGGAGATGAACCGCGCCGGCGCGCAGGAACTTCTGATGCCGATGGTTCAGCCGTCCGAGCTGTGGAATGAGACCGGACGGTGGAGCGAGTATGGAAAAGAACTGCTCCGTCTCAAGGATCGGGGCGACCGGGAATTTTGTCTGGGTCCCACGCATGAAGAGGTGATCACCGATCTCCTTCGCGGTGAGATCAAGTCCTACCGGCAGCTGCCTCAGATCTTGTATCAGATCCAGACAAAATTCCGGGATGAGATCCGTCCCCGTTTCGGGCTGATGCGCGCGCGGGAATTCGTGATGAAGGACGCCTACAGCTTTGACCGGGACGAGGACGGCGCGGCCGTAAATTATGAAAAAATGAACAAGGCCTATCACCGGATTTTTGAGCGCTGCGGTCTCAAGTTTACGGCGGTCGAAGCGGAAGGCGGCGTGATCGGAGGATCCTTCTCCCAGGAGTTCATGGTCCTGGCCGATACGGGTGAGGACGAGATCGTCGCCTGCCCGCATGGCCACTACACCGCCAATGTCGAGAAGGAGAAGGGGAAAACCTGTCCTCGCTGCAAGAAGGATCTGGTGTCCCGCCGTGGGATCGAGGTGGGCCACATCTTCAAGCTCGGGACGAAATACAGCCGGGCGATGAAGGCCGTCTTCCTTGATCAGAGCGGAAAAGAGACGTTCATGATCATGGGGTGTTACGGGATCGGCATCGGGCGTACGGCGGCCGCGGCGATCGAGCAGAATCACGATGCGAAGGGGATGATCTGGCCGCTCCCGCTGGCGCCCTATCAGACCCACGTGATACCCGTCAACGATCAGTCCGAGCGGGTCATGATCACCGCCGAGCTGATCTACGGGACGCTGTCGAACGCCGGGGTGGAGGTGCTTCTGGACGATCGTTCCGAGCGGCCCGGGGTCAAGTTCAACGACGCCGACCTCATCGGCATTCCGAACCAGATCATCGTCGGGGAGAAGAACCTGGCGCAGGGCCTGGTTGAACTCAAAGATCGCCGCAGCGGAAAGATCGAGAAGGTGACCACGGAAGAAGTGATCGACCGGGTCAAGAAGCGGGTTCAGATTCCCCGAAAACCGCCCAAGACCTAAGCCAATCCCGCCCGCCTGAGCCCCGGCCTCAGGATAGCATTTCGAGGAGGCCGCAATCCCCAGGCCGGCTTCCGGAGGCCGCCGTTATGGTCACGCGCTCCCGTTCTTCTTCCCGCACATGTCCTTCGTCAGCCCTTCTGGATTTTGTAATCATCAATAACCGTCTAATTCCCCCTGTAGGGGCGGGATCGAAAAGGAACAATATATTCGATCTGCATCTATTATATATATAGGCAGCAGAGGCCGAAGCGGATTTGGCGGTGGGTAGGGAAGACGAAGCGTTTGTTGACGGAAGGAACTGGTCGTCCAAAAACGCAGCAGCTCAGCTTTGAACGTTAGCTGTACTTCTTCGGATATAATCTTGACCAACATGCTCACCACTAAGTATGGATGTTAAGTAAAAGTTATTTTCTTTTGGGGATTGAAATGCCCAGGAATCCATCAATCTTAAGACAAACCAAAGCGTATCCTTTTGCAACCCAAGAGGTAATCCAACAGATTATTTCCCCACTTTCCGTCTATTCTCGATGCGAGAGTGCTGCCTACGTGCGTCAGGCACTAC
>CAYJTJ010000035.1:0-15981 GCA_964372835.1 uncultured Nitrospirota bacterium
GAATCTTGTTCTGGAAAATCTCAAACCGCTCGGGATTGAACGGGTCGGGCTTCTGGAGGGGCTCGGACGGGTTCTGGCCGAGCGGCTAATCGCCCCGTCAGATATTCCTATATGGGATAATTCGGCGATGGACGGTTATGCCATCCGGAGCCAGGATTCCAAGGGCGCGTCTGAATCGGGGAAGATCAGCCTCGAGGTGATCGAGGAGATTCCCGCGGGCGGGTTTCCGAACAAGAGGATCGGTTCGGGCCAGGCGAGTCGAATACTAACGGGAGCTCCGTTGCCGGAAGGGGCCGATGCCGTTATCCGGCAGGAGGAAACGCGAGGGGGGAATGGCCGTGTTGTTCTGCTGGCATCGGTCGAGCCGGGGGAAAACATTCGCCCCCATGGCGAAGACGTGCGGTCCGGCCAGGTCGTATTTGAGCCGGGCACATCAATGGGTCCCTCCGAGATCGGACTGATGGCCGCGATGGGCCGATCCCTCCTATCGGTGTATCCACGGCCCCGTGTGGCGATCCTATCCACCGGTGACGAGCTGGCGGAAGTGGATGAGGAGATGGCCCCGAACCGGATCAGGGATAGCAACAGCTACGCCCTAGCCGCCCAGGTGATCGAGGCCGGGGGCATCCCCGTGAGGCTCGGAATCGCAAGAGATCGGCGGGATTCGCTCAAAAGCCGTCTTGAAGAGGGCATGTCCGCCGATCTCATACTGATTTCGGGCGGCGTTTCCGTCGGCACGCACGATTACGTCAGGGATGTTCTTGAGCAGCTGGGGGCGACTTTGAAGTTCTGGAAGGTCGCCATGAAACCGGGGGAGCCTCTGGCTTTCGGGATGCTGGGAAAGCGCGCCGTTTTCGGTCTTCCCGGTAATCCCGTCTCGGTCATGGTGACTTTTGAGGAATTCGTCCGGCCGGCGCTCCGGAAAATGCAGGGGCATGTCCAATGGTTTCGCCCCGTGGTGGAAGCCGTGTTGATGGAGCCGATTACGAAACCCGTCGGGAAAACCCACTTCATGAGGGCCGTCGTGCGGATGAAAGCGGATCGCTACGAGGTGTGCACCACGGGAAGGCAGGGTTCGGGCCTGATCACATCGATGGTGAAGGCCAACGGTCTGATCATCCTTCCGCCCGAGATTGATCACCTATCCAAAGGCGATCCTGTGAGGGTCCAGCTTCTGAAGGAGATATTTTCATCGCTTGCCCCCTCCTCTCACCATCCCCATTCCGCGGTGGAGAAGCTGCGGTGAACATCGATTTGGCGGCATGGCATGGTTAAGGAACGGCTGGTCTCACTGATCGAAGAGGCTTTAAAGGCAGCCCGCGCCCGGGGGGCGATTCAATCCGGATCCGATCCCCGAATCGTTATTGAAATTCCAAAACGGGAAGGCCACGGTGATTATGCGACGGGGGTGGCCATGGCCCTGGCCCAAACCGAGGGCCGCCCTCCGCGTGCCATCGCCGAGCTGCTTCTTAAACATATGAAGAACGAGCCTGCTTTTCTGTCTCACGTGGAGATTGCCGGACCCGGATACATCAATTTCACCCTGGCGCCGGCTTGGTGGCAGGAGATCCTCATCCGGATCGAGCAAGACGGGGGCCGCTACGGTCGAACGGAAGAGGGCCGCGGACGCCGAGTCCAGGTGGAATTTGTCAGCGCCAATCCCACGGGCCCTTTGCATGTCGGTCACGGCCGCTGGGCGGCCGTGGGCAACGCGGTGGTCAATATCCTTCGCGCCTCCGGTTACGACGCGGAGAGGGAGTACTACATTAACGATGCGGGACGCCAGGTCAAGTTGCTGGGCCGATCGGTTATCGCGCGATACCGGCAGAAGGTCGGCAACCCCGTGCGCGATCCCGAAGACGGCTACCGCGGGGAATACGTCGGCCTGCTGGCGGATCGAATGATCGACCGGTTCGGGAATCAGTACAAGGAAGCTGAGCCTGACTCCTGTCTCGATGTTTTTACCCAAACTTCCCAGGAAGAAATGATCGGATTAATTCGAAAAGACCTGGAGGCCTTCGGGATCCATTTCGATTCGTGGTTTAATGAGACCGAATTATTCGAGACCGGGGCCGTCGATAAGGTTCTTGAAGAAATCCGGAAGAAGGACCTGATTTATGAAAAGGATGGCGCCCATTGGTTTCGGTCTACCAAGTTCGGCGATGATAAAGATCGCGTTGTGCGTAAGGAGGACGGGGAATACACCTACCTGGCCTCCGATATGGCCTATCACAAGAATAAATTGGGCCGCGGATTTGACTTCCTGATTAATATCTGGGGTGCGGATCATCACGGCTACACGGCGCGAATGGAGGCCGTGGTTCAGGCCCTCGGATATCCGAAGTCCAAACTCAGGATTCTGATCGGCCAGCTGGTTACTTTGCTCCGCGACGGGCAACCCGTGCCGATGTCAAAACGATCGGGCGAGTTCATCACCCTCCGGGACGTGATCGACGAGGTGGGGCGGGACGCGGCGCTTTTTTTCTTCCTGATGCGAAGGTTCGACACACACCTGGAATTCGATCTCGAGTTGGCCAAACGGCAGTCCAATGAAAACCCGGTCTATTACGTTCAGTATGCGCATGCGCGCCTCTGTAGCGTCTTCCGGCAGGCCGTCGATCAGGGCCTGGCGAAAATCGATCCCGGAACCGTCCGACTCGCGCTTCTGTCCGAACCCGAGGAACTTAAGTTGATGAAACATCTGGGCTCCTATCCGGAGCTGGTCCGAGATTGTGCCCGGTCCCTCGAGCCTCACCCGGTGGTTTTTTATCTCCTGGAATTGGCCGGCATGCTCCATCAGTACTATTTTAAACACCGGATCATCTCGGCGGATCAGGATCTAACGCAGGCTCGACTACTCCTCGCCGGCGCGGTCAGGCAGGTGATGGCCAACGCTCTGGAGATCTTGGGTGTTTCGGCTCCCGAGCGGATGTAGGCGATGCGTTTTTTTATGACGGAGCGGGATGCCTCGTCCCGTGCGAGGAACGGGATCATGGAGACGACACACGGGACGGTCCACACTCCCGCCTTCATGCCGGTGGGCACGGGCGGTTCCGTCAAAACGCTGTCCCCGGACGAACTCCGGGGGCTGGGAGTCCAGGTGATTCTGGGCAACGCGTATCATCTTTACCTTCGGCCCGGCCACAAACTGATCTCCGAATTGGGGGGCCTTCACCGTTTTATGTCATGGGACGGTCCAATTTTAACGGACAGCGGCGGGTATCAGATCTTTAGTTTAGGGGAGCGATGCAAGGTGTCCGACGAAGGGGCTTCCTTCCAGTCCCACCTGGATGGAAGCCTTCATTTCTTTTCGCCCGAAACCGCGATCGAGATTCAGGAGGCCCTGGGGGCGGATATCATCATGGCGTTTGACGATTGCGTCGGATATCCCGCGACGCGGGAGATGACCCGGTTGGCGTTGGAACGGACGCTGCGCTGGGCCCGACGGTGCCAGGCATCCCACCATCGGAGGGACCAGGTCCTATTCGGGATTGTTCAGGGCGGTTTCTACACGGACCTCCGCCGGGAGGGGTCGGAGCGACTCATCGAAATGGATTTTGAAGGATACGCGCTCGGGGGCCTGAGCGTGGGAGAGACGCCGCGGATGATGCTGGACACGGTCGAAGAGGTCGTTCCGACCCTCCCGGACGACCGTCCCCGTTACCTGATGGGGGTGGGCCTTCCGGAGGACATCGTAGAATGCGTGATCCGGGGCATCGACCTTTTCGATTGCGTGATGCCGACTCGGCACGCCCGCACCGGATGGCTGTTCACCCCCTCGGGAAGGATCATTATTAAAAATGCCCGTTACGCCAGGGATGAGAAACCGGTGGATGAGAACTGCACCTGCACCGCATGCCGGCATTTTTCCCGGGCCTACCTCCGGCACCTTTTCATGGCCCGGGAGACGCTCGGAATAAGGTTGAATACCATCCATAACCTCCATTACTATCTTCGTCTGATGGACGGGATAAGGAAGGCCGTTCGGGACGGTCGCCTCGATGATTTCCGATCGGATTTCTATCGGCCGCGGGATGATTCTTAAGTCGCCTATCCTCCGCGATGGGTCCGGATGACTCTTTCAATGGGATAGGCCTCCGATTGAAAAGGAAGGAGGAAATCGAATGTTGACCGCTTCAATGGGGGCCCAGGCATGGGCCCAGGGAACGGGCGGAGGGCCGCCGGCCGGATCCGGAGGGCTCCTCGTGTCCTTCTTGCCGTTTCTGCTGATTTTTATCGTGTTTTACTTCCTCCTGATTCTTCCTCAGCAGAGAAAACAGAAAAAGCATCGGGCCATGCTCGAGGGAATTAAGAAGGGTGACCGTGTGCTGACGACGGGAGGCATATTGGGGACGGTGGCGGGTATTCAACAGGATGTGGTCACGCTTCAGATCGCGGATAACGTTCGGGTCAAGTTCCGAAAGGAGTATATCGCGGAACTCCGGGCGGATTCGGATGAAGGGGCCTAGTTCCCAGAAACTTCATAGGAGGGAGGACCGATTCGGTGAAGCGCGGAGTCCTTAGACGATTGCTGCTGTTGGGTTCAGTGACGGTGGTTTCGGTCATCCTTTTACTGCCGTCCACGCCGATCTACTCGGCGATGCCGAATTGGTGGAAGAAATTCATGCCGGCGCGCGGGTTGACGCTCGGGCTTGACCTCCAGGGTGGAATTCACATGGTGTTGGAGGTCGAGGAGGACAAAGCGATCGAGAATCTCGTCGAGCGGGACACCTTGTCCGTCAGGGATTTTGTCAAGGAACAGAATATCCCGGCCGCATCGGTGGAGCGGACCGGCCCGAATGAACTGACCGTGAAGCTCCTGGACCCCGAGAAGAAGGAAGAGGCTCGCAAGAAAATCGAGGCGGAATTCCGAAACTATATACCCCACGATTCGGAAGACGGCAAACTGCTCTTCCGACTGCGGGAGGGGGAAATTATACGGATCAAGGATTCGGCTACATCGCAGGCCTTGGAGACGATCCGCAATCGGATTGATCAGTTCGGCGTGACCGAGCCGCTGATTCAGCGGCAGGGCCAGAAACAGATCGTCATCCAGCTGCCCGGGGTAAAGGATTCCAAGCGCGCCAAAGAGCTCATCGGGAAAACGGCCCTTCTGGAGTTCAAGCTGCTCGATGAGGAAAGCCCGCTTAGCCGAACCTTTCCGCTTTCGATCGCCCCTGAGAACGAGGAGAGCTTTATGGCGGAATTCGGGCCAAAGGTTTCGGAAGGGGACGAGATCTTGTTCGAGCGCCTCGTCAACCGCGAGACCGGAGAGATTAAAAAGAGACCCTACTTGTTGAAAAAACGGACCATGATGGCGGGGGATGTGATCACGGACGCGAGGGTGAGCATCGGCGATTTCAATGAGCCCTATGTCTCGATCCGGATGGACCGGTCCGGCGCGGATCTGTTTGAGCGAATTACGGGGGAAAATGTCAAAAAACGTCTGGCGATTGTACTGGACAACAACATCTACTCGGCCCCCGTCATCCAGGATCGGATCGCCGGCGGGCAGGCGCAGATCACGGGAAGTTTTACGACGCAGGAGGCGAACGATCTGGCCCTCGTCCTTCGGGCCGGAGCGCTCCCGGCTCCGGTCCACGCGATTTCGGACCTCACGGTCGGCCCCTCGTTGGGACAGGACTCCATTCGAATGGGCTTCCGGGCGACGATTCTGGCCGGAATCCTCGTGATCCTTTTCATGGGTTTCTACTATCGGATATCGGGCCTAATCGCCGATTTCGCCATGATCCTGAATCTGATCGTACTGGTGGGAACCCTCGCGGCGCTGGACGCCACCTTGACTCTGCCGGGAATTGCCGGTATTATCTTGACCATCGGGATGGGTGTGGATTCCAATGTCCTCATCTTCGAGCGGATTCGTGAGGAAATCCGCCAGGGAAAGCCGGTACGCTTGGCCGTGGACGGCGGTTACAACAAGGCTTTTCTCACAGTCGTGGATTCCCACGTGACCACACTGATCACGGCGCTCGTCCTTTTTCTCTTCGGTACCGGCCCGATCAAGGGATTTGCGGTTGCCTTAAGCCTTGGAATCACGATCAACCTTTTTACGGCGCTCGTTGGAACAAAAGTGGTGTTCGATTTTATTAACAGTCGGTGGAAACTGCAACGGCTGAGCATCTAGGCAACGAGACCTTCGCCCCCGCGGCGGGAGGATCATGTTCGAAATATTGGGAAAGACCCAGATCGACTTCATCGGGAAGCGGCGCGGGGCGTATATCGTCTCGGGTCTGATGGTGTTTTTGGGAATCCTCGCCCTCTTCCAGATCGGGCGGGGCGCGGCCAATATGGGTATCGATTTTGCCGGTGGGACCGCGGTCCAGCTCAAGTTTGACGAGGGAATCCGGATCGATGATGCCCGGAAGGCGCTATCCGCCAACGGATTTTCCGATGCCGAGATCCAGGAATTTACGACCGGGAACAAGCTGCTGATCCGGGTGAAAAAACAGAACACGATACAAGAGGAGGCGGCCGCACGGATCATTCAGATTTTCGATCGTGAGTTTTCGGAAAATCGCTTCGTCGTCGACAGCAGCACGGAGATCGGACCGACGATCGGGCGCGAGCTTCAGCAGAAAGCGATCGTCGCCGTTCTGTTTTCGATGATCGGGATCGTTCTTTACATTGCCGTCCGGTTCGAGTTCCGATTCGGGATCGCGGCGGCCATTGCGACCTTTCACGATGTCCTGGCCGTCCTCGGTCTTCTCTACCTTCTGGAAAAGGAAATCACCCTTCTGATCGTTACCGCCCTTCTCACCCTCGCGGGCTACTCCCTGACCGACACGGTCGTGGTGTTCGACCGGATCCGAGAAAATCTTAAATACCGCCGCCGGGAGTCGGTGGAACAGGTGATCAACGGCAGCATTAATCAGGTCCTGAGTCGTACGATCGTGGTTTCGCTGACGGCCCTTCTGGTTTTGATCCCACTCTTCTTTTTCGGGGGGGAAGTCATTCACGATTTTTCTTTTGCGCTGATCATCGGCGTGATCATCGGGACATACTCTTCCATTTTTGTGGCCAGCCCCCTCCTCGTCAGCTGGTCGGGAGGCCGCGGGCGACTGCTCAAGCGCGCTTGACGGAGTGGAACCATGAGTCCGGACCTGCCCTTAGCCGGAAAACTTCGGGAATTTTCTCTTCCGAAAGTCCTAGTTTATCTTCAGCGTGTGAAGAAGACGGGGACCCTATTCATCCGTAGAAACGATCAGGAAAAGCTGATCTTCGTTAAAGAGGGGGATGTTATTTTCTCTGCTTCCCGGTACCGCGACGACTGGCTGGGAGAAAAGCTGCTCAAGGCGGGAAGGATCAGCTTGAGGCAGTATACGGAGGCGTCGGAGTCCACGATCAAGACGAAAAAGAGGTTCGGCACCGTGATGGTAGAGTCCGGCGTCCTGACGCCGAAAGAGCTCTTCCTAGTCGTAACCCAGCAGGTGAAAGACATTATCCTTAGCCTCTTTACCTGGATCGACGGGGAATACCGGTTTGAAGAAGGACCGCTCCCGACCCAGGAGGTGATCACGCTCAGAATGAGCACGGCCAACCTGATTTTGGACGGGATCCGGCGAATCAACGATTTTACCCGTCTGCGCAGCGAACTGCCCCCGATGGATAGCCTACCCACGATCACGGCGGATCCGATGATCCTGTTTCAGGACATTCAACTCAATGAGGTTGAAAGGGGTCTCCTGGGAAGGATCGATGGGAAACGCCGTTTTGAAGAAATCTTTGACGCGTCCGATCTCCCGGCCTTTGAAACACTAAAGTTGTTGCATTTTTTCCTTTCGATCGGATTGGTCGAACTCAGCCAAACCGGCCCGCCGCTTTCGGCCTCATCGCCACAAGCCGCCGCAGAAACTTCCTCTCCCTCCGCGGCGGAGAAAACTTCGGAGCAGGAAGCCCAGGCGATGGCCGAGGAATTGATTCAGGAGGTCCGGGAAGAGCAGAGGGAGGCCGTCCAAGAGAGACAGGAAGAAATTTTTCACAGAGAGGCGGAGATGGAGATCACCAAGAAAAAGATCCGCCAAGCCTATGACGGCCTTGCGCAGCAGAATCATTACGAGGTGTTGGGACTGGACCGCGAGGCCAGTCGTGACGAAATCAAACGCGCCTATTTCCATCTCGCAAAAGAGTACCACCCGGACCGCCATTTTCAGACCGGCCTGGAGGACTTAATGCCGGTGCTGGAATCGCTGTTCCGTCGGATTACGGAGGCGTACGATACCCTTCTCATGGAACGGAGGCGGAAGGAGTATGATCTTGAACTCACCCTGAAGCCGTTCGAGAGCCGCCGCGGCGGATCGCGGGCCTCCGCGGGTGGATCGGCGAGCCAATCCGCCGCGCAAGGAGAGGAGGCCCTTCGGAAAGAGGATTTCAAGACCGCCGTCTACTATTTGGAGGCGGCGGTCAAATCGGCCCCGGATAAGGGAAAGTATCACGCCCTCCTGGCCAAAGCGCTGACCCAGATCCCGGGACGACAGCGGGACGCCGAGACGCATTATAAACGGGCCATTGAGCTTGAGCCCGCTGCCGCAGACTACTACGTCGGCCTTGGGCTACTTTACAAGAAGGGGGGCATGATGCAGCGGGCGCAGCGACAATTTGAAGAGGCATTAAATTGGGATTCGGATAATGCCCCGGCCAAGAAGGAGCTCAAAAACCTCCTGAAGCCATAACACGACCGGCCCCTCCTCGGGAAAAAACTCCACGCCCGTTTACAAGCCCCCGCGATTATACATTCTCGTCTCCCCCCAGGGCGATCTTTCCAACGTCGGTTTCCACCACCCGAAGATCCCGACTGCATTCGCCAAACGCGTTATAATCGTTTGACAAATCAGGGTTATTGTCCTATGATAGTTTTATATGGCGGAGGGATATGTCAAACACTGGGTCAAACCCCAACACGATTCGGAGACGATCGTGGAACTTAAGAGAGAACTGGGTTTTCGGGTGCCTACGCTTTCCTTACTGCTGAATCGAGGCATCCGGACGCCCCAAGCCGCCCGCCGCTTCTTAAATCCTTCATCTCACGACCTCATCGATCCCATGCGTCTTAAAGAAATGGATCTTGCTGTTTTCCGGATTCGAGAGGCGATCCGGCGTTCAGACCGGGTGGTCGTATACGGCGATTATGATGTGGACGGCGTGACCGCAACCGCCCTTTATCTGGATTACTTTCGAAGTCAGGGTTTGGAGGCCGGCTATTATATCCCGCATCGTGTCAAGGAGGGGTATGGCCTCCATGAGGCCGCCATCCGATCCCTGCACCGCCAGGGAATCCGATTGCTGATTACGGCGGATTGTGGCACGGCCTCGGCAAACGAGATCCGGCTCGCGCGGTCCCTAGGAATGGACGTCATCGTCACGGATCACCACGAGGTGCAGGGGGATTTGCCTCCCGCGACAGCGCTTCTAAATCCGAAGCGACCGGACTCCGGCTACCCGGAGAAGGGCCTCTGCACGGCCGGTCTGGCCTACAAGGTCATCCAGGCCTGCCGTGAGGAAACCAGCCGGGACGGGTTGGACCTTGTCGCGCTGGGGACGATCGCGGATGTTTCCCCTCTGATCGGAGAGAACCGGTTTATGGTCAAGGAGGGTTTGGAGCAGTTAAGCGCGGCGAAGCGGCCCGGAATCTGGGCGCTGAAGGAGGCGGCCGGCCTTAAGAATCCGATCGTCAAACCCGGAACGGTCGGCTTTGCCTTGGCCCCGCGTATCAATGCCGCGGGTCGGTTGACGAAGGCCGACGAAGGCCTTCGCCTCCTATTGACGACCTCGCCCGCGGAGGCCCGCTCGCTGGCCGAGTCTCTCAATCGCCAGAACCGGGAACGGCAACAGGTCGAACAGGGAATATTGGAGGAGGCCTGCCAACGGGTGGAATCCGATATGGACGTGAAACAGTCGGGCGGGATCGTCTTGGCCTCCCGGACCTGGCACTTGGGCGTTGTGGGTATCGTGGCGGCCCGACTGGCCGAGAAATACAACCGACCGACGATCCTCCTGGCCATCGATTCGGACGGCATGGCGAAGGGATCGGCCCGGAGCATTGCCGGGTTTCATCTTGTCGAGGGGCTTCATCGCTGCCGGAAATTTCTGGTTCGATATGGCGGCCACGAAGCGGCGGCGGGCCTCGTCCTGCCGGAGGATTTAATCCCGGCTTTCCGTGAGCGGTTTTCAGAATCGGTATTCGAAAAGCTCCGTAAAGAGGATTTTCTTCCGGTGCAACGGGTCGACGCCTCGGTGGGGTGGGAGGATCTGGATCTTGGGCTGGTCTCCGAACTGGAGCGATTGGCACCGTTCGGTGTCGGAAACGCCGAGCCGACCCTGTTGCTCGAGAGGGCGGTTCCGGTCGGGGCCCGCATCGTCGGCCAGAACCACCTGAAGTTCAGGGCGCGGAGATCCCGGGGTCCGGCCGCAATCCTCGACGTCATTGGGTTCCGGATGGGTGAACGGCTGGGGGAGTTTCGGATGGGCGCCGAGATGGATCTGGTATTTACCCCGGAACGGAATACCTGGCGGGGGCTGGAGATCCTCCAACTCCGCCTGAAGGATTTCCGAACCAGCCGCCGGGAGGCCATCACACGGGTGACTACGAGTGAAACTCCGACTTCGTGAAGCCGAGCCGGTCACGGTCGAATCGATTATCGAAAAGTTGCGGCATTACAGCGCCCATGCCGAGGTCGAGCCGATCCGCGACGCCTACCTCTTTTCCGCAAAGGCCCATGAAGGCCAGAAACGGGAATCCGGCGAGCCATTTCTGGAGCATCCCCTCCAGGTCGCCCGAATCATCGTGGATCTAAAGCTGGATGTCCCGTCCATCGTGGCAGGTCTCCTGCACGATACGGTCGAGGATACGGATATCTCGAAGGCCGAAATAGAACGTCGGTTTGGTAAGGACGTGGCGACCCTCGTGGACGGGGTCACCAAAATCGGAAAAATCGAATTCAAAACGCATGAGGAAAAGCAGGCGGAAAACTTCCGGAAAATGCTCCTCTCCATGTCGGAGGATATCCGGGTGATCCTCATTAAACTCGCGGACCGCCTCCATAACATGCGCACGCTTCACTACCTTCCCGAAGACAAGCAAAAACGGATTGCCCAAGAGACGCTCGAGATTTATGCCCCGCTCGCGAACCGCCTGGGAATCGGTTGGATGCGGGCCGAGCTGGAGGATCTTTGCTTCCGTTACCTCAAGCCCGAGGTCTACAATAACCTGTTGAAAAATGTGGCCGGCCGGAAAGAAGTTCGGGAAAAGTCTGTTCAGGAAATCATCAGGATTGTTGAGCGGAACCTCTCCGAGTACGGATTCCGGGGTCAAGTGGTGGGGCGGTCCAAACACTTATACGGGATCTACCAGAAGATGAATCGGCAGGGGATTCCGTTCGAGGAGATCTACGACCTGGCCGCGGTCCGAGTTATCACGGACAACAAGATGAACTGCTATGCCATTCTGGGGATGATCCATTCGCTATGGCGGCCGGTCTCGGGGAGGTTCAAGGACTACATCGGGGTCCCGAAATCGAACGGCTACCAGTCTCTCCACACCACCGTGGTCGGGCCCAAGGGCGAGCACGTCGAGTTTCAGATCCGGACGGAGGAGATGCACCGGGTGGGCGAAGAGGGCATCGCGGCCCATTGGAAGTATAAGGAAAAGGGACAGTTGGATCAAAAGACGGATCGAATCTTCGGGTGGCTCCGCCAACTGGTCGAGTGGCAGCAGGACCTGTCGGATAACCGACAGTTCATGGACTCGGTTAAAATGGACCTCTTTCCGGACGTGATCTACGTTTTCACTCCGAAGGGGGATGTCAAGGAGCTGGCGAAGGGGTCCTGTCCGATCGACTTTGCCTACAGCGTCCATACCGAGGTGGGCCACCACTGTTCGGGGGCCAAGGTAAACGGGAAGCTCGTCCCGTTGCGATACCGATTACAGAACGGCGATTCCGTAGAGGTCATTACATCGCAGAACCAGTCGCCCGGCAAGGATTGGCTGAAGTGGGTCAGGACGGCGCGGGCAAAAACGAAAATCAAGCACTGGATCCGAGGCGAGGAAAGGATCCGGAGCCTGGACGTGGGGAGGAAGCTTCTGGAACGGGCCCTTCGTCGGAATAATCTCAGTCCGGCGGAGGTCCTCAAGCCCAAACACCTGACCGCGGTCGCCAAGGTCTGCGGGGTGGCGGGGCCCGAAGATCTTTTGGTCGCGATCGGTTATGGCCGCATCACGACGGATCAGGTCATCACGGGGCTTAAGCCGGCGCCCGAACTTAAGGAGGGTCTGGCCGAGAAAATCTTCCGGAAGATCGGGATGGAGTCGAAGGGGGTTCCGATCAAGGGGGTTGGTGATTTGTTGGTTCACCTTTCGAAATGCTGCAATCCGGTGCCGGGCGATCGGATCTTGGGCTTTGTGACTCGAGGACGAGGGCTCTCGATCCACACCGTCGACTGTCCCAACATCGATGAGCTGGACTATGACAAGGATCGGATCGTCGAGGTCCAATGGGATGCGAAAACCACGACCGCCTATCCCGTCAAGATCGCCGTCCTCACGGTGGACCGCCCGGGAATGCTCGCGTCGGTTTCGGCCGCCATCTCGGCTGCCCGGGCCAACATCAGCCACGCCGACATCACGACGTCCGATGATAGGAAAGCCATGCTCAATTTTGTGGTGGATGTCGTCAATGCGGGCCAGATCGAAAAAGTCCTGAAGAGCATTGAGAAGGTTGACGGCGTGGTCCAGGCCAAACGGATCCCGCAAATATAACCGGGCCTTCTCGGCCATTCTTCCGTGGAGACCGATCACAAAAATCCGGATTCGCGAGAGCCGGCCCAAGTTTTGAGCGAAGCGGAAGTGCGTTTCGAGCGGGCCCGGCGGGGGATCGGCCTTTTCTTGGGTCCGGCGGCGGCCCTGGTCATCGGCTTACTGCCGTTTCCGAATCTCAACCCCGAAGCCCATCAGCTCGCCTGGATTCTGGTTTGGATCGTAATCTACTGGGTCACGGAGGCGATTCCGATCGCGGTTACGGCCCTCCTGGGGCCGGTCCTCTGTATCCTCGCCGGCGTCGGACCCGCGCAAGAGGTACTGGCTCCCTTCAGTAATCCGATCATCTTTCTCTTCATCGGAAGTTTTTTTATCGCCCAGGCCATGACGGTACACGGGCTTGATCGGCGGTTTGCCCTGGCGATCCTGGCACGCCGGTGGATCGGCGGAAGTCCGGCGCGCCTCCTATTCGCATTCGGAGGAATCACCGGCTTCGTTTCCATGTGGATCAGCAACACGGCGGCAACCGCGATGATGCTTCCAATCGCCCTCGGGATTCTTTCGGCGATTAAGGAGACCGGGGAGGGGCCGGGCGGTCATGCGAACGGGGCCGGGCTTAAGTCCTACGGCACGGGGCTGATGCTGATGGTGGCCTACTCCGCTTCGGTCGGCGGGATCGGGACGATCATCGGAACGCCTCCCAACCTGATCGGCGTGGGGCTGATCCGGCAGCAGATCGGGGTCGAGATCACCTTCCTCGGCTGGATGGGTTTGGGCGTCCCCCTCCTCGCGGTGATGTATATCGGGCTGTATTTTCTCCTCTGGGGAATGCATCGGCCGAGGGGGCTGAGCCTTTTAGCGGCGGCGGCCTATATCCGGGCCGAGCGGATGCGACTAGGCCCTTGGACGGCGGGCCAACGCAACGCGGCCGCGGCCTTCCTGGTGGCCGTGGCCCTCTGGGTCGCACCCGGCGTGATCGCGCTCCTCACCGGCACGCAAGCCGCCCCGTACCGGTGGTACCAGGCCCATCTCCCCGAGAGCATCGTGGCGCTCCTTGCCGCCTTCCTGCTCTTTCTTCTGCCGTCGGATTGGAAGTCGAGGACCTTCACGCTGGGATGGGAGGATGCCGTCCGGATCGATTGGGGAACGATCCTGTTATTCGGTGGCGGGTTGTCGTTGGGAGACCAGATGTTTGGGACCGGCCTGGCGGAGGTAATGGGGCAGAGTCTTCTATCGTTCCTGTCCCTCAAAACGGTCTGGGGGATAACGGCATTGGCCATATTCTTCGGGATCCTGATCAGCGAGCTGACTTCGAATACGGCTTCGGCGAATATGGTGATCCCGGTCGTGATCTCGATTTCGCTGGCGGCCGGGGTGAGTCCGCTTCCGCCGGCCCTGGGCGCCTGCTTGGGAGCCAGCTACGGATTCATGCTGCCCATCTCAACCCCTCCCAATGCCATCGTGTATGGATCCGGTCTGATCCCAATCACAAAGATGATCCGAGCCGGTGTCGTATTCGACTTCCTGGGATTGGTCGTCATCTGGCTGGGGCTCCGAGTCCTCTGTCCCGCGCTCGGCCTGATTTAAAACTGGAGCGGCATTCCCACGGACATTCCCCACTCGGCCGCCTTGCCCCCGTTAACCTCCAGGACATACCGGCTGCCTTGGGAGGGCCCGTAGATCGGACAGGGATCCGCCCTACACGGGGGAACTCGAATCTCGATATGAATAATTTTCCTCTGATCGTCCATCCAGATAATGTCCAGGGGGATGGGAGTGTTCTTCATCCAGATCAGGTGGGGCTCCGACCGGTCGAAGATGAAAAGCATTCCGTGATCATCCGGCAGATGGGACCGGAACATCAGGCCCCGGGATAACTCTTCCGGCGTGCGGGCCACTTCGGCCCGGATCTTCCTGCCACCGGGAAGAGTCACCCAACGGGGATCCTCCGAACCCGCGTGGACGAGGGCGGAGCCCGGCAGGAGCGCGATAAGAGCGAAAATTAGCACGAGACGCATGGGTCGAGTATGCGGAACGTCCGTTTCAAAAGTCAATGGGTCGTCCTGACCTCTTGACCGCGATGGATGGTCACGATACACTGAACCCGGGATTCGGCCAATCGACGGGCGAGCCATGGAGCTCTATCAGAAACAGAAGAAATATTTTGAACGCGCGTATGATACGGGAAATCACGGCTGGCCCACGACGGGGCCGACCTCATTCGTGATCCGATCCCTCCGGCGGATTCGGAGGGCCGGTGGAAGGGCCGCCGGCCGAGTTCTGGATCTGGGCTGCGGCGAGGGGCGGCACACGTTCGCCTCGGCGAAAGCCGGATTCTATTCGGTGGGGCTCGATTATCAGCCGCTGGCCATCCGGCGGGCAGAGGACATCGCCCGGCGTCAGAAGGCCCGAGGCGGCTTCCGGTTCCTGGTGGGCGACGCCTTCTCGCCGCCCTTCCGCGAGGCGACCTTCGACGGGGTGATCGACTACGGCTGTCTGCACCATGTCAAGATCACGGACACGGCCCGCTATATCAAGAGCGTTCTCCCGCTGATTCGGCCCGAAGGCTATCTTATCCTTTCCTGTTTTTCGACACGATTCAGACACCACCCGGGGGATCGACGCAAGCGTCGCTGGCTGGCCCACCGCGGCCACTACGATCGGTTCTTCCGAAAGCAGGACTTCAAGAACCTGTTCGGGAAGGAGTTTTTGATCTTAAAGACGCAAGAAGAGAGGAACGGACTTCAGGCCTTTTGGCATGTCTTGATGCGAAAGCGGGACGGGAAGATATCCAAAAGGAGCGGACGGTAGGGCATGCCCGACGTGGCCTATCTGAACGGACGATTCATGCCCCTCGATCGGGCGAAGGTCTCGGTGGAAGACCGAGGGTACCAGTTCGGCGACGGGGTGTACGAGTTGATCCGAGTATACGATGGGGAGATCTATCACCTGGATCAACACCTGGACCGTCTTGAGCAGAGCGCGCGCGCGATCGGCCTGACGATCGTTTCCTCCAGGCTGAGGTGGAAGAATATCCTAAGGGGGATTTGGCGGAGAAGCGGCTATTCCGAGGCCAAGCTCTATATTCAGATCACGCGGGGCGTGGCCCCGCGTGATCACGTCTTTCCGAAGGGCGGCCGGCCCAGCGTGGTGGTCACGGCGCGGAAGATGGTTCCGCTGGCCCCCTCGCTTCGCGAGAAGGGGGTGGCGGT
>CAYJTJ010000036.1:0-15721 GCA_964372835.1 uncultured Nitrospirota bacterium
ATTGATCCCTGAGGGACTGTGATCTATAATGGGCTAAGAAGACCGCCCTGGAGGAGGAAGTATCGTGCCTCAACCCGTGATCATTGACGGCGTCCGCACGCCGTTTGCCAAGGCCGGAGGAGCACTCAAGGACATCCCGGCTGAGGAACTCGGCCGGATCGCCGTCGGCGAATTGATTCAAAAGACCGGGCTGGATCCGGCCCTTGTGGACGAGGTGATCATCGGGACGGTGAGCCAGCTCGTCGATACGGCCAATGTGTCCCGCGTGATCGCTCAGCTTGCCGGCCTCCCCGCCCGAGTCCCGTCCTACACGGTGAACCGTAATTGCGCCTCCGGACTGGAGGCGATCGGGTCGGGTCTCGAGAAGATCCGCGCGGGGCTGGCCGATGTCGTCATCGCGGGCGGGGTCGAGTCGATGAGCCGTATCCCGATCTTCTATTACGGCAAAAGGTTGACCGAGATTCTCGTCGAGGCCTCCAAAGCCCGGACGCTTCCCGCAAAGATCGCCAAGCTGTTTCAGATACGGCCCCGTGACCTTAAGCCCCAAATGGTCAGCCAGACCGATCCCCTGGTTGATATGCGCATGGGCGATACCGCCGAGGTGCTGGCCAAGGAATTCGATGTGAGCCGTGAGGAACAAGACGCCTTCGCGCTGATGAGTCACGCGAGGGCGATCGCGGCCGCGCCGCGTCTGGCGGAGGAGATCGTCCCCGTCTATCCCGACTCCGGTGAACCGAGAGTGGTGAAAAAGGACATGGGACCCCGCGAGGGGCAGAGGATCGAGGATCTGGCCCGTCTCAAGCCGGTTTTCGATCGGAGAAACGGGTCGGTCACGGCAGGGAACGCCTCCCCGATCACCGATGGGGCCTCGGCGCTTTTGATCATGAACGAGGATAGGGCCAGGGCGCTGGGTTACCGTCCACTGGGCCGCATTCGGGCGTATGCTTACGCCGGTCTCGATCCGGCCCGCATGGGACTCGGCCCGGCCCATGCCACCCCCCGTGCCCTCGACCGGGCCAAGATGAAACTGAGCGACATGGAGTTGATCGAGATGAACGAGGCCTTCGCATCTCAGGTCATCGCCAACGAGAAGGCCTTTTCCTCGAAGACGTTTGCCCGTGAACAACTCGGCCGGGAAGAAGCCATTGGCGAGATCGACCGGGCCCGGCTCAATGTGAACGGGGGCGCGATTGCGATCGGCCATCCGCTGGGCGCGACCGGGGCCCGGTTGATGCTCACGATTCTGTACGAGCTTCGGCGCCGTGGACAGTCCATCGGTCTGGTCACGCTCTGCGTGGGCGGGGGCCAGGGAGCGGCTTTTGTGGTGGAGCGGATCTAATATGGGGAGTTTTCAGAGCCTCACCCTATCGGTCAATCCCTCCGGAATATGTCACGTCGGAATCGACGTGCCGGGAAAGACGGTCAACCTCCTATCGCCGGAGGTCCTCGATGATCTCTCCCGGGCGGTCGATTCGATCGCCTCAAACCCCGGAATTGTCGGAACGGTATTCCTTAGTCTCAAAGAGGACCACTTCATCGGCGGGGCCGAGATCAACGTCGCCCGATTCCTGGCGGACCGGGACCTCACCCTCGCCTTCGTAGCAAATGGCCGGAAGGTGTTCCAGAGGATCAGCGAGATGACGATCCCCACGCTGGCGGCCGTCCACGGGGCCTGCCTTGGCGGTGGCCTGGAGCTGGCCTTGGCCTGCCGTTACCGGCTGGCCACCGACCATCGGAAAACCCGCCTTGGGTTCCCGGAGGTGTTGCTCGGGATTCTCCCGGCCTGGGGTGGGACGACACGCCTTCCGCGATTGATCGGCCTGGCCCATGCCCTTGACTTACTGCTGACCGGGCGACAGCTCGACGCGCCGCGGGCGGAGCGGATCGGTCTTGTGGATCGCGTCATCACACCCAAGGCCGTGGAGATTCAGGCCGAGCGATTCCTGTTGGAGAGGCTTCGCTTGGGCAGCGCGGGAGAGGACGCGGTACGACGGGCCCGTTTCCGTTCCCAGCGGGGGATCCTCTCGCGCGTCCTTAATCATACCGGGCTGGGCAACCGGATCGTGATCGCAACGGCCCGACGACAGGTTTTAAAACGGACCGAGGGCCGCTACCCGGCCCCCTTGAAGATCCTCGAGGTGCTGCGGGAGGGATTCCGAAAACCGCTCCGTGAGGCGCTGTCGTTGGAGGAGTCGGCGATCGAATCACTCCTTAAGGAGAAGGTCACCCAAAATCTTCTCCATATTTTCGAAATGAGGCAGGCCGCCGGAAGGATTCCGAAGGAGGCCCCTCGGCCCCCCTCCCACACACCCATGATGAAGGTGGGAGTTCTTGGGGCCGGCGTTATGGGGGCCGGAATCGCCCACATCATGATCATGCATGACCTCACGGTCCGGATGAGGGACATGAATGAAGAGGCCCTGTTAAAAGGTCTGCGCGAGGTCCATCGCCTTCTGGAAAAACCGGCCTCCCGGCGGCCCCGTGATCGGCGCGAGGTTCGCCGCCGATTCGAGCGGCTTTCGACCACGGTCGGTTATGCCGGCTTCGGCGACTGCGACCTGGTCATCGAGGCCGTGGCGGAACGGATTGAAATCAAGCGGAAGGTCCTTCGCGATCTTCAGGAGGCCGCGGGGGACCGGCCTTTTTTCGCCACCAATACTTCCTCCCTCTCGGTCAGCCTTCTGGCCGAGGCGGCCAAACGGCCGGATCGAGTCCTGGGCCTTCATTTTTTTAATCCGGTGGAACGGATGCCGCTGGTCGAGGTCATCCGCGGGAGGAAGACGTCGGAGGAGGCGCTCGCGGCGGGCGTGGCCTTCGTCAAGCAGATCGGGAAAACGCCCCTGATCGTGGGGGATGGCCCCGGTTTTCTGGTCAACCGCATCCTAATGGCCTACGCCAACGAGGCCGGAATGCTGCTTGAGGAAGGATCCCCGATTGACTCGATCGACCGGGCCATGGAGCGATTCGGAATGCCCATGGGACCGTTTAAAATGATGGATATCGTCGGGCTGGATATCGCCCACCACACGGCCGAATCGATCCGCTCGGCATTGAAGCTCGATCCCGTTGAACAGTCCCGAATCGGGGCGCACCTGTTTGGCGCCGGCCGGCTCGGGCGGAAGACCGGATCGGGTTTCTATCAATATGGAAAAGGGGGCCGCCGCGGAAATCCGTCAGACCTGGCTAAAGACCTTCGACCGATCCGGGAGGCCCGCGCCGTTCATCCCCTCCGGACGGCGTCCGAGTCGATGATCACGGACCGCTTGATCCTGATCATGGCGAACACGGCCGCGGCATGTCTTGAGGAAGGGGTGGTCAGCGAGCCCGGGGCGGTTGATCTCGGACTGATACTGGGGGCCGGTTTCCCGCCCTTTCGGGGCGGGCTTCTTCGGTATTGTGATACGATGGGAGCGGCCGCCGTTAACGAACGGCTGACGCAATTGGCCTCGACATTCGGCCGACGCTATTTCCCTCATCGCCGGATCCGCGATCTTGCGGCGCAGGGGAAGGGCTTCTACACGAACGGCTCTTCCCCGAAATCATAATCGGGTCAGATAGACGGCGACGAAAAGTATCGCCAGGTTTACGAGTAGCAGCGCGATCCCCATTGCCAATCGCGCCCGGGACGGATTCGCGTTCGGTCGCGGCATGAGCGCGAAGTCATACAGCCCCATGAGTCCCAGCGTGACCAGGACCAGGAACAGCTTGATCATGAGTATCCCGCCGTAGACCGACTCGATCCGGGGCGAGTCCCCTTCGCGGAGCAGATTGAGGAAACCGGTTCCCAGCAGCACGAGAAGGCTCAGCCAGCGGATCGTCTTGAAACGGCGCTCGACTCTCTGGGCGATTCCCAGGACCTCGGGTGAGGATGAGCGACCCAGCGCCGGCTGCAAGATCATGAAATGGAAGGTTAGCCCGCCGACAAAGACCATCGCGGCCGCCCAGTGAATCCAAAGGCTGATCATGCTTCTTCAGAGGGCGCGATCAAAGCAGCTTGTGATTTTCGAACCGAAGCAAACGGGTCGTGACGCCCCCGTCTTCGTTAAGACTGACGCGACGCGTCCCGGGGAGATAGACGCCGCCGATCACGGCGTGCTGATCCCAGAAACTCTCGACCCCCTTGAGCGAACCGTCGGAGGGCGAAGAATAGAAAACGGTGTACCGCGTGGTCAGGGACTTGCCATCGGAGGTCGTCATGCTTTCATCCACATTGATCGTGAACCTGATGCGTTCCATGCTCCGATTGATCTGTGTGATCCGGTCGTCCAAAATCCGGTACCGCGAGGTCATCCCGTCCCCATGAATGACGACGAGCCGACCGAGGGGGTGGTGATCCTCCTCCCCGAGTGTCAAAGAGTATTTTCCATCCGACTCCTCAAAGGATCGGGGTCCGCGGTGGATGGCCATCATGCTGATCTGACCTTCGGCCCAGCGCCCAAGCTCCGGGTCATCGAGACGGACCTGAATTTCGCGCGGCGATTTTAACTCGACGGTCCCTTTCGAAATCCGTCCGGCCTGCACCACGGATAGATCGGCCGAGAATCCCCCGAATCCTTTCGGCCAACGGGAGGTTTTCGCAAAGGCCCGCTTGAGAAGATCCCGAGCCGCCGGATCATCGGCGACGGGGGCTTCGTTCTCCTGTTTCCGCTGATATTTTTCCATGACGTCCTCCTCTTGTCCGAATACGCTCTGTCGTCCCCGGCGGAGACTTTTCTATTGGGACGGAAAACGTATCGCTGTTTCCACGCGGATGTTCAGGGGTCTTCTTCCATCTTCTCGAAACGGGGCTCCAACTCAAGGAATTCCGTTCCCCGAAGAACCCGAATCTGAGCCCGGTCTCCAAGTTTTTTCATTCCCACGAGGTGTTGGAGATCAAAGGGCTCCCGGATGGCCTGACCGTCGAACGAGACCAGAATATCGTCCGCTCGGAGACCCACCTTGGCCGCGGCCGATCCCGGGGCGACTCCAAGAATCCGAACACCCTCCTCGGCCGATCCGATCTGGATGCCGAGCCGGACCGTCCGGTCTTCGATGTCCTCATAGCCCACCGACCAGACGAAATCCGACAGGTAGAGAGGAATCGAGATGGGCTCGACCTCCATGAGCATATTCCGACGATTCTCCGGCATCTCGGCCGTGTAGGGAAGGACGATGGCGTAGGGCTCCGGAAGCCGCTTAAATACCCGTCGCGGAACACCGAAACCGTAACTCACATGAAATCCTCCCGTGAAAACCAGGATTTTCTTTCCGGCGCCTTCCGGACTCGACAGGTAGGATGCAACGGATTGGGCCATCGTTTCGTCCCAGATCAACATGGTCTGATAGAATCGCTCGAATCCGTGATCGCCGGGAGAGTGTCCGCCGAAGACGGCCTTTAACGACATTCGATGATACTCGTCCGTCCGGTCCATCTCCGGCAATTCACGGGCGAGGTTTTCGGGGAGACCCTCGACCCCCTTCTCCATGGCGGACCGAACCAGCGCCTGGGAGGCGTTCAAGGCGATCAGGGGAATTCGATGGTCGCGGATATACCGGAGGATATCCCGGTAGTAGGCATAGTCTTGACTCCAGTTGGCGTGCCATTCGCGGACAAAATCGACTTCAGACAGGCTCCCCCGGCTCCATTGATCCAACACCCCCTGCGAGGGTCTCTGGAACATCTCCATTCCGACCGAAATCCGGCCGGGAAAGCGTTCCGTCAGGCCCTTCAAGATATCAAGTTCCACCTCGTGGTCCTTGAGATTCGTGTGGGTCTCCCCGATATAGATGATCCGTTGTCCGGAAAGGTGGGTCATAAGCTGATCCCGGCTCACCTCGATCCCGGTCGGGACATGGAGAATGGTCCCCACCGGAAGGCTGTCCAGCTTACGGTAGGGGGAGTCCGAGAAGGTCGCGACGGGGAAAGACGGCTTTGTGTGGGAAGAGGGAGGCATCACACAGCCCGCCGCCTGCGAGATCACGGCCCCAAAAAAGATCGCATACCCGGAAAAAAGAAGAAGGCGCCTTCGCATATTTTCTCTCATCGAGGCGTGTGCCCTATGGTTCGGGCGACACGGTGAATTGGAAAGATCCGATCGAGCGAACGGCAATAAGGATCATATCACAGAAGGATGCGAGACTGTCAATGCGACCGATTCCGGGTATCAATTCTCGAACTTACTGGGAGAGAATTTCCGAGACGGTCAAGTCGGATGGATCCGTCACCTCTTCCAGGCAGGTCAGACAGGTGATCGAAAACGATTCGCCCGTCAGGAAGGCGGCCGGATGATCGGCGTGAATTTCATCGTCTTCGATGAAAAGGCCCCCGCAGGCTTTGTGCATGATGGAGAGGCGACTCATGTCCTCTTTATACCGCATGGCCCGTCGGAAAGTCAATCCCAATCCTCTCGGGGGCGATATGGATGACCCTAAGGTCGGGTCACGGGGTCGGCTCGATGGGGATCGTTCCATAGGGGTCGGCCCAGGATGAATGCGATATGGGCCTCCGTGGCGTCCTGCATCTCCTTTTTCATTCGAGGGCTGGCCTTTAACCGGAACAGCCCGGCCCAATCCATTCGCGCCATCAGGCGCATCATCATCAGAGTTCCGGCCGAGATGATTTGGAGGGGATCCCGGGCCGATCGGGCGCACTTTTCGCAGACCGTTCCGCCGTTCTTTGGCGAGAAGAAAACCGGGCCGTGGTCAAAAGATTCACGGCAGGATAGGCAGCGGTCCAATCGGGCCTGGTAGCCGGAGAGCGATAGACAACGGATCTCGAATATCCGGGAAAGCCAATCCCGATCCCTCCCCTGATTCAGCTGGGTCAGTCCGGTCAAGAGCAGATCGAACATTTTCGGATTGGGCTCGCCTTCGGGAACGAGGGCCATGATGAGTTGAACCATCCGGGAGGCGGCCTGGATCCGTTCGAGGTCTTCCCGAATTTGTAAGAACGGATTGAGAATTTCGGATTGATTGATGCGGGGAAGAACCGTCGGCCGTTTCTCGAATCCCACGATGTGGGAATAGGTCAGCGGCTCAAGGGACGCCCCGAAACGGCTTCTCGGCCGGCGGGCGCCTCGTGCGACCCCCTTGAGGAGACCCCGCCGGAGCGTAAAGAAGGTGATCAGGAGGTCCGCCTCTCCCAGCCGAAGTTTCCTCAAGGTGATTGCTTCTGTATCAAATAATCCCATATCTTATAATCGTTATTCGAAGCATTAATAGAACTAATATCCAAGCCGGCCCAGGAGCTCCTCGTCCTGCCGCCAGTCCTCTTGGACCTTCACCCAAAGATTGAGATACAGCCGTGTTCCCAAAAAACCCTCGAGATCCAGGCGGGCCTCCGTCCCGATCTTCTTCAGCCTCTCGCCTCCTTTTCCGATCAGAATTCCTTTTTGGGACTCCCGTTCCACCAACACCGCCGCCCGAATCCGGGACGCCCGGCCCTTCTCTTCTTTAAATTCCTCAATGAGAACGGCCACCGAATAGGGGATTTCCTCGCGGGTGTGATTTAAGATTTTCTCGCGAATGCGCTCGGCCAGCACGAACTGAAGCGGTTGGTCCGTGACGACTCCCTCGGGAAAGATGGCTTCCCCGGGAGGAAGGTAGCCGACCGCGGTTTGGAGTAGGAGGTCGATGTTTCCGCCGTTCGCAGCCGAGATCGGAATCACCTCCCTAAATCGATAGTGACCGATAAAAACCTTGATCAGGCCGAGGACCCTTTCCTTCTTGATTCGATCCATCTTATTCGGAACGAGAAAGACGGGCGTCGTGATTCCCTTCAGCTGATCGAGGATGAAACGATCCCCTTCGCCCGGTCCTTGGTCGGTGCGGTTCATCCGAAGCGCGTCGGTCGCCTCCACCAGGAAGAAAATGAGATCGACCTCCCGCAGCGTTCCGAGGGCCAGTCGGACCATCCGCCGGTTCATCCGGTATTTCGGTTTGTGGATCCCCGGGGTATCGAGAAAAACCATCTGTGCATTGGGGAGCCGCTTCACTCCCAGGATCCGCGTCCGGGTGGTCTGCGGCTTATCCGAGATGATGGCCACCTTTTCCTTAAGAATTCGGTTGATGAGGGTCGATTTTCCGACGTTCGGCCGACCGATGATCGCGATGTAACCGGAGCGGTAGGGGGCGGGATCCATTCGCCCTTCAGGGACGGGGCGGTTCAAATTGGTACACCATTTCACCCGGTCGGACGAGCCCGAGTCGTTCGCGGGCGACGCGTTCGATCGTCAGCGGGTCGGACCTCATCGCCCGAACCTCATCGCCCAGCTCATCATTATGCCGGTCAAGCTCGGCGACCTCTTGATCCAGACGGTGGTAGGTCTGCCTCATTCGGAAATACTGAACCATTCCCGTCTCGCCGAGAAACATCGGAACTAAAAGATAGAGCGCCACAATCAGCGCGATCGTCCAGAGAGCGCGTCGCATAACCTTCCGGCGCAGCTCGAAGACTTCCTTTTTCCAGTTTCGTCGAATCATCGACGATCGGCCAGCCGGTTCATGATCTCCTTACCGCGAAACAAGGCGGTCTCTCCCAACTCCTCTTCGATCCGGAGAAGCCGGTTGAATTTGGCCACCCGGTCGGTCCGGCAAACCGGGCCGGTTTTAATCTGCCCGGCGTTGACCGCCACGGCAAGGTCTGCGATCGTCGTGTCCTCCGTTTCGCCGGATCGATGGGAGATGATCGTAGTATAGTCCGATCGCTTTGCCAATTCAATCGTCTCCATCGTTTCGGTCAGCGTCCCGATCTGGTTGGGTTTGATGAGAATCGAGTTTGCGACGCCTTCCCCGATCCCCTTTTTCAGAAGCCGCGCGTGGGTGACGAAGACGTCGTCCCCGACCAGTTGGACCTGCCGGCCGAGGCGCTCCGTCAGAAGGGCCCAGCCCTTCCAATCCGTCTCAGCCAGCGGATCTTCGATCGAAACGATCGGGAATTGCGCCACGAGCCCCGTATAATAGACCGCCATCTCTTCGGCCGACCGCGCCCGTTTGGGATCGGACCGAAACACATATTTTCCCTTTTCATAAAATTGGGACGCCGCCACGTCCAGCGCGAGATAGACGTCCCGTCCCGGTTTGTAGCCGGCTCCCTCGATCGCACTGAGCACGAGCTGCAGGGCCTCTTCGTTGTGGCTCACGGTCGGCGCAAATCCGCCCTCATCGCCGACCGGGGTCCGGTAGCCCTTTTTCTTTAGGACCCCCTTGAGATGGTGATAGATCTCGGCCCCCATCCGGAGCGCCTCGGCAAACCGGGGGGCTCCGGCCGGTATGATCATGATCTCCTGGATGTCGAGGTCGTTGTCGGCGTGGGCCCCGCCGTTGATGACATTCATGAGCGGGACGGGCAGCTCGCAGGCGTGAGCCCCCCCGAGATACCGGAACAGCGAAAGATCGCTTTCGGAGGCGGCCGCCTTGGCCGCCGCGAGAGAGACGGCCAGAATCGCATTGGCCCCGAGGCGGCTCTTGTTGGGAGTTCCATCGAGATCTTTCATCATCTGATCGAGAAGGGCCTGATCCCGGCAGTCGGTCCCTTCCAGGTGTGGACCGATCACCTCGTTGACGTGACGGACCGCCTGGATGACCCCCTTCCCCAGATACCGCTTCGGGTCCTGATCGCGCAACTCCACGGCCTCGTTCTCCCCCGTGGAGGCCCCCGAGGGCACGGAGGCCCGGCCGCGGACCCCGTTTTTTAGAAGAACGTCCGCCTCGACGGTTGGATTCCCGCGGGAATCGAGAATCTCTCTCCCCAAGATCGAAACAATGACGCTCATTCGGCCACCCTTAGTCTCCCTTCAGCTTCCTCTTGAGGATCTCGTTCGCTTTTCCGGGATTTGCCTTCCCCTGGGACCGCTTGATCACCTGGCCCACGAAAAATCCGAGCAGCTGGATTTTCCCCTGCCGGTAGGAGGCCATTTCATCCGGATGGTCCTTGAGGACATCCTCCACCAGTTGTTCGATGGCCCGATCGTCATTGAGTTGCGTGAGTCCCTTTTCCCGGATGATCAAATCGGGCGGAAGGCCGGTCTTGTACATCTCCTCAAAAATCGATTTTCCGATCTTCTGGTTGATCGTTCCGTCGTCAATGAGTCGGAGAAGCGCGATGAATCGGTCCGGCGGGATGGGGCAGGCCGTGATTTCTTGATGGTCCCGATTAAGCTCGCGCAGGAGCTCCGTCATGATCCAATTGCTCACGGTCTTGGGGTTGGGGTAGAGCTCCACGCATCGCTCGAAGTAGGCGGCCAACTCCCGGGAAGCCGTCAGGATCTCCGCGTCGTAGGGAGGCAGGCCGTGCTGCCGGATGAACCGCTCGCGTTTGGCCTGGGGGAGTTCGGGTATGTCCCGCCGAATTTCCTCGATCAATTCCTGGGGGATGACCAGCGGAACCAGATCCGGTTCCGGGAAGTACCGATAATCGCGGGCCTCTTCTTTTCCCCGCATCACGACCGTAATCTCTTTTTCGGTATCCCACAACCGGGTTTCCTGGGCCACACGTCCCCCCTCGCGGAGAACCTTCTCTTGTCTCCGCAGTTCGTACTCCATCGCCTTTTGAACGAATCGGAAGGAGTTGATGTTCTTGATCTCGACGCGCGTGCCGAGCAGGCTTTCCCCTTGGGGGCGCAGGGAGAGATTCGGCTCGCAGCGGAGGCTCCCCTGCTCCATGTTTCCATCGCAGACCTCCAGGTAAACCAGGATGTCCCGGAGGGCTTTCAGATAGGTCACGGACTCCTCGACCGTCCGAAGGTCCGGCTCGGTCACGATCTCCAGAAGCGGCGTTCCGGCCCGGTTCAGGTCGATGTGGCTATACGCGCCGAGCCCCTCATGAAGGTTTTTTCCGGCGTCCTCCTCCATGTGGACCCTCCGGATCCGGATCCGGCGCGTCGATTCACCGGCCGGGATGTCGAGGTAACCGTTCTCGCAAATCGGCAGCTCGTATTGAGAGATCTGGTATCCTTTGGGGAGGTCCGGATAAAAATAGTTTTTACGGGCGAAGCGGCTGTAGGGCGAAATCCGTCCGTTTAAGGCCAGCCCGGTCTTGACCGCCATCCTGAGCACCCGTCGGTTCAATACCGGTAGAACGCCCGGCATCCCCAGGCAGATCGGACAGGTCTGTGAATTGGCTGAACCCCCGAACCCTGTGCTGCAGCCGCAGAAGATCTTGGATTCGGTGGTCAGCTGGGCATGGACCTCAAGCCCGATCACGGCTTCGTATCGGATATCGGTTTGTGTTTTTACCATTCTCGTTTACTCTTAAGCCTCCGACTGGCCAATACAATTACTGTGGTTCCAGAAACAAACAAGATAAATACCCCCGGATACAAGACACTGTAAACGACGGGCGTGAGAATCCAGCGAGTAACAGCCCTTACGGCTTCATGATCTCTAATGACGTTTGCAATGGGCGGCGATACCTCGTAATAGAGTTTTACAAAGCCCCTGCCGATTGAATTGGTCAAAAGATATTCACCTCTAAATTTCCTTAATATCTGCACCTCCGGTGCAAGGTAGCTCCCATAAGCCGCCGTGGCGATGAAACAACCCGAATCTTTGTTATCATTATCACCGCCGCTAACCATTGAATTGCCTAAATAACGTGCGAGGGCAAAGTCCCAGTCATTATTATTATCGGCGTAACCCGCTCCCACAAGCTTGCCGTCTGACTGGATGGCAAGAGCGTAGGCCCAGTCAGTACCGGGGCCAAAATCAGTGGTCACTTTCCCACCGATACCGAAGGAAGTATCCAGACTGCCATCGGGATTGTAGCGTGTCAGAGCGAAGTCCCGATTACCGTTACCTATCTCAGTGAACCCTACTGCAACAATCTTTCCATCAGCTTGGATTGCGAGAGCATGGGCTTCATCATAGACTAACCCAATGGGAGTAGTCACACTACCATTATTACCGAAGCCCGAGTCCATTGTGCCATCAGGGCCGAAACGTGCCAGAGCGAAAACAGAGGTGCTTCCGGCATGGCCAGCAATCACAATCTTGTCATCGGTTTGAAGAGCGAGCGCAAAACCTCTAGTTCCGAAGCCGGTTGTTACCTTTCCACCGACACCAAAACTGGTATCTATCGTGCCATCAGCATTGTAACGCGCTAGGGCAAAACCCGTATCAGTATATCCTGCAGCCACGAGCTTGCCGTCTTTTTGAAGAGCCAAGGAATAAGCCAGAGCATAGCCTGAATCGAAACGGGTGGTCACTATCCCTTGGTTACCAAAAGTTGTGTCAAGCGAACCATCAGGATTGTAACGGGTGAGGGCAAAATCGGTATTGCTGCCGTCATATGACCACCCGCACAACACGATCTTGTCATCTGTTTGGAGGGCGATGGAAAGCGCCCAATCAGAGGTGTTCCCGAAATCAGTCGTGACCAAACCACTGATTCCGAAACTTGTATCGAGCGGACCATCCTTATTATAACGGGCCAGTGCAAAATCATAAATCGCATTCTTACCTGAGCGGCCCGCCAATACTATTTTGCCATCGCCCTGAAGAGCAACAGCGTATCCATAATCATCGCTGGTTGAACTGAAGCCTGTTGTTATCTTGCCACCAACTCCAAAAGTCATGTCCAGTGTCCCATCTGTGTTATACCGCACCAAGGCAAAGTCAATATCGGTGTCTTTGTACAGATACCCACCTGCTATAATTTTCCCGTCAACTTGGAGGGCGAGTGTATATATCTCGTCGGACCTTGTGCCGATGGCAGTGGTGACCTTACCACCTGAGCCGAAAGTTGGGTCGAGATCACCGGGAGCGGCCTGCACTGGAAGTAAAAAGCCCACCGTTAACAACAAAACCACCAACGGCAAACATAGAACGGTCGTCTTTAAATCCATGCTTGGTTTCAGTCTTATGTGAATTTCAAACGGCAAGATCAATCCCCTCTTCATCATAGCTAATCTTCATAACGTCTATAAGCTGACGACTTCAACCTGGAGACTTGTCTTCACCTCACGCTTGCCTTCCAGAAGGCGGTCAATGGCATCGAGTTAAACTTTTACTTCTTCCGGATCAAACTTTATAGCAGGAACAGAAATTCTTGGCGCTTTGGCAATCCGCTCAGAGTTTTCTGCCAGCTCCGCAATCCATCGTCCCACATCGGCTCTGACAATCTTTTCACCGCAGCGCGGACAGACACCCGCCGGCACATTTTCCACGACAATCAGTTCCCCTCGTATCCAGAAATCTTGTTTGATCCGTTTTTCCTGCATTGGGGTATCACAAATCTCACATTCCCCGTAATCGTACCCTGCTACTTTCTTCTTCATTTCACTTCCTCCAAAACATAAGTTGTAATGAATAACAGCTTCCCTGTGCTTTTAATTCTACAAATGATTGCAATCTCTCTTCCGTCTGTAGCCGGACCGACAACCTCATAACGCGTTCCTCTTGGATCTCGCGTAAGCTTCCGTTTTATTCGTCCATTGGTTATGGCCATTTCAATATCCACAAACGTCAGGTGGTCATTTGCCATTTCCTCAAAAAAGTGTGGAACGGTAAACTCATACTCCCGCCTTGTTATTTTTTCTCTGATCGTCTGGATAATAGCCAATAATGGCGCTCCCGCTCTCCGCCCCTATTCACGTGCTCGCCTAAACCATTTCACAAATTCGGTTTTCGCTTGTGCCACTCCGTTGCCTGTTCGTAGGCGTAGGCCGCGCGAAGCACGATCTCCTCGGCAAAAGGACGGCCCATGATCTGCAATCCGATGGGCAGCCCGGATTTAGTGAAGCCGCACGGCATTGAGAGCGCCGGGATTCCGGCGATATTGACCGAGATCGTGAAAATATCGGAGAGGTACATCTGGAGCGGATCCTGCGTCTTTTCCCCGAACTTGAAAGCCGTCGTCGGAGCGGTCGGCGTGACGATGACGTCCACAAGCTTGAAGGCCTCGTCGAAATCCTGTTTGATCAACGTGCGGACGCACTGGGCCTTCCGGTAATAGGCGTCATAATATCCGGACGAGAGCGCATAGGTCCCGAGCATGATCCGCCGCTTCACTTCCGGGCCGAACCCGGCCTGACGCGTTTTCATGTACATCTCGAGGAGATCCCCGGAGGGCGCGCTCCGGTAACCGTATCGCACTCCGTCGTAGCGGGCCAGATTGGAGCTCGCCTCCGCCGTGGCCAGGATGTAATAAGTGGCGACGGCGTATTCGGTATGGGGGAGCAGGATTTCCCTCGATTTCGCGCCCAGTCTCTCCATCGTGCGGATGGCCTCCCGGACGGCATAGAGGACTTCCCGATCCATCCCTTCGACGAAGTATTCCTTCGGGATCCCGATCCGAACTCCCTCGATGGGCCGGCCCAGTTCCTCCATGTACCGTGGGACGGGTAGATCCGCCGAGGTGGAGTCCATTGGATCATGTCCGGCGATCGTCTGGAGCAGAACGGCGCAATCTCGGACATCCTTGGCGATCGGCCCGATCTGATCGAGGGATGAGGCAAAGGCCACGAGGCCGTAGCGGGAGACCCGCCCATAGGTCGGTTTGAGTCCCACGACGCCGCACATGGCGGCCGGTTGGCGGATCGATCCCCCCGTGTCCGAGCCGAGGGCCGCGATCGCGGCGTCGGCCGAAACGGCCGCGGCCGAGCCCCCGGACGATCCGCCCGGAATCCGTTCAAGATCCCAGGGATTGGCCGTCAAACGGAAGGCCGAGTTCTCGGTGGAGGAACCCATGGCGAACTCATCCATGTTTGTTTTTCCCACGAAAACGGCCCCCGCCATCCTCAGCCGCCGGACAACGGTGGCGTCGTAGGGCGGGATGAAGCGCTCAAGCATTTTGGATGAGCAGGTGGTGCGGACGTCCTTCGTGCAGAGATTATCCTTTATGGCGATCGGGATTCCCGCCAACGGATGCGCGGAACGCCCCGACTGGATTAGGCGGTCCGCCGCTTCGGCCTGGGCCATGGCCAGGTCCGGCGTCAGGGTGTTGTAGGCCCTGATCCTCGGCTCCACCCGCTCGATCCGGTCAAGAACGGCCCGGGTCACCTCGGCCGGCCGGATCTTTCGCTCCTTTAGTGGGTCGTGGAGCGAATGGATGGTCCCCTGGTTGAGGTCCGCCGGCGCCTCAGGTCTTGATGATTCGGTTTTTTTCATCCACCTTGATCACGGTCGGCTTGTAGGTCTTGAGTTCGTCTTCGTTGTAGTACTCGTAGCAGAAGATCAGAATCCGATCTCCCACAACGCCCTTTCGGGCGGTCGGGCCGTTCAAGCAGATCCTCCCGCTCCCCCGCCGGCCGGAGGGGATCACATAGGTCTCGAACCGCTCCCCATTGTTGAGATTCGAAACCACCACCTGCTCATAGGGGAGGATCCCGGCCGCCTCCAGCAGGTTTTCATCCACGGTCAGGCTTCCCTCATAAGCCAGGTTGGCCTCGGTGACCGTGGCCCGATGAATCTTTGCGCGTAACATCAATCGAAGCATCGTTATCCTCTCTCCTCGATAATTTTAGGGACCCGAAAGAAGTCCCCTTCCCGGTCGGGGGCGCCCGCCAGAGCCCGGTCCACCGGAAGGCAGGGGCCCACCTGATCGTCCCGAAGGACGTTGTTTAAGTCCAGGACATGCGAGGTGGGCTGAACCTGCGAGGTGTCCAACTCGTTGAGCTTTCCGACATAGGTCAGGATTTCGGACAGCTGGCGGCAGAAGGCCGCACTTTCCTCCTCGGAGATGGCCAGTCGGGCCAGTCGGGCCACGTGTTCCACTTCTTCTTTTGATAGCTTCATCAATCTCCTC
>CAYJTJ010000037.1:0-15716 GCA_964372835.1 uncultured Nitrospirota bacterium
TCCGGGGTCCCGGTCGCGACGACCCGGCCCCCTTCATCGCCGCCCTCCGGGCCCAGGTCGATAATCCAGTCGGCATTTTTGATCACGTCCATGTTGTGTTCGATCACAACGACGCTGTTCCCGGCGTCCACGAGACGGTTTAAGACGTCCAGAAGCTTCTGGATGTCGGCGAAATGAAGCCCGGTCGTCGGCTCGTCCAGGATATAAAGCGTCTGGCCGGTCCCCCGCTTGGACAGCTCGCGCGACAGCTTGACGCGCTGCGCCTCGCCGCCCGAAAGCGTCGTGGCCGACTGGCCCAGATGGATATAGCCGAGTCCGACGTCCTGAAGCGTCGCCAGCTTGTTTCGGATATGCGGGATGGCCGAGAAGAAGGCCGCGGCCTGGTCCACCGTCATGTCGAGAAGATCCGCGATGTTCTTCCCCTTATGGTCGATCTCAAGCGTTTCCCGATTGTACCGCTTCCCCTTGCAGACCTCACAGGTGACGTAGACATCCGGAAGAAAATGCATCTCGATCTTGATGACGCCGTCGCCCTGGCAGGCCTCGCACCGACCGCCCTTGACGTTAAAACTGTACCGTCCCGGCCGGTAGCCCCTCATTCGGGACTCGGGAAGTTGAGCGAAGAGGTCCCGGATGAAGGTGAACAGTCCGGTGTAGGTCGCCGGATTGGATCTCGGGGTCCGGCCGATCGGCGACTGATCGATGTGGATCACCTTGTCGATCCGCTCGAGTCCCTGAATCTGGCGGACCGCCCCCGGGCGATCGGTCGAGCGATACAGACGCTGGGCCAGGTTTTTATAAAGGACTTCCAGAATCAGCGTGCTCTTCCCCGACCCCGAAACCCCGGTGACGCAGGTCAGCAGTCCCAACGGGATCGGAACGTCGATATTCTTGAGGTTGTTCTCGCGGGCCCCGAGGATCGAGAGGAACTTTTCCGGCGGACGGTGGCGCTTCGGCAGCGAGATCGTCCGTTCCCGCCGCAGATACTTCCCGGTGAGCGCCTTCTCGTGGTCCATGATCTCCTTCGGCGTCCCCTGGGCCACGATCTCGCCCCCGTGAACGCCGGCCCCCGGTCCCATGTCGATCACATGGTCGGCCGTCCGAATCGTTTCCTCGTCATGCTCCACGACCAGGACCGTGTTTCCAAGATCCCGCAGGCGCAAGAGCGTCTCCAAGAGCCTGCGGTTGTCCCGCTGGTGAAGCCCGATGCTCGGCTCATCCAGAATATAGAGCACGCCCGTCAGCGACGAGCCGATCTGTGTGGCGAGCCGGATCCGCTGCCCCTCGCCGCCCGAGAGCGTCGCAGCGGCCCGATCCAGCGTGAGATAGTCCAGGCCGACGTTCACCAGAAACCCGAGCCGCTCCCGGATCTCTTTTAAGATCCGCTGGGCGATAAAGGCCTCGCGCTCGGTCAGCTTCAGTCCCGTGAAGAATACGGCCGCCTCCTTGATCGAAAACCGTGTCACCTCGGCGATCGACTTTTCCCCGATCGTCACGGCCAGGCTCTCCGGTTTCAACCGCTCGCCCATGCAGACCTTGCAGGGGTGGGTCCCCATGTACCGGGTGATCTCCTCCCGAATAAAGCTCGAGTCGGTCTCCCGGAACCGCCGCTGGAGGTTTCCGATCACGCCCTCGTACGGTTTATGGTAGGCGTGACGGTGGCCGTCGCTTTCGTAATGCAACGCGATCTCTTCCGTTCCGGAGCCGTAGAGGAGAATCTTCTGTATCTCCGGCTGATGATTCTTAAACGGCGTTCGAAGATCGAAGCCGTAATGCTTCGCCACCGACTCGAGCATTTGGTAGTAGTAGACCGAAAACCGCTTCTCCCACGGTTTGATCGCCCCGTCCCGAAGCGACCGATTCTTATCCGGGACGATCAGGTCGGGATCGAGATCCATGGTGCTCCCCAAACCGTCGCAGGCGGGGCAGGCCCCATGCGGGCTGTTGAACGAGAAAACGCGGGGGGTGAGCTCGGGAAGGCTGATCCCGCACTCGATGCAGGCCAGCTTCTCGCTCAAGATCGTCTCCTCCCCCTCGCGATCCACCAGGACGATCCCCTGGGCCAGCCGCAGCGCGGTCTCGAGCGAGTCGGCCAACCGTTTCTGGATTCCGTCCTTGATCACGAGCCGATCGACCACGACCTCGATCGTCTGCTTTCTTTTCTTATCCAGAGAGATTTCCGCCGTCAGATCCAGGAGACGGCCGTTGACACGGACCCGGCTGTATCCGTCCTTGCGGAGCTGGAGAAGTTCCTTCCGGTACTCGCCCTTCCGGCCGCGCACGATGGGGGCGAAAAGCTGAATCTTCGAGCCGGCCGGCCAGGACAAGACGACATCGACCATCTGCTGAACGGTCTGGGCCGTGATTTCGCGTCCGCATTTGTGGCAGTGCGGACGGCCGGCTCGGGCGAACAGGACGCGGAGGTAGTCATAGATCTCGGTCACGGTGCCCACCGTCGACCGCGGGTTGTGGCTGGTGGTCTTCTGCTCGATCGAGATGGCGGGGGAGAGGCCCTCGATGGAATCCACGTCCGGTTTGTCCATCTGCTCTAAGAACTGGCGGGCGTAGGCCGAGAGCGATTCGACGTACCGGCGCTGGCCCTCGGCATAGATCGTGTCGAAGGCGAGCGAGGATTTTCCCGACCCGGAAAGGCCCGTAATGACGACGAGCCGGTCCCGCGGAATCGTGACATCAATATTTTTCAGGTTGTGCTCGCGGGCTCCGCGAACCAGGATCTGTTTGGTGTCCATACCGCTTGCGGGGCTTCGGTGTTAAGTGCGGATTATAGCACGCCGGTGGCCGCACCGTCCACTTTCACCGGACGGGCCCGATGCGTCAGTGGATCCATCGGGCGGGTCGCGATGACCGCCGTGCGGGGGGCTGGACGGGGATACGGAAATATCCTATGATGGGCCCGATGCGGCTTCCAAAACCCCAAGAAAAGGAGCTTGCCGTTCAGGCGATGTTCAGCTCGATCGCCCACCGGTACGACCTCAACAACACGCTTCTGTCCCTGGGTCTTCACCACGCCTGGAAACGCGAGGCGGTCAGGATGAGCGAGGCCTCGCCCCTAGAGACGGTTCTGGATCTCTGTACCGGAACAGGGGATCTGGCGATGCTTCTCGCCGGGCGGGTCGGGCCGAGCGGTCGGGTGATCGGGCTTGATCTAAACGCGCGGATGCTCGAGATGGGTTGGAAAAAGATTGCCCGACGGCCCGCCGGATCGGGTCCCGTAACACTTCTAACCGGAAACACCGAACGTCTCCCCTTCCGGGAGCGGACGTTTGACGCCGTAACGATCGCCTTCGGAATCCGTAACGTGGCCGACATGAAGGCCGCCCTGGGCGAAATTCATCGTGTCTTGAAACCGTCCGGGCGGCTGGTCTGTCTGGAGTTCTCCCGCCCCTCCGGGCGGCTGGTTCGAGCCCTCTATCATTTCTATTCGTTCCGTATTCTCCCCTTGATTGGAAAACTCGTATCGGGAGATCACACCGGCGTCTACAACTATCTTCCGTATTCGATCCGGGCGTTTCCGGATCAGGAGTCGTTCAAAGCGATGCTTCTTGAAGCCGGTTTCGGATCGGTCGGCTACCGGAACCTCACGGGAGGCATCGTCGCGATCCATACCGCGCTCCGTCCTCCCCCTTAAGGCGCGGCCGCCTCCAACATAACCGCTACCTCCAAGCCGATCCCCAGCTCTACCAGCCAGTCTATCGCCTCGGGCGGTAGACCAAAGCCTCCCTGGGTGTGGTTCGATCGATACTCGCAGAAAAGGTCGACCGAAAGGGCCGTCTTCAGATCGCGAAGAACGAATCCGCGGGGGACCATCCGGGCCTTTAGCCAGGCCAGATGATCTTCAAGCGGCCGGTCCCTGGTCACCGGGGCGGTCGCTTCCCAGATATCGACGTCGTATCGCTCCGGACTTCCCGGGACCGGATCCCCCCTCCGGCGCAGGGCGGTTGGCTCCATCCCGAGACGCATTCCGATGACGGAGACATCCTCGATTCTCCCGAAGATGCGCAGCGTGGCGGAAACCCGTTCGTACCGTTCGGACTGGCCCATCAAAGTATTCTCCAGAAATTATACGTTCGGATCCGGCTCGGAGATTAAGCCAACGGCGTTCAAAAAGCAATCGGTTGAAGCGTGGGCCGGGGTGTGTTATCGTAACCGGGTCATGACGGATGTCCGTTCGATTCTATACATTTTCCTCCCCTGCCGGCCGGTCTACCCCCTCGGGGTGACCTACCTGGTGGACGCCGTTCACCAGCAATTTCCCGAGATTCGTCAGCATATCCTGGATCTTTCTCTCATCCCGCCGTCCCGCCGTAGGCCGACATTTCTGGCCCAGCTCCGACAGTTCGATCCGGACCTGGTCTGCTTCTCTTGGCGGGACATTCAGGTCTTCGCCCCGCACGAGGGAGACCCGTCGCTCAAGTACGCCTTCAATTTTTATTACTCCTCCAACCCGATCAAGAAGATGGTGGCCTCGGTCCGGGGTCTGGGATATCTCTGGACCTATTACCGGGGCATCCAGGAAATCCTTTCGTACTTCTGGACGGTCCATCGCGACTTTCCGTCCAAACGGATCCTTGTCGGCGGCGGCGCCTTCAGCGTCTTTGCCGATCAACTCATCTTAAAACTTCCGGAGGGGACGATCGGGCTGATGGGCGAGGGTGAGGACGCGCTCCTCAAGGTGATCGAAGGAAAGGACCTCATGGATGAACGGATCATCCTCCGTAGGGGAACCCGGGTTATCCGCGGGACCAAGACGTCCATCACCTCCATCAAGGACCTGAGCATTGATCTCCCCTATATCTCCGCGATTTTTCCGCAGTACGTTTCGTACAAAGATGACTGTGTCGGCGTCCAATCGAAACGCGGCTGCCCGTACGACTGCCAGTTCTGCGAATACCCCTACATCGAGGGTAAAAAGGTTCGTTACCGGGCTCCCGAGCGCGTCGTCCGGGATATGAGGCAGCACCACGATCTCTGGGGAACTCGAAACTTCTGGTTCACGGACGCCCAGTTCATCACCGGGAGCGAGGCCCTGCCCCAGTGCAGCGAAATACTGGAACGAATTCTCTCGGAGCGGATGAAAATTTCATGGAGCGGGTATATCCGGACGAGCCTGATCACGCCGGCCCTGGCCGATCTGATGGTCCGGTCCGGGGTGGGGGATCTGGAGGTGGCGATCACCTCGGGATCCCAGGAGGTCCTCAACGAACTGCACATGGGGTTTCGACTTGAAAACCTCTACGACGGATGCCGTTACCTGAAGGAAGCCGGCTTTCGCGGAAAACTGATTCTCAACTACTCCCTCAATTCGCCGGGGGACACCGAGGCCAGGCTGATGGAGAGCGTCGATTCGTACAAAAAGATCGCCGGAATTTTGGGCGAAGACCGGGTCTTCCCGATGCTCTTCTTCCTGGGCGTCCAGCCGCACACCGGCTTTGAACGGCGGCTGATCGAAGAGGGCTACCTCTCCAGCGGCTATAACCCCCTCTCGCTCAACCCCGTCACGATCAAGAAAATGCTGTACAACCCGCCGCCCCTGAGTGGATACATCGCACGGGCCTGTCTTGAGGCATGGAGCAGGACGGCCTGGGAGCGGTCCTCCCCCACCGGCCGGTCCGTCCGAGAGCTCTATGCCGATGAATCCCTATTCCGGGGCGTCGTCGAAAATTCGGGACGGGATGTTTTGATCAATCTCGAGAAGGAACTACGGGCCGGGGGTGTCGGAGGGTCGAAGAACGCGTTGTAGCGCCTCGAGAACTTCCCGGGGGCCGAAGGGTTTGGTCAGGAAGTCATCCGCCCCGGCCTCCAGCGCCTTCTGGCGAACATCCGCCTGGGTCTTCGCGGTCAGAACGATCACCCGGATCGGGGCCGGGCCGGAATGAGATTTAATCCGCCGACAGATCTTAAGCCCATCGATGTCGGGGAGAACCAGATCGAGAAAGACAAGCGCCGGGGGCCGGGCCGAGATTTTCGACTGAGCTTCGGCCCCCGTTAAGGCCGACTCGACCCGATAGCCCTCCTTTTCGAGAACGAATGAGAGCGAACGGATCAGGTGGGGCTCGTCGTCAACAATCAGGATCGTCTTCTTGGGCAATCGCCTCTCGCGCGCGAGTTGGAATGGGAGCGGTAGTCGCTTCGACGTCTAGTCCTGTTCTGTCGGAGACGCCTGAAAACCTTTTGACGCCCGGTATTGATGCTCCTTGTATTCGCGAACCAAATCCTTAATGGCCGTGATGACGGCCTTTTTCCCTTTGTAGTATAGACGCTGCTCGATCAATTGCAGGAGATCCTCCGCATCGTCCGGCAGAGTCATTCCGATCATCAGCTTCTTTAAGAATCCGGTGATGAGCTCCGGACAGGGAGAAAATTCCGCCTCGAGCACCTTCCCCCCGGAAAGTTCAATTTCGACGACGGCCTGGAGGACCTCATTGTTTGACAGTTCCTTGGGGAGCCTGGCCTGGCCCCCGAATACCATGGTCTTTCCCTTAAGCTTCATTTTAATCCCTTTCCCCAGGAGGCAGGAAACCTTGACATTCCCCCCAGCCCCCTAAAAAAAATCGACCCAGGTATCAGCCTCAGGGATTCGCTTCGATCCCGGGGGAGACAGCTGGGTCCGCTCACCTTCCATGGCCAGGGGCGACCTGACCATCAATGAACAGAACAGGTCTAATACATCGGATATAGCCGTTTCTCGATGAGGCCAAGGTCTTTATCTAAATCGTATCAACCTCCTTTTGATCATGTCAAGGTGTTTCGGTGCGATCCCCGCTTTATTCCTTGCCTCCGAGGGCCGTGAATATTTTGATCTCGGTCTGCTTTCTCGTTTCCTGAAGAAAGATCATCTGGGCCGGATAGACTTTCCCGCCAAACTTCTGCTCCCGAGCCACGAAAATGAGACTCGGATTATTCCTCGGCACGCCCTCCTTGGACTCATCGAACCCCGTTTCGTATCGCTGTTTAAAGACCTGAAAGTTCAAGGGTTCTTTTCGAAGGCGTTTCTGGAAAAAGTCCGAGACCTTCCCGATGGAGTCCTCCGAGTGAAAGACCCATTCGCCTTTCGCGTTCGGGATAAACTCCGATTTCGGGTACTGGGGAATCCCCATTTCTTCCTCGCTGGGACCCCAGATCGCATTGATTCGTTGTATGGCAATCGCGACCACGCCGTGCAAGCGTTCGTCTTTCGTTTTTCGGAGCAGGGAAACCAGGGCCGGCTTGGCGGAGGGATCCGCGATCTCGCCAAGGCCCTGCGCCGCCGCGATTTGAACCTCGTTGTCCTTGAGTCCTTTTAAGAGGGCCTCGACGGCCGGCTTATTGCCGACTTTGACAAGGGCGCGCACGGCGTCATGACGCAGGCTCGGATCGTAAATGGATTCGGCCAAAGCCGGCACGGCCACCGGATCATTCAAGAATCCCAAGGCCTTGACCGTCGACTGCCGGATCTCGGGGCGGGAATCGTTTTTGAGGACTTCCAGCAGGGAGGGCGTGGCGCGTCGGTCTTTCAGCGTTCCCAGGACAAAGATCGCGGCCGATTTCCGGGCCGAATCCTCCTGAGCGAGATCGTTGAGGCATTCCTCAAACCCAACGCACCAGGACTGTGCCGAAACGACTCCCGACGGGAGCCACGCCCCCAGAAGGATCAGGATCGCCCACGGCCCGATCGGCACGATCCTCACCGGTTCAGCACTCCGAATAGCCGCATTTGTAACATTTCTGGCAGCCTTCCTCGCGAACCATGTTCACGCCGCATTTGGGGCAGAGATTTCCCGACAGGCGGAGGGCGCTCTTTTTTTCATGCCCGTTTCCTCTGATCTCAGCCCGAAGCCACTGCTCCTCCATCGCCCGTGCAATCCCATCCGCCAGCGACGAAACCCGGGCCTCGCCGAATCCGACGGAGCTCGCCCCGCCGATTCCCCGGAGTTGCTCGACCATTTCCCGAACTTTCTCGTGCCGCGAGAGGAGGGCGGGGGTCCGCAGGTACAGCGAGATCGACCGGCCCAGGGATTCGGCCATCGCCATGATATCGCTGCCGGCCTTCCCAATCGTCATAAACACCTCGGCCGGCCCCTCTTCGTCGTCGTTCATCGTGATATGGACCGTTCCCGAAGGGGTCTCTTTGCTTAAGGTAACCCCCGACCGCTTGTACGGACGCGGTTTGACCTTGGCGGCCCATTTCTTCTCTTCTTGGGTCTTATCGGACGCCCCTACATTCAAAACCTGTTCCGCCAGGCAGCCATCCCGGAAAACCGTGATTCCCAGGCAGCCGACGTGGTGGGCCAGATGGTAGGCCTTCTTCACATCCTCCCGGAGGGCTGAATTGGGGAGATTGATCGTTTTGGAAACCGCGTTGTCGGTATTTTCCTGGAACGCCCCCTGCATCTTGATATGCCATTCCGGTGAGATTTGATGCGAGGCCAAGAATACGGTTTTAAGCTCGGAGGGAATCTGCGATATTTCCTCAATATGGCCCTGCTCGGAGATCTGGTCCATGAGGGAAGGGCTGTAGAATCCCATCTCCTTCGCCATCATCTCGAATACGGGATCCACGAAGGTCAGCTTCCGCTCTCCAGAGATATGCCGGTAGGCCAGGGCAAAAACAGGTTCGATCCCCGAAGAGCAACCCGAAATAATGCTGATCGTCCCTGTCGGGGCGATCGTCGTCACGGTCGAGTTTCTTAAGGGCCGACCGTTGGCGTAGATGCTGTCGGTCCAGTTCGGGAACGGTCCCCTTTCATCGGCCAGCTTCTCAGACTCGTCGTGGCCGACCGAATTGATGAAGCGCATCACCCTCCGGCCGAGATCCAACGCCTCGTCGCTCTGATAGGGAATTTCCAGCCGGAACAGGAGATGCGCCCACCCCATCACGCCCAACCCGATCCGGCGATTCGCCTTGACGGCCGCATCGATTTCCGGAAGCGGATACGGATTCACCTCGATGACATCGTCCAGGAATCGTACCGTCGACCGGACCGCCTGCTCAAGGTCATCCCAATCGATCTCCCACGGCCCGGACCTTTTCTTAAGAAACGGAAGAAGATTCAGCGAGCCCAGATTACAGGCCTCATTGGGATAGAGCGGCTGTTCACCGCACGGGTTCGTCGCCTCAACCGGGCCCATTTTGGGGACGGGATTGGCCGGGCCGTTGTTCATTCGGTCGATGAAGACCAGCCCCGGATCGCCGGTCTGCCAGGCCGATTCGACGATCTCCTCAAACACCTCCCGGGCGTTAAGTTTCCCGACCACTTCGCCGGTGTGGGGAGCGATGAGGTCATACTCCTTTCCCATCGATACGGCCTGCATGAACTCCTGGGTAACCGCCACCGATATATTGAAGTTCGTGATCTGCCGCTTGCGCTTGCTGAGAACAAATTCCATGACATCGGGATGATTATAGTTCAAGATGGCCATATTGGCCCCCCGTCGCGTTCCTCCCTGCTTGATCGAGTTGGTGGCGGCATCAAAAACCTTCAAGAAGCTGACCGGGCCGCTGGCTTCTCCCTGGGTCGTATGGACGCGCGAGCCCTTGGCTCGGAGCCGGGAGAAGGAGAACCCCGTACCGCCACCGGATTGATGAATGACGGCCGCGTTCTTGATCGAATCAAAAATACCGCGGATCGAATCCTCGATGGGGAGGACGTAGCAGGCGGAGTACTGCAGACCGTTATTCTTCCCCGCATTCATCAGGGTGGGACTGTTCGGCATGAACTGGCCACGGATCATCCGATCATAAAACCGGCTGGCGATCTGGTCTAATTCGGTGTCCGATTTCCCCCAGTGACTCTCGGCTTTTGCGACGGCCAGTGCGACCCGCCGGAACATTCCATCCGGTGTCTCCTTCAGCGTCCCATTTTCCTTCAGCAGATACCGCTCCTCCATCACCTTGACGGCGTTGGGCGTCCATTTTCCACGCCGTTCCCATAAAGAGCGCGAGGACTCGACTGAGGCCGTGGCCCCTTCCGTCGGGGATGAACGCCGGGAGGTTATGGAACCGCTGTGAGGTTTCACCGGGTCCGCGCCCTTTAAGACTTGTTTCTCCATCTCCATGGAGGTCCTCCTCTATTGGGGGTCTTCCTTACCGCCAAGGTCCGACCCGGCCGACCGTGAAATTTCTTAAAGTCCCTTGATCGAAACCGCCGCCCTTCCTCAGTGTCCCGTCTGTGGGGAGCTCCCGACTCGGGATGCCGATTTCTCAATCAGGGACAAGCGATCCCCTTTGTCCAAAACTCCCCGGAGCTCCCCATCGTTGTTTCGAATCTCATTCTCCCCGGAGAGTCGACCCAGCCATTCCCCGCCTCGCAAGAACACTTCCGACCCCACGATAAACGCGATCCAGTACCCTTCCTCATCAAAAACATGCCTAGGCGTCATCGGTGACTACTGTTTCGCTTGTTCCGCGGTGGTCTGAAGAGGTGTTTGGGCTCAGGGGCCGAAGTGTACTTCCCAAAGGCATAAGCACTCCTCAGTAAAGAAGGTTTGAGAAACAGGGGGAATGCATCCCAACCGGATCCGATCCTTTTCACCCGCTCATCTTCCCGGAAGACCCGGCCGAAGGACCGAACTGAACCCTCCTGCGTATGAATCAGTAAGTTACAAAAGCCATATCATTTTGTCAAGAAAAAAATACCAGATGATGGGCCTATTTCACGTTGGGCCAACAATATGTTGTGGATTTCCTGGGGGAAGGCTGTGGAAAATGAGTCTGGGTTATCCACAGGGGAGTGGAGGCTGTCGTCGACCGGGATTCATTTGACAGAGTCGTCGACAGAATGATAGATTGGCTCCATGGGCACGACAACACCAAAAAAGCTCGGGATCCTCCTTTCAACCCCCCCAGAAAACTCAAATATTCAAACGGTCGCGCGACTGGCCGAAACGGCGCTGGCCTCCGGATGCCAAGTTTACCTCTATCTCATTGACGAGGGGACCAAGGCGATGGAAGATCGCACATTAAACAGGCTCGCCGACCGCGGTCTGAAACTGTTCGTCTGCGCCTACGGGGCTGAACACCATCGCATCGCACTTCAGGGCAAGGCCACGCCCTGCGGTCTGGTCGTTCTTTCCGATCTGATCAAAGGGTGCGATCAGTTCGTTTCGTTCAACTGAAGCGTCTTCATGACTGAACCGATCTTGGTCCTGATTAAAAGCAACCCGTTGGAGAGCCACCGACCTGTCGAGGGCCTCCGAATCGCCCTCGGATTGATCAGCGGAGAACACCGCGTCACCCTCGTCCTCATGAACGAGTCGCCGCTACTCCTGGCCGAAGACACCGACGATCTGGTGGACGGGGATATCCTCAAGAAATACCTGCCCACCCTCAAGGAGCTCGGACAGCGCTTTTATATCGAAGAGAACGCGCTGGAGAAAGCCGGGCTTAAGAAGGCCGACGATTTCATCGAGGCCGTTTCCGAGGAAAAGATCCATCGGCTCATCGCCCAGGCCTCTCGATCCCTGATCATCTGAGCGAGCCCCGTGGTGAAGAAGCACATCCTCCATATTTTGAAAGACCCCAATCCGAAAGAGGCTTTGAGCGCGATTGCCCAACAGGCGGGTGATTCCACAAATGAGGTCACGATTCTCCTCATCCAAGAGGCCGTCCGTCTTAAGCCGGTCGCCACGGCCCGGGTTTACGTTCTGGAAGAGGATGCGAAAAAAAGGGGGGTCGATTCAGATTTAAAAAAGATGAGCTACTCCGAAATGCTGGAACGCATTCTTGCCTCGGATTCCGTCATCGCCTGGTAGGCCTCGCTATCCGTGTTCATCCTGGTATTCCTCGTGCCAGGCCATTTGGATCGCTTCGAGAATCTTTTCGTGGGAGGCCTTCGGGTCTCCCTTAAATTCCTCCAATTCGGTGACCCACTGATGCAATTGAGTGAATCGGATCGTTAGAGGGTCGAGATTCGGGAACCGTTCCATCAGCTTCAAGGCGATTTCTTCTGCGTCGTTCCAGTTCAACTCCATGTCCGTCCTCCATCCACTTCCGAGCAGGCGCCACCGGGCAGGTTCCCCTTCAGTGGGACACCCCGTAGGGCGTATCCTCCATCACCTCGACCACCACATCTCCTTTCACGACAGCCTGGCAGCCCAGGCGTGACTCAAGGGTCAACCCCTCCGCCATGTCCAGTCGATCCTCCTCATCCGATTCCATCGGACATAGGTTTTCCTTTCCCTGCTTGACCACGATGTGACACGTGGTGCAGGCGCAATTTCCGCCGCAGTTATGTCCCATTGGAATTTTATGTGCCAGCGCGATATCCAGAAGCGAGCCGGGTTTGCCGTCATCTTGAAATGGAAACTGGGACTCCTCCACTTCGACGGTCACGTTCATCGGCAGGAACGTCACCTTGTATTTTTTCCCGGTGTCCTTTTCGGACCGCCGTGCTTCACCGTTCTTCAGGTCTTCTTTAAGCTTTGTTTCCATCGTCTCCCTTTTCCGACCCCCCCTTAGGGAAGTTCCGAAAGCTCCTTGTCCTTGAGAGCTTTCTTAAGCGACGAATCCATTAAGAGCTCGGCCAAATGGCGAGTCAGTTTATCCACCCCCTCGATCTCCTCTCGAATCAGACGGTGATCTTCTCCTCCCATCGCCTCCTTCAAGCGGGCCATACGATCCCTGATCTCCGACCGTTCCGAATCCGCGATGAGGGATTCCCCCTGCCGCATTCCTCTCTCGATATGGGAGAGGAGCGTCGTGGCCTCGTTTCGGGCCTCGATCAGCAGTCGGGCCTCCATGTCGCTCTTGGCGAACTTGAAGGAGTTCTCGATCATCCTCCCGACCTCCTTGTCCGTGAGGCCGTAGGAGGGCTTCACTTCCAGCGACTGCTCCCTGCCGCTCCGGAGGTCTTTTGCTGCGACGTGAAGGATGCCGTTCGCGTCGATGGTGAAATTGACCTCGATTCGCGGCATTCCGGCCGGAAGGGGGTCGATCCCCTTCAGCTGAAATTTGGCCAGGCTCCGATTGTCCTTAACCAACTCCCGTTCGCCTTGCAGCACGTGGATATCAACGGAGGTCTGGCCATCCACAAACGTCGTAAACAACTCCTTGACGCTCGCGGGAATCGTGTTGTTCCGGGGGATGAGAACGCTCATCGTCCCGCCCATCGTCTCAATCCCCAGGGAAAGGGGGGTCACATCCAGCAGGAGAAGTTCTTTCGTTCCGCCCGCCAAAATATCGGCCTGCACCGCAGCCCCCAGTGCGACCACCTCGTCCGGGTTGAGATCCGAATGCGGCTCCTTCTCAAAAAACTCCTTCACGGTCCGACGAACCAGGGGCATCCGCGTGGCCCCCCCCACCAAAACGATCTCATCCAGATCCCGGGGGGTCAGATTCGCATCCTTCAGGGCTTGTCGGCACGGCCCGATGGTCAGCTCGACCAAATCCTTCACGAGGGATTCCATCTCACCCCGTTTGAGGGTGCGTCGATATTCGGCTCCCCCGTCGAGGCGAACCCGGATTTCGGTCGAATCCTCCACCGACAGTGCCCGTTTCGCCGTTTCCGCCTCGAGTCGGATCGACTGGATGATCTCAAGCCGTTTACCCCATTCCGACCCGAAACGATCCTCGATCTCCTTTAAAATCATCTCCAGGAGGCGGCGATCCAGGTCGTCGCCGCCGAGATGGGTATCGCCGTTGGTGGATAGGACCTCAAAGATTCCACCCTTCACTTTCAGTATCGAAATGTCGAAGGTTCCACCCCCCAAATCATAAACCGCAATGATTCCCTTTTTTTTCTCCTGGAGCCCGTAGGCCAGGCAGGCCGCCGTCGGCTCGTTCACGATCCTCATCACGTCAAGCCCGGCAATCCGGCCCGCGTCCTTGGTCGCCTGTCGCTGGCTGTCGTTGAAATAGGCCGGGACCGTAATCACGGCCCTTTTCACTTCGGATCCGAAAAACGCCTCGGCCCGATGCTTGACCTCCTTCAGAATCAGAGCGGATAACTCGGGCGGGCTCAAGGAATGGCTCCCCATCTGAACCTGTATCACGCCGGGCTGTTTTTCGGATAGTTGGACGGGGAAGTACTTCCGTTCGGCCTCGGCATCCTCAAGCCCCTTTCCCATCAGACGTTTCACCGAGTAGATCGTCCGATCCGGATGGGTCAGCAGACGCTTCTTTGCCGGTTCGCCTACGATCCATCCCTTCTCATCGATCGATATGACGGACGGAACCAGGGTATTTCCGTTTCGGTCCGGGATGACGCGCGGTGTATCCCCATCCATGTAGGCCACCAGACTATTCGTCGTCCCGAGATCGATGCCGACCGTATTCGGTGCTTTCGAAGTATTTCGTTTCATGACTCCTCAAGTCCCTTTTCCATATCCCGAATGAGGGTGTTGAGATAGGCCCTCGAGGACAATCGGTTTTTCATTTGGTCAATCAATGTTTCGCGCCTGCCCCTCTCTTCTTTTTTGGATGCGCCGGCGGCCGGGGTGCAATCGCGATCCCACTCCCCGAACAGTTCGAAAAGCTCCTTTTCCAAATCCGTCTTACGGGCCGTGATCCGCTCCTTTTCTTCCTGAAGCGTCTTTCGGAGAGCGGCAGCCCGGGCCGTGTCGGTTTTTCGGGCCTGTCGATAGGTTTCGAGAGATTCCTGGAGTTCTAAGATTTCTTCCAGGAGATCGGGCGGGGCCTTCGCCGGAATTTCCTTCACGGCCCCTTCTTCCAGGCTGATCAGGTATTCCACACGTCGAATCGGGTCCGCCAAGGTACGGTGGGCCGCGTTGAGGGAGGCCGAGTTTTCCAAACTGATGGCCATTTCCTCATCGGACCGTCCCTGGAAAAAGTCCGGGTGAAACTGACGGCTTTGTTCGTGGAACCGCTTCTCAAGGCTTTTTTGATCGATGTTCAGATGGCGGGGAAAGCCCAGACGTTTAAAATGGTCGATTTCTTCTGAGATGGGCTGGATTTTAACGCATTTCTCGCAGAAATACTCGCCTCCCACCTGCGACTGGCAATGCCAGCAAAGGCTTCTCGCTAACGCGCCCTCTTCCGCTCCGCTCGACACGATACTGGCTATCCATGCTCGCTCGATACCCGATCTCCCCGGCCGCGCTCAGGCCGAAAAGGAGCTGCCGCACCCGCAACTTCGGGACGCGTTCGGGTTCACGAATTTGAACCCCGATCCTTCGAGACCATTGACAAAGTCCAGGGTCGTTCCTTCCAAGTAGAGCAGGCTTTTCGAATCCACGACAACCTTGACGTCGTGGATCTCGAAGACCTGATCATGCTCGTGGGTATCGGAGTCGAAGTTGAGGGTATAGGACATCCCCGAGCAACCGCCTCCTTTTACCCCCATTCGAAGACTGGCCTCCTTGAGATTCTGGGTCTGCATTAATCGCTTTACCTCAGCCGCTGCATTTTCCGTCAATGTAATCATCGCTTCGTATTTCCTCCTTGGCTTTTCGGATTCGTTTCGTTACTTCCCGCTGCCCTTCTTTCGAATGTCCGCAATAGCCGCTTTAATCGCGTCCTCGGCCAGCACGGAGCAGTGGATCTTCACCGGCGGCAACGAGAGTTCCTTCACGATCTCTGTATTCTTGATCTTCTCGGCCTCCTCCAGCGTTTTCCCCTTCATCCATTCCGTGGCCAGGCTGGAGCTGGCGATGGCGCTTCCACACCCGAAGGTTTTGAACTTGGCGTCCACGATCCGTCCCGACTCCACTTTAATCTGGAGCTTCATGACATCGCCGCACTCGGGCGCACCGACGACACC
>CAYJTJ010000038.1:0-15682 GCA_964372835.1 uncultured Nitrospirota bacterium
GGTGGTTGGGGCGCCGCCACGGGTCAACACGAGGGCTAGGGCGGTATGATACATGCCGTAGTAGGCGCGGGAGAGGGCGTCATCATGCTCGCCCATTTTGGAAAGTCGTTCGGCTGTCCGCAATTTCCGGTCCGCTTTTTCAAGTAGCTTTTTGACCTTCGTGCTCAGCCTTTTTTCCAAAGAACTTTCCCATCATGCGAGATGTGGAGCATAAAAGGGGTTTCGAGGGCTTGAAGTTCACGGTACATCGATTCGGATAAGGTTTTAACGGAAAGGTAGCGGCCGTAACGTAAAAGCAGGTCGGTGGCGATGCGGTGGATCTCTTTGGAGACCTTAAGACTCCGACGCTTCAGAACGACCAGTATGTCGAGGTCGGACTCTTTACCGAGCGTCCCGCGGGCTCCGGATCCGAACAGAATGATTCGTTCCAAGACCTCTTCATACCGCTCGCTTACGGCGCGTACAAATTCTTGGAGTTCCTCTCTATCCGCCTCTGTTAGGGTTAAGGTCGTTTCCATGCTAATCGTCTCTGGTTTGTTTCCATTATAGCAGGCCGATCTATCGCATACAAGAAAGGGTTATCTTGCCCGGACAGGCCCGGGCCCTGCCCCTACAGAACCCGCACCATTAATCCATCGGCAGGCGCGGAGGAGGGGGCTGATTTTAGGAATAAGGCAATTTTACTCCGGTTCATCCTGCCCGCCCCTAATGCGTATCCGGCCGGGCTCGACGATCCATAGGTGTCCTTTCAGAGGCTCGCTGGCCAGGACGGGAATGAGTTGACGTGCCAGCTCCATTAAGACCGGTTTGGATTGATTGGTTGTTCGCATGACGACAATGCCGGGAAATTTGTTCGGTGGGTAGGTTCGAATGTCCGAGAAATCCAGATCGAACGTTACGAGAGCCCGGTTTTCTCGAACGCATAACGAGATGAGCGTCTGATCAAGGGTGCCGCCGATGCGTTGGTCGTTGACGGTGAGAGCGGAGTGTCCGCCCCGGCTGAGAGTTTCGGCGATTTCGACGGGAAGATTCTCGTCGATCTTGAACTTCATTTGCCTTTTCCGGCCTTGACGGGGACGTACCGCTCCTTGGCCAGCTCGGCGGCATAGGCCACGGCGGCATGGATGTCCTCCTTGGTCAGGGTCGGATAGCTCTTGAGGATTTCTTTTTCGCTCACCTCGGCGGCCAGGTTGTCGAGAATCACGGACACCATGATGCGCGTGCCTTTGATGCAGGCTTTTCCGTGACAAATCTGCGGGTCCACCGAAATGCGGTCTAAAAGATTCATCGTGTCTCTCCTCGACGAACTGATCTGTTCGTGGCGTTAACTATACCACGACGCCCGTTTTCAAACAAGGCGGCGCGCGCACGGCCGTACGCCCTTACCGTATCCTCAATTCCCAATCCGCCGGCCGGCGCGGGGGAGGTTTTCATCAACAAAAGATTTGTCTTTCCTCACTTCGCTCCCAGAATACGAAGGCCGACCCGTCGGTGAAAGATTTTAAAATCTTCGTCACGGGCTAATAACGTCGCGCCGTGATCCAGACAGTTCTGTACGATGAGAGTGTCGGCCAGCTTGGCTTTGTGACCGTACCGAAGGAGTTTGGCCCTCAGCATTCCGGCTCGCTCCCAGAACCCGTCGGCAATCGGAAGCAAGGGCAGTTGCAGGATCAATTCCCTTAAGGATCGGCTCAGATGGGGATCGCTGAGAAGCTCGGTGATCGTCACGGGAGAGACGATTCCGACCTCGTCTAAAAAGGCCCGGTCCACGAGATCAACATCTGCGCCGGAGGCTCCCTCAAGATACGCGATCAACGAACTGGTATCGATACAGAGCATCAGTCTTCCCGGAGTTCGGAAAGTTTAATGCCGAATTTCACTTTTCCTCTCAGACTTCGCAGGCGTGCGTACGTGCCGCTGGCTGCGACCAGTTCCAGACCGCGACGGATCGTCGGCGTGATTCCTTGTCCCGACACCGCCGTGGCCCGCTCCAGCAGATCCTGAGGCACCTCGATCGTCAGTTTTTTAACCTTCATAAGCGGTCTCCTTTTTATCGATGGGTTTTAACCTTGGGGACATCATTAGAATACCATATTCAACACCGTATGTAAATATGGTGTTTTAAAGCGGCGGGCGCGGAGGAGGGGAGTTAACGAAAGATTGCTCTCTCAGACGAGAGATTCTCGAAGTCTATTGTCAAATGTGTAGACCTGACCCTGGATCATTTACTCCTGTTAACAAAAACAAGGCTAGAGTCCATTTGAGGCAACCGTGATCTCTCCCCAGCGGCCCGGGATGTTTAGTCGATGGGGAAACGGCTGCGCTGGGAAGAAATTATTATCCGGGAATATAGCCCAACCCATAGGGTTGTTCAATATAATTCTGTAGGACTCGGTTAACGGGATGGGCGGGGGCGGGCAGGGGGGATTTGGCGATAACGGAAGCAGTCAACCGTGTGGTCGTTGACCATCCCAACGGCCTGCATATGGGCGTATAGAACGGTCGGGCCGAGAAATTTGAAGCCGCGGGCCTTTAGATCCTTCGCCCAGGCCAGAGCCTCCTCTGTATAGGGCGTGTAGTCTTTGAGCGTCCGGAACTGGTGGACGATCGGCTTGCCGTTCACCCACGACCACATATAGTTCGCGAAGCTGCCGTGCTCGCGCCGCACGTCCAGAAACCGTTGAGCATTGTTAATGGTCGCGGCGATCTTAAGCCGATTGCGGATGATCCCGGCGTCCTTGAGCAGGCGGGCGGCATCGCGCCGGCCGAAGCGGGCGACTTTTCGATAATCGAAACTCGCGAAGGCCTTGCGGAAGTTCTCGCGCTTATAAAGAACCGTCCGCCACGAAAGCCCGGCCTGGAAGACTTCCAGGACGAGAAACTCAAAAATCTTCCGGTCGTCATGAACCGGCACGCCCCATTCCTCGTCGTGATAGGCGAGATAAAGCGGATCGCCCGCCGTGGGCCATGGGCAGCGGGTCTTGTTATCGTTCGAGGGATTTCCGGGAGGTTCCGGCATAGGATGGGTCACCATAAAGGCGATGGGGAAACGGCCGCGCTGGGCAAGCTTGATAAGGCTGAATTGTAGCGGAAGTTTTGATAAGGATCAATGGGTTGTTGAGGCGGCGGCGCGCGGGGTGTTTATAGGACCGGCTTCATTGGCTTTCTCTTAATAGCTCTTCAAAGCTCTTGTCAAATGGTTCTTTGAGGGCGACGGAAAACTCCATGAGCCACCGGCGAATATAGGCGAGTTCGACTCCAGGATTCTTAAGGAGCACGCTTTGGACATCCTCTAAATCTCGAGGCCGCCCGGCGATCATCTTGTGGATGATGAGGTCCTCGGGAGAGGCGAACCGCACCTGGGCGGATCCGATTTTTACCTGGTGGACCCGTTCCAGTGCCCGCTGTTCATAAGGCGAAACGGCGAAGATAAAATCCACACGGATCCCGCTTTCAGACTCAAGACAGGGAAGAACCATAGTTTCTCGAACGAACTCCTGGGGAGACTCCACCAGCACCTTGAGTTTTAGGTTTCGTGCGATGGCGAGGACGTCGGGCAGCTTTTCTGGGCCGGTGCCCAAGCTGATGTCGATATCTTTCGTCAAGCGCGGCTCGCCGTACACAAGAACCGCCTGCCCGCCGATCAGCATATAGGCGAGACGTTGCGTTTCCAGTTCTCTTGCAAGCCTTTCGATCAGCTCTTGAAACAATTCAGCGCCTTGGCAAGCCGGGTCTTGATCTGCAGACCCTCAAAGGGATCCTTCAAGGGAAAGATGCCCAGCGCGCGGGCTTCCGCGTAGAGGCCCTCAAGGAGGCGAAGTTTGTGGTGGTAATCGGTCTTCTCGCTTCGCTGGTAGGCCTTTTCCCACTCTCGGAGTCGTTTGGCATCGCGAATCATGATGAATCATCATAACAATTCCAACCGGTTAAATCAATCCGGATCCTCCGGCGCGCCGCCGGAGCGGGCGAGATCTTCCATCTTGATCTTTTCGGGATTGAACTTCTCGGCGGCCTTCATCATGCGGTCCATGACTTCATCGAACGACAGCGGCGCGGCGTCTTTGGGGCGAAAGCGGATCGGGTTGATCCGTGCGACGACGAAGCTTTTAAGATACGGGCTGGTCAGGCCGCGCTCTTTTAGAATCTGGACGCGCCCCACCACAAGATCGTCGAGTCCCATGACGGTCTTCGCCCGTTCGGTTCGGATCTTGATCGCCTCGCTTAAAGGCTTCTTAAGGAATTGATCCACGCGCCTTAAGACCGGATGGTACGCCCCGCCGGAAAACCGCGGCCGCTCCTCATAGCAGAATCCCAGTGTGATAAAAGAGGGATCTTCAAACTCCAAGGCATACGTCTCCTCGGACGCCTCGCCCAGCCGCGCCAGCTCCTTATACATCCGCATCACCTCGAGCGACTTCTCGCGGAGGTTGTGGGCTTTTTCCGTATTGAGTGCGAGAATCTGGTAGGCCGCGGCGGTTTCCGGAACGACAATGGCCGTGATGCTTTTCGCGCCCAGCGTCTTCATCGCCGAGAGCCGGTGATGGCCGTTGGGCGTCCAGTATTTCGTTGAGCCGCCGGAATCGTTTCGGACCGCGATGATCGGGTCTAAGAATCGACCGATCTTGCCGATGACGGTCTCAAGCTTTCGAGCGTGTGTGTCGGAGAGATTGCGCTGGTAGGGGGTCGGTTCGACTTTCTCGATCGGAAGCGCGGCCAGCAGGACCCATTGGCCGCCGTAGGGGTCGCGATACAGCGATAACACCGCCCCGCCGTCCGCTTCGATCATTCGTTTTAGATCGCCCACGGAATCCGGAGGCGTGGCGGACCCAAGCTCGCCCGCTCCAAGCCCGATCGAAGCGCCGGCCGGCTTCCGCCGCTTCTTTCGGCCGCCGGCCGTTCCGGCCCGCTTTGGTTTCTTGTCGGCCATTCAACCGGCTCTCCGGTCGCCGTTCGTGTCGGTTAGATAAAAAAAGGGACCGGCTGTGTGAACGGCCGGTCCCGAGCGCTTACAGATTGGGTTGAGGCGTCACGCGCAGATACGGCTTGACGGCTTTGTACCCTTTTGGAAATTTCGCCTTTGCGTCCTGGTCGCTGACGGAGGGCGAGATGATGCAGTCCTCACCCTGCTTCCAATTGGCCGGGGTCGCCACGCTGTATTTCGCGGTGAGCTGCAGGGAATCTATAACCCTCAAAATCTCATCGAAATTCCGGCCTGTTGAAGCTGGATACGTCAAGGTCAACTTTAGCTTCTTATCCGGCCCGATGATGAAAACCGAGCGGACGGTCATGTTGTCGATCGCGTTGGGGTGGATCATGTCGTACAGGTTCGCGATCTTTCTTTCCGGATCACCCACGATCGGGTAGTCCACGTTGCAGTTCTGCGTTTCATTGATGTCCTTGATCCAGCCCTTGTGATCCTCCACTTTGTCCACGCTGAGCGCGATGATCTTCACGCCTCTTTTCTTAAACTCGTTGTTCAGTTTCGCCGCCGCGCCGAGCTCGGTCGTGCAGACCGGCGTAAAGTCCTTCGGGTGTGAGAAAAGAACGGCCCAGCCGTTTCCGACCCATTCATGAAACCGAATCGGGCCGGCGGTCGACTCGGCCGTGAAATCCGGCACCATGTCTCCTAATCGAACAGCCATCGTGTGCTCCTTTCCTTATTTTGAATTCAGGTTTCGGGTTTACCGATGTTTGATTCGGTTCTTCCGATGCGGAGTTACAGCATATCAATCGGAGTCACCATTGTCAATGCCGTGACGGTGACCCGCGTTGCCAAAAAAGGCTTGCTGTTTGTTTTCGATTTCCGTAAGATCGTTTCATGCCCCGATGTCATCACTGTCGGAAGCCGGTCGAGTTTGAACATCCTCTGTCGCGAACGGCGGAATGCGCCGAGTGCGGGAGGGATCTTCATGTCTGCCTCAACTGCCGTCTCTTCGATGAGAAGGCCCACAACCAGTGCAGCGAGCCGCTGGCCGATTGGGTGGTCCGTAAGGAAACGGCGAACTTCTGCGATTATTTTGTGTTTGCCGACGCCCCGGCCGCGGGGGCGAAGGGTCCGGCGTCGGAGGCCGCGCGGCGGCGCCTCGATGATCTGTTTAAGAAAAGCGGCTGATGCATCGTGTGGAGCTGCTCATATTCGACCTGGACGGGACGCTGGCCGATACGAAGCACGACATCGCGACGGCCGTCAACCTGACGCTTCGCGACCTCGGCCTGCCCGAGAAGGAGCCCGCCGTGATCCACGGCTTCGTCGGCGGCGGAATACGGCGGCTGATTGGGCTTGCGGTGCAGGACGAGGCGGGCGAGCGGTACAAGCGCGCCATGCGGATTTTCAGGGGGCATTACCTGGATCACCTGATGGATACTACGAAACTTTATCCCGGAATCGCCCGCGTGCTGGAGCATTTCAAGAGTAAGAAGAAGGCGGTCGTGACAAACAAGGCCCAGGTGTATACCGACCGGATCATGGCCGGGCTCGGCGTGGCCGCCCGGTTCGATCTGATTCTGGGCGGGGACAACGGACTTCCGCTCAAGCCGGATCCCCAAATGATTCTCAAGGTGCTCTCAACGCTGGTCGTGCCTTCCGAGAAGGCCGTCATGATCGGCGACAGCGTCATCGATATCCAGGCGGCCCGGACGGCCGGCGTTGCGGTCTGCGCCGTCGGGTACGGCTTAAGCGACCCTGAAGAGCTCCGTCAGGCCCGGCCGGAGTATTTCTGCGAATCCGCCGAGGCGCTGACGGGACTGTTCGGTTAACCTCCCAAACGAGGATCTCCCCCATGTCAACCCGGTTCGCGCTTTCCACCCGGTCGAAAATCGCGGCGCTCCTTATCCCGCTTGCGTTATGGCTCGTCTCGATAGCCCCCGGCGTTCGAGCGCAGGAGGCGGCGCCGGCGGCGGCCGGACCCGCGGCGGAGGTGGGACTCGCACGGAGAGTGGTGGAACATCGCTTGAAAAATGGGATTGAGCTCCTTTTGGTGGAGCGCCACCAAGCCCCCGTCGTGGCCACGTCCATCGCCTTTCGCGTCGGCGGGGTCAATGAGCTTCCGGGGAGCACCGGGCTCGCCCATCTATACGAGCACATGGCCTTCAAGGGAACCCGGACGATCGGAACAAAGAACTTCAAGGCGGAGTCCAAAGTTCTGGCCGAGATGGATCGCGTCTCGGGCGAGTGGCGCGCCGAGCGGGCGAAGGGGACACGGGCGGATCCCGAGCGGCTGGCCTCGTTCGCGAAACGATTTTCCGAGCTTGAGCGGCAGAGCGGGGAGTACGTGGTCAATAACGAGGTCGCCGAGATCTACCAGAGAAACGGCGCGGTCGGGTTCAATGCCTCGACCGGGAAGGACATGACGCGTTACGTGGTCAGTCTTCCCGCGAACCGTCTGGAGCTTTGGGCCGCCATGGAGTCGGACCGGATGGCCAACCCCGTCTTAAGGGAGTTTTACAAGGAGAAGGACGTCGTTCTTGAAGAACGCCGCCTCCGTTACGAGGACTCGCCGATGGGACGGCTGTACGAGGCCTTCATCGCGGCGGCCTTCACGGCCCATCCGTATCGCATGCCGGTCATCGGCTGGACGGCCGATCTGGAGGGCTTAAGCCGTCCCCAGACGGAAGCCTTCTTCCGGGCGCATTACGGGCCGGGGAACGCGGTCATCACGATCGTGGGAGACATCGACACTCCCTCCACGATCCGGATGGTCGAGAAATATTTCGGAAAGATCCCGGCCCAGCCGCCCTCGCCGCCGGTCGAGATCATCGAGCCGCCGTCGATGGGGGAGCGCCGGATCGAGGTGGAGTTCGACGCCGAGCCGGTTTTGATGATCGGATATCACAAGCCGGCGATGGACCACGTCGACGACGCCGTCTTCGACACGATCAACGCCCTCCTCTCGGACGGCCGGACCTCGCGGTTTTACCGGTCGCTCGTCAAGGAGAAACGGATGGCCCAAAGCGTCTCGGCCAATACCGGCGTGCCGGGCGCGCGCTATCCGCACCTCTTCACGATCCAGGCCACGCCCCGGTCCCCCCACACCGCGGCCGAACTGGAGAATGCGATCGACGAGGAGATCAACCGCCTCAAGACCGAACCGGTGGGGTCGGAGGAGCTTCAGAAGATTTTAAACCAGATCGACGCGGGACTGATCCGCTCGCTCGAATCCAATTCGGGGCTGGCCTCGCAGCTGGGTTACTTCCAGACGGTCGCCGGCGACTGGCGCTACCTTCTGGAAAACCGGGAACGGGTCGCCCGCGTCACCCCGCAGGACGTGATGCGCGTGGCGCGGGAGTATTTCAATAAGACCAACCGCGTGGTGGCCACGCTGGTTCGAACCGGATCCATAGAATCCCGGGAGGGCGAGCCGTGATGGCGAAGGCCCGGGCCGCGCTCGCGATTCTTTTGATCCTCAAGGCCGCCTCCGCGCTGGCGGCGGACGCGGACCCCCGTAAAATGGTCTTCGAACCGGTGGAGATCCATCCCCCGCCGACGGAACGGGTCGTTCTGGAGAATGGCATCGTGGTCTATCTTCTGGAAGACCACGAGCTTCCGCTGATCCGCCTCCAGGCGTTCATTCGGACCGGCCAGATTTACGATCCGCCGGATAGGATCGGCCTGGCCGCCATTACCGGGAGCGTGATGCGGACGGGGGGAACGCGCGCCGTTTCGGGGGACGCCCTGGACGAGGAGCTCGAATTCATGGCGGCGCAATTAAACAGCATGATCGCCGATGACGCCGGGTTCGCTTCCCTCGATATTCTGAGCAAGGATCTGGATCGGGGGATCGCACTCTGGGCCGGGATGCTGATGCACCCGGCCTTTGCGGAAGATAAACTCGACCTGGCGAAGAAGCAGGCCCTGGAAGGCATCCGGCGGCGCAACGACAACCCGTCGGGGATCGCCAGCCGCGAGTTCATGAAGGCCGTCTACGGAGAGAATCACCCGCTCGCCCGCGAAAGCACGCCGGAGACCATCACCCGAATCACACGGGAGGATCTCATCGCCTTCCACGCCTCCTATTATTATCCGGGGGCGGTCATCGTGGCCGCCTCGGGCGACTTCATCAAGGCGGAATTGCTTTCGATGCTGAGCGAGGCCTTCGCCGGTTGGGCCCCTGGAAAGTCCGACTTGACGGGACTTCCGTCTCTTTCGGTTGAATTGACCCCGAGCGTCAGCCTCGTGGAGAAGGACATTACTCAGACGCATCTTCGCATCGGCCATCTCGGGATCCGGCGGGACCATCCGGACTATTTCGCGGCCCGGCTGCTCGACGACGTCCTCGGAAGCGGGGGGTTTCGCAGCCGCCTCTTTAGGGAGGTGCGGACACGCTTGGGGCTGGCCTACTCGGTCGGCGGCGTCTTTACACCGGGCAACCTGGAGCGGGGAATTTTCGTGACCTATTCGGAGACCAAGGCGGAATCCACGTACCAGGCGATCGCCGCGATCCGATCGGAGTTGAGCCGGATCCGAGACGAGCTGATCACGGAGGAAGAGTTGCGGCTCGCGAAGGACGCTTTTCTGAACTCCTTCGTGTTCTCCTTCGCGGAGGCCGGCCAGATCGCAAACCGCCAGGCCTCTCTGGAATATTACGGCTTACCGCCGGATTACCTTGAGCGGTTTCGCGACAGCGTGATCGCCGTCACCCGCGAGACGATTCGGCGGGTGGCCCGCGAGCAGATTCATCCCGAGGCGCTCACGATCGTGATGGTCGGTCGGCCCCAGCGGTTCGGGCGGCCGCTCTCGGATTTCGGCGAGGTGAAGACGCTGCGGCTGGAACCTTTTCGAGAACCGGTCCCGGAAACCCGGTCCGCCCCCCTCGGGACGCCGTCCCGTGGGGAGTGATCGAGGGAAAAATCCGGCCGTTCTCCCCAAACCCCGCGGCCTTTGAGCCATGCGGTTCAAGCTCATCATGGTGTTTTTGGTTCTGTTCGTCCTTCCCGGGGCGGCGCTTATCTTCGCCCTGGGGATGAACCGGCCCATGTGGAGCCAGGCGCCGGGATTTACGGAGCGGCTCAAAATCTATCTCATGACCAATACAGCCGAGACCGTCGCCCGGCCGCGGCTGCCGGAGCTGCGGCTCCGGTCCTATCGCGTGGGGCACGAGGAAATGGTCGCGCTTGTGGGACAGGTGCTTGGACGGCTTCCACGGTGGAAGGTGGTTCTGGAGGAGCCGGAGGCCGGGGTGTTCCAGGCCGAGGTGACGAGTCGGATCTGGCGTTTCCGGGACGACCTCTTCGTCCTGGTCAATACGCTTTCTCCCGAAGAAGTGGAAGTATACCTCTATTCCGCATCCCGGAATGGGAAATGGGATCTGGGGGCCAACCGGGATCACATCCTAACGTTCTACGACGAATTGGAGGTCCGGCTTAAGGAAGGCGGCCGGATGCGCAATGTCCTTGATCCCCCAACGGCCGGTTCTGATATAATGATCCCCGTATTTTGAATCAACGAGATCCATCAACCTGAAGGAGGGAGAGTCCCATGGCAGATATTCTTGTGGTCGCCTCAAAGATCAAGAAGTACGTTCGCGAAAAATCCGGATTCAATACGTCGTCTGAAATTCTTGAAGAGATCAGCAAAAAGGTGGAGCAGCTCTGCCTGGGGGCGATCGAGAAGGCCCGTGCCGACGGCCGAAAAACCGTCAAGGGACGGGATCTCCAGTAAGAACATCTTCACCCTTGCCGTGCCGGTTCGATCGTTAAGACGGATGGGATCGGGGTGGTCAGTGATCGAAGTGCGCTCCGCAGTTGGGGCACTCCGGCTCGTCCGGGCTTATAATCTCGCCGCATGAGCTGCAGAAGAATTCATCTTCTTCGGATTCCGCTTCGATCTCCTCATTATCCGGGTTGAGATCCAGACCGCATTCCGGACAGTCGGTCTCCTCGACCTCGACCTCGGCTTCGCAGGCGGGGCAGAGCGTGGATTCCGGCTCGTCCTTAAGGAGCATCCGGTCCTGCCGGACCCGTTCGTCCTCTTCCGCCGTTTCCCAATCCAAGAGCGCGCGGGCCTTCTCGATCTGAAAGGCCGGGACCATGACCATCATTTCATCCGATGAAGAAGTCTCCAGGGTCCGGCCGCTTCGGCCATGCAGTTCGAACGATTCATCCGGCTGAACCCGGCAGGAGATTCCTTCCTTCTGAAGGATGCGGGCGATTTCTTGAGCCTTCTCGGGCCGCGTTCGGAGGACGTTTATGTACGAGGGATCTCCCTCCGGTCGGGGGGATGGGGACGATGCGGGTCGGCCGGTCGGCATCTTACGGAGGGCGGGGGCCGAGGGATCGGGCGCGGAGAGGGCGCGAGGATGAGCCGACAGCTCCGTGTGGCATTCGGGGCAGACCCGGATCTGAGCCGAATACCTCTTTTTGCAGTCGGGACAGGTCTTCATGGTTCGTCCGTTCTTAATCTTATCTCCGGTAGGGGAAAAATGCAAATCCTCAAGGGGCCGACCCCACGGAGCCGGTCTTAGAACAGGGGGGGGCGGGCGGTTTTGGCTTGACAATCCGAGGGTCGCGGGATCATATTAGGTCCCGAATTATTTCCATCCAGGGTGAAGGCTTGAGAATCGGGGGCGCCGGGAAGGACGAAGAAGGAGATACCGATGGGGACGAAGCTTTATGTGGGCAATCTGTCGTATCGGACCACGGAGCAGGAAATCAGTGAGCTTTTCGCGACGGTCGGAACCGTCGCTTCGGTGAAGCTGATCACGGACAACCAGACGGGGCGGGCAAGGGGGTTTGGATTTGTCGAAATGGGTTCGCCGGAAGACGCCCAGAAGGCGATCGAAACGCTCAACGGGAAGAACTTCATGGGTCGAAATCTGGTCGTCAGCGAGGCCCGCCCCCAACAGAAACGCGACCGGGGCGAGGGAGGGTATGGATCCGGCATGCGATAGTCCGGTTCAAGGCGGCCCGACGAACTTTCGGGCCGAACGGTTGGGCTCGAATCCGCACGGCGAGCGCAATACCCCGCCTGTAGGGGCGGGGTTCTTCATTATCCCTTCTGTCAATTGAGGACCCCCCATTCGTTTTTAATCCTGGGCGATCGCCGCGGATCTTCCGTGACGCTCCCGAGATCGTCTACTCATCGGAACAGGTCATCCATCGGATTATCTTGAAAGGAGCCCTTGACCCCATTGGAAGCGACGGAGATCCTCCCGGTCGGAACACCGCTCGGCATCATCGTCGCCCTTCACGGCCGGGGCGTGACGGGCGCGGATCTATCGCCGCTCGCCCAGGCCGTGGGTCTGGACGGCGTCCGCTGGATTTTTCCGGATGCCCCTTTCGAACCGCCGGAGTTGATGGGCGGACGACAATGGTTTCCGCCGGCGCCGAACCCGGAGTCCGGCATACTGGAAAGCCGGAAGCGAATTCTCAAACGGCTTGGAGCGTTGGAGGGGGAGGGGATTTCTTCTCGCCGGATCGCCCTCCTCGGATTCTCGCAGGGGGCCGTGATGAGCCTGGACGCGGGGGTCCGTTATCCCCGTCGACTGGCCGGGATCGTCGGCCTGAGCGGCTTTCTGGCTTTTCCGGAAAGGTTGGGACGGGAAAAATCCCCGGCGGCTTCCGGGCTCCCGATCCTTCTGACGCATGGGAAAAATGACGACGTTCTTCCGGTCGAGGGGGCGCGGGAGGCCCAGGCCGTCCTTCGCACGGAGGGATTTACCGTCCGCCTCCATGAATACCTCATGGGCCACCACGTGATTCCGGAAACCCTGGAGGAAGTTCGTCGATTCCTGATTAAAATCCTCGGGCCGGACACCGCGATCGGGAAATAGGCGCAAGACAGCGTCGGGAAACTCTAAAAGCCCTCCTTGGGGAGGGCCTTCTTGTGTGCGTCCGATGGTATCGATTCAAAAAATAACGAAGCGGTTCGGGGGACGGGTCCTCCTCAAGGAGGCCTCGCTTAAGATCGGGATCGAGGACCGTGTGGCGTTGATCGGGCCGAACGGGGCCGGCAAGACCACGCTGATCGAGATGATCGCCGGCCGGATCGCCCCCGACGAGGGGACGATCGCGATGAACAAGAAGGCCGTGATCGGCTACCTGGCTCAGGAGCTGGAAACCCCGGCCGGCCGGACGGTGCTGGAGGCGGTCTTGGCCGGCGGGTCGGATGTCTCCTCGATCGAGCAGCACCTTCGCCTTCTGGAAGAAGAGATCGCCACGGCGCCCGCCGAGACGGCCGAAGCGCTGCTCGCCCGTTACGGCGAGCTCCGGTCGAAATACGAGCACCTGGGGGGATACTCCCGGGAGGCTCGGGCGACGGAGATTCTGTTCGGGCTGGGCTTCCGACAGGAGCATCTCGTGCGTCCGGTCCTGGAACTTTCCGGCGGATGGCGGATGCGGGCCGCCCTCGCCAAACTCCTCCTCTCCGGTCCGGATCTGCTCTTATTGGACGAGCCGACGAATCATCTGGATCTCGAGTCGGTGATCTGGCTGGAGGAATTTCTGGCCGGCTACCCCGGTGCGGTCCTTCTCATCTCGCACGACCGGAATTTCATGAACCGCATCGCGAACCGCGTCGTGGAGCTGGATCGAAAGGAACTGGTCGCCTATGCCGGGGGTTACGACCGGTTCGTCGAGGCGAAGGGCCAGGCCCAGGCGATCCGGGAGGCGACGGCCAAGAACCGGAAGAAAAAGATCGTTGAGACGCAGGCCTTCATCGACCGGTTCCGATACCAGGCGACGAAGGCCCGCCAGGTCCAGAGCCGGATCAAGATGCTGGACCGGATGGAGAAGGTCGAACTCGCCCCCACCGAGAAGCGCGTCCGGTTCTCCTTCCCCGAACCGCCCCGGAGCGGAGAGAGCGTGATCCGCCTGATCGACCTCCATAAATCGTACGGCGGGCGGCCGGTCTACCGGGGCCTCGATGTCGAGCTTAGGCGGGGAGACCGTGTCGCGCTGGTCGGACCGAACGGGGCCGGAAAATCCACGCTGTTGAAGCTCCTGGCCGGTATCCTCCCCTTTGAAAAGGGAGAGCGGCGGCTGGGGCATAACGTCACGGCGGCCTATTATGCACAACACCAGCTCGAGCTGCTGACCCCGGATAAGACCGTTCTGGAAGAGATCTCGGGGGCGGCCCCGCTCGAGGGGCAGGCCTTTCTGCGCGCCATTCTCGGCCGGTTCCTCTTCTCCGGCGACGAGGTCGAAAAGAAAGTGACGGTCCTCTCCGGCGGCGAGAAGAGCCGGCTGGCCCTGGCCAAGATGCTGATCCGACCGGCAAATCTCCTCCTTCTCGACGAGCCGACCAATCATCTGGACATCCCGTCCCGTGATGTCTTGGAGGAAGCGCTCCGGGGTTTTGGGGGGACGCTCTGCTTCATCACGCATGACCGGCACTTCATCCGGGCGGTGGCCAACCGGATCATCGAGGTCCGGGACGGGGAGGCGACGGCCTACGGGGGGGATTACGACTACTACCTCTATAAGCGGGAGGCGATGATCCGGACGCCCGATTCCCCCGCGTCGTCGGCCCCCGTGGCCGCGCCGAATGGAGCCGCCGCCCGCCGGTCCCCGCGAGGACCGCCGCCGCGGAAAACGAGGGATCGGAAACGGACCGAGGCCGAGGCCCGGAATCGGACCTACCGGGACCAGCGGTCAATGAAGGAAAAGCTGTCCACCCTCGAGGCCGAGATCGCCCGGGCCGAGAAGGGGCTGGGAGAGCTATCGGCCGCGCTCGCCGATCCGGATCTCTATCGGGAGAAGGAGCGGTTTCTTAAGAAGTTGGAGGCCCACCGCCAGGCCCAGCGGACGATCGAGAGGTTGACGGCCGAGTGGGAACGACTGTCTGGCGCAATGGAGGGTTCGGCGGGAAAGTAGAGACCCGGCGAGCCCCTATAATCTTCTAAACAGCGCGACCAGGTCGCTGAAGCCGGCCGCTTTCTGACGGCCCTCGTTCATCAACCGTCCGGCCTCTTCACGTAGCGCGGCCTGCCCCGCGTCCTTCCGACCGGGTTTTTCATGCTCGGACACAATCCGCACTGCGTCGTGGTACTCCTTTTCAAGCTTTTCCTTTACAATCTCGTTTTTTTCAAGGAGCGGCTTCAGCGAGGAACGGACCCGGCGGATCTCATCCGAAATCTGGCGGGCCGTGGCCGCGTCGTGGGGCGGCTCGCCGGCGGCGGGGCGAAGGGACTGCCAGAGGAGCGTGTAAAAGCGCGTCAGCTCGACGGTCAGCTTCAGATAGTCCCTGTCTTTCCCGTTTTCATCCATGGGGGCTCCCCGGCCGCGTTGTCCCCGACGGCCCGATGATCCGGTTGAAGGACGGTCTCGATCGCCCGCGCGATTTTCATCCTCTAAAACCAGCCTAACAAAATCGGTTCTCCAAGTCAACGATCCATCGAGCGGGCGGGTGCGAAACCATATATAGGGGCTCGCGTCGCCAATGATTATATCTGGGGGCCTGTGCGCTCCGCCTCCGGCGGATGCTCCACTGCCCCCAGGCCCCTCGCTCGGGTTGACCTTTGGGCGCCGGTTTCCTATACTAAGGCTGCACTGGAGATGGGCGGGATGGCCTCGGATCGAATCGAACGAATCGAGAAAATGATCGAGGCCGAGCCCGAAAGCGAAATCCTCTGGTTTTCCCTCGGCCAGGCCTATCTGACGGAGGGATCCCTCGATCGGGCGGTCGAGTCCTTTGAGAAGGCCGTCTCACTGAAACCCGATTACACCGCGGTCTATGAACAGCTGGGCC
>CAYJTJ010000039.1:0-15497 GCA_964372835.1 uncultured Nitrospirota bacterium
CCCGGCGGGCGGCCCACGATCCAGCGCGCCGCGACGAGCGCCCCGCGGGCGAAGTTATCTCGGCTCTGTGCGCGGTGGGTGATCTCGATCCGTTCTCCCGGTCCTCCGAAGATGACGGTATGCTCGCCCACCACGTCTCCCGCCCGCAGCGACTGGATCCCGATCTCGCGGCGTTTGCGCTCGCCCGTGAGACCCTTCCGCGCGTAAACCCCCACCTCGTTCAGGTCCCGCTTCAGGACTTCGGATAGGACCTGGGCCATCTTCAGCGCCGTTCCGCTCGGCGCGTCCTTCTTGTGGCGGTGATGGATCTCGACAATCTCGACGTCGTATTCGTCGCCGGTCACGCGGGCGGCCTCGGCCAGGAGTTTGAAAACCAGGTTCACGCCGACGCTCATATTCGGGGATAGGACGCAGGGGATCTCCTTCGCCCAGGCCCGGATCCTTTCGGTCTGGTCCGCCGTGAATCCGGTGGTCCCGATCACGGCCGCTTTCTTGGCCTTCACCAGGGATGGAAAGATCCCCAGCGTGCTCGCGGGTTCGGTGAAATCGATGACCACGTCCGTTCGAGAAAGGACCTTCTCGAGGGGGTGAACGATCGTCACGCCTAATGGCCCGCCCCCCGACATTTCTCCGGCGTCGCGTCCCACGGCCGGGCTGTCCTGTTTTTCGACCGCTCCCGCCAGGCGAAGGCCGTCCTGGCCGTTTCTGATGAGGCTGATGATCCGGCCGCCCATCTTTCCCGAGGCGCCCATCACCACGATCTGAACCATGGGATTTTTCTCCTCGCCCTCAGATCAACCCGTAGGCCTTGATTGTTTTTTTTAGTTTTCCCCGGTTGGCCTCGGACATCGGGCAGAGGGGGAGGCGAACCTCATCCGAGCACTTCCCCATCCACCCCAGGGCCGTCTTGACCGGGATCGGGTTCGTCTCGATGAACAGATCATCAAACAACGGGGCCATTTTGAAGTGAAGCCGCCGGGCCCGATCCCAATCCGCCTTGAGAGCGGCCCTGACCATTTCGGCGCAGTCTCTCGGGACGAGATTGGCCGCGACCGAGATCGCGCCCCGCCCCCCCAGGGACAGAATGGGCAGTGTCAGGACGTCGTCACCGGAGAGCACGGCGAGTCGGTCCCCGCAGAGGCGGATTAATTCACTGACCTGTGAAAGCGAGCCGGAGGATTCCTTAATGGCCACGATGGATTTTTCATCCAGGAGGCGCGCGACGGTCGCGGGCAGCATGTTCACGCCGGTCCGTCCCGGAATATTATAGAGAATTTGGGGCAGGTCGACCGCCTTGGCCACGGTCTTGAAGTGTCGGTAAAGACCTTCCTGCGTCGGCTTGTTGTAGTACGGGCAGATCAGAAGGGCCGCGTCCGCGCCGGCCTTTTTGGCATGGCGGGTCAGGGCCACGGCTTCTTCCGTGCTGTTGGACCCGGTGCCGGCGACGATCGGGATCCTCCCGCGGGCATGCTTGACGGAAAGCTCGATGACGCGGTGATGCTCCTCATGGGTGAGTGTGGCGGATTCGCCCGTGGTTCCGCACGGGACGATCGCCGAGGTCCCGCCGTCGATCTGAAACTCGACGAGATCCCGAAACGTCTTTTCATCCAGTCGGCCCTTCTTAAATGGCGTGACGATGGCGACCATCGAGCCGGAAAACATGGCGGACCCTCCTCTTCTCAATTAATGGGATTCCGGTCGGGCGGACAAAGAATCCGGTCCGGAGGAACCGGCCGGTGAACCGGGGGAGTCTCCGGAAGAACCCCTATCTTACGGAACTAATCGGTCAAAATCAACCGCTTGTTGACAGTCCGTTAACCGGGGGGATATAATTTCCTGCGTTATCCTCCCTGGAGACCGCGGGCCCGTAGCGAACCGGGCCGAAACATACCGGAAGCCGGTCGGACCGGATCCTTAAGAATCAAACCCATGCGTATCCTGGTCGTCGAAGACGAGCGAAAAGTCTCAAATTTCCTCCGTCAGGCCCTTGAGGAGGAGCGGTATGCCGTGGATCAGGCCTTTGACGGCGAAGACGGTCTGGCCATGGCCGAGGCCTTCGAGTACGACCTGGTGATCTTAGATCTCATGCTTCCGAAAAAGGGGGGGCTACAGGTTCTTTTGGACCTCCAAAAAAACGGACGCCGCGCGCCGGTGCTCGTCCTCACGGCCAAGGACGCCATCCCGGATCGCGTACGGGCGCTTGATTCGGGCGGAGACGACTACATGACGAAACCGTTCTCGATCGAGGAGTTTCTCGCGAGGGTCCGGGCCCTTTTCCGGAGAGGGAGACCGCATGGGTCGGGCCGACTGCAGGTCGAGGATCTCCTCCTAAATCCGATGACCCGCGAGGTCTTTCGGGGGAAGAGGCGGGTCGAGCTGACGAACAAGGAATACGCACTCCTGGAATATTTTATGAGAAATCCCGGCCGGATCTTGACCCGGAGCATGATCGCGGAGCATGTCTGGAACGCCGATTTTGATACGGAGACGAACGTGATCGACGTCTATGTCACCTACCTGAGAAGCAAAATTGATCGGGGAGAGGGACTCCGGCTGATCCAGACCGTTCGAGGGGCCGGATACCGCCTTCAGGGAGGCGCCGATGACCATTCGGACTAAGCTGGCCCTCGGGTACAGTCTACTGGTGGCGGCGATCCTGATCCTCTTGGGAACCATCCGGTATACCGGCCAGAAACAGATGCTCGAGGATCAGAAGGACTTTTCCCTCAGGATCGTCAGCGACATTTTGGATGCCTCGCTTCCGGACCGACTCCCCTCAAAATCGACGGTTCAGCAGACCGTGGCCGGTCTGGTCAAAAATTTTCCGGACATCGAGCTTAAGGGAACAATCATTGAGGTCTACGACGCTTCCCGGGTGGTCATCTATTCATCCTCCCTGTCCGAAGCCGAGCGCCTCCCCGTCATTGAAAAGATGTGGGAAAAAGCACTCCGCGGCGAAATGAGCGCGGTCACGATCGCATTTGGTAACGACACGGCCCCGATCCGGGTCCTGACGAAACCCGTTTTTTATCGAGACGAGCTGAGTTACCTGATCCAGGTCGGCCGGTCGACGCAGGATATTGAAAATACCCTGGAGAACTTTCTTATTCTGAATCTTTTCTTCATTCCCGTCGCGGCCTTGTTGGTAGGGATCGGCGGATGGCTCCTGACCCGACGGGCGCTCAAGCCCTTGGAGGGGGTGATTCAGACCGCCCATCGAATCAGTTCAGGGGATCTGCGCCATCGCATCGAGGCCGATGGGGCCAGCCAGGAGATCCGCGATCTGGCCCGCGCTTTCAATCAGATGATCGTCCGACTCGAGACTTCCTTCCTTCAAATCCGTGACTTCAGCGATAATGTTTCCCACGAACTTCGAATTCCGCTGGCGATCCTTAAGGGACAAACCGAGCTGGGCCTGCGGCGGATCCGTTCCGGCGACGACTACCGGAAAGTGTTGGAGAGCAACCTGGAAGAGATCCTACGGATGGAAAAGATCGTCGAGAGGCTCCTCTTCCTTTCGAGGGCCGAGCGGGGAGAGATCGTCCTCAACCTGGCCCCGGTCGACCTGGCCGACCTTGTCGAGCGGGTATCGATTCAGTTCCAGGCGAAGGCCCGGGAAAAAGAACTCCGCTTGGTGATCAGCCGGAACGGTCCTGTTCCGTTCCTCGGGGACGAGATCCTCCTCCGGGAGGTCTTGATGAACTTGATTGCCAACGCCCTCCAATTTACGCCTCAAAATGGGGAGATCCGCCTGGGATTGGAGCGAGAGAACGGGCTTGTGAGAATATCCGTGTCGGATACGGGCTGCGGCATTCCCGAAAAGGACCTCCCTTTCATCTTTGATCGGTTTTACCAGGTGGATGAATCCCGGGCCAACCAGGGGAGCGGCCTGGGCTTGTGTATCTGTCAATCGATCGTCCGGGCCCACCGCGGAACGATTGTAGTCGAGAGCCGGTTTCATCAAGGCAGCCGGTTTACCGTGACCTTGCCTGTCAAAGATTAGAAATAATTAATTCGCCGCTAATATTCCCTTAATCTTTCCCGTATAGACTACTCCCTACAGCAGCCGCGTCGGCTGTTTAATCCAAAGGTTCCGGATCGTGATCGGGGCCGGAAAGGGGGTGAGTCAGTATGAAGCGGATTCTTATTAGCTTGTTCATGGCCCTTGCGGTCATGGCTATGGTCAGCCCGAGCTGGGCGGCCGTGATCTCCGGCAATCTCGAAAAGATCGACGGAGAATTCTACGTCGTGAAGGATAAGGACGGGAAAGAGCACCGGATCCATTTCGATAAGACCACAAAAAATACCGGGGACGTCAAAGCAGGAGCCCAGGTTGAGGTGGACGAGGCGAATGGCCATGCCAAGACCGTCAAGGTCGTGGAAATGATGAAGAAGTAATTTCATCCATTCCGAGGAGTGATCCGGCCGGGACCGAGGTCGACCCCGTGTCCCGCCGGACCCTCTCCCGGACTTGAATGTATTTGAAACTGTTAAAGAATTTATGGTGATTGAGAGGAGGAAAATGAGAAATAAGATCGTAATGGGCGCCTTCCTCGCAGTGTTGCTGACCGTCTTTCTTGGGGGATGCGGCGTGCCCAAGGGCGAGCACGAAAAGATCGTCAAGGAATTAGAGCAGGCAAAGAAGGAAAAAGCGATGTTGAACGACCAGGTTGAGAGTTTCAACAAAGACCGGGAATCACTGAGCGCGCAGTTGGCCCAGAGCCAGAACCAGATTACCGTACTCAAGAAAGAAAACGAGGAACTCAAAACCAAGCTCGCGGCCAAAAAACCGGCCCCGAAGACCTCAACGGCGCCGGTCCCCAAAACACCCACGAAGAAAAAATAGCAGGACGCGTCGGAATCACCGACCCCGGCGCAGTACGGGGCGGTGATTTTCGCGTTTTGGGCCTTAACAGATCCCGCCCGAACCCTCCGACCCGTTCCATCCCCCTCCGCGCGACGAGAAGAGACGGCGATATAAAGCATTGCATCCGATCCGGTCTTTTTGCTTGACGCCGACAACAGAGGGATGATACAAGCCGCCCAGGGGGGTCTCGGCGCCAACATCGCCTTTGATTTCAAATGAGGCTGAATCAGGGCAAGATCGGAGGGGATCGATGAGCCGGTCCCGGAATCGGGTCGCGATCCTCGGGGCGATGGCCCTCGGGCTTTTGCTCATAGGATGTCTGCACCGGCCGGAGGCGGGTTTAGGCGAAGGGGAAGGAGGGGGGATTTCCCGCTGTAGGACCATCGCAGAGGAGATTGACTTCCGGGACCGGATCGGTACGCTGAGCCGCATCATGGAGGCATACCGGTACCGCTGTTATGAAACCGTGATTCATCTTGGGACGCGGGTCCAAGAGAAATACCGGTTCAAGACGTTCTCCCTGCTCAAAGAGACCGGCAATATCTTCCTGCCGGACGGCGCCGTTGTCGATTATATACTCGAGAGCTATGAACGGGGTTTCCTCGCCTTTCTGCTGTCCGCCAGTTACTTTCAATTGGGTCGTCCGGAGGCCTCGCAGATCGAGCTTCGGCGAATGGATCACGAGGTGATCGCGCAGCTCTATAACTACGGCGAGGATCCGGTCAATATCCTGCTTGGGGCCGTTCTCTGGGAGAAGCACGGCGATACGGGAGAATCCCGCGTGGACTGGAACCGGATCGAAGGACAGGAAGGAGTGGATCCGGGGATACGCTCACGGGCCCGGGTTCGCATGAATGCCATCGACCAGGAGGAAGCGCTCTCTCGGGACTGGAAGGTCTACGCCATCGGCCGCCTTCCGGAGGCCGATTGGGGATTCAAGTTTATGGATTCGACAAACGGCTATTTCACGGTAGAACCCCAGTCAGAATTCCTGCCCGATTGCGCTTCGGAAACGGGGTTTCGAATCTCGACCCGGAGCTGGTTTGAAAAAATCGGAATGCGGCACAATAACCGGTACCATCCGCTCTTAAACGCACAAAGTTGGCTGCGGCTTCCCATCGGGATCCTCTACGGTATCACGACGTTTGCCTCCGGGGCGGGCATCGCCGTCAGCGGGTGCGCTGTGGACGCCACGGGGGATCTCCAAGGTGTTCTGTGTCGGGTCTCGATCGAAGGGGGGTTAATCTTGATGTCCCAGTCCCCAAAGGTTCTGAGATACACGCTCAAGCCGGATCTCCGGCATTGGGAAAACCTCCCTTCCGGATTCCTCCTGACCACGGTCGGAGCGGAAGGGGAGAAATGTGCCGTCGGCCTTTCGCGTTCGGGCGCGGATCATCCCGACGCAATATATCCTCTCTTAAACTGAAGCGGGGAACTCTATGGGGTCCCTTCCCGGATGAGATTCTTGAGGAGCGATTCGGCCTCCTGGATTTCCCTGCCGTAGCCGGCCCAGTCGCCCTGGCGAAGAAGCTCCTTGGCGCGTTCGAAGTGGTTCAGAACCGATTTCAGCCGGTCGGCGCCGGTCGAGGGCGGGGGCGCCCCCCGGGGTTCCTTGGGCGGGGAAGCGAGGGCCGGCCGTCCCCCGAAGATGGAGGCCAATGCCCCCTCGAGATTTTCCTGCATCGAGACCTGATTTCCGTAGGAGACGATGACCCGCCGAAGTTCCGGGAGGGACCCGGCCTCGGCCGAGAGGTAGAGGGGCTGGACGTAGAGGAGAGAGCTCTCGATGGGGATGACGAGAAGGCTTCCCCGTATGACCTTGGAGCCCCGCTGACTCCAGAGGGTGATCTGCTGAGAGATATAGCCGTCCTGATCGATTCGGGCATCGATCTGACGCGGGCCGTATATCAGCTTCTGCTTCGGAAAAACAAAGACGACAAGCTTACCGTAGTGGGGCGGATCGGCACGGGCCGCCAGCCAGGCCGCCAGATTGTCCCGCTTGGCCGGTGTGTACGGGATCATTAAGATGAATTCCTCTTTCGATTCTCCCGGAAGTTTCATGATCGTGTAGTAGGACTCCATGGGCTGGTCGCCATTTACCGGGATGCTCCAAAGGTCCTCGCGATTGTAGAAGATTTGGGGGTCCTGCATATGGTACGTGGAAAAAAGCCGGGCCTGGATGGCAAAGAGGTCCTGCGGATAACGGAGATGGGACCGAATGTCCGGGGGCATTGCCTCCAAGGGTTTCAGAAGTCCGGGGAAGATCTTGTCGTAGGTCTGAATCAGCGGATCCCCGGGATCATTAATATAGAGTTGGATGTTCCCGTCATACGCGTCGACGACGCCCTTGACCGAGTTTCGGATGTAGTTTCCGACGCCTTTTACGGTATGGGAATAGGGCATACGGTCCGCCGTGGTGTAGCCGTCCACGACCCAGACGAGGCGGCCGGCCTCCGTGATCACGAGGTAGGGATCCTGATCCAGTGTGAGAAAAGGAGCCAGACGCCGGACCCGGTCCATAATGTTCCGGTAGTACAGGATCCGGCTTTCCGGAACGATGTCGTTCGAGAGCAGAATCTTGATCGTGCCGAAATGGGCCGAGAAGAGAAGCTTGCGGAAAATGGAGCCGACCGGAACCCCGCCCTGACCCTGATAAACCGAGTATTCGTTCTTTTCCCCCATCGGGTAATCGAACTCCAGCGCGCGTGTTTTGACGAAGACGTAGTTATTGGTGATCTCGCCGTAGTAAATTTCGGGCCGGCTGATCCCAAAATCGATGCTGGAAACGGGCGGGATATCCTTAATCATGAACTCGGGGAGCCCCTCTTTCGAGATCCGGCTGACCGGTCCGAGGGTCACGCCGTAGCCGTGCGTATAGGTAAGGTGCTCGTTGATCCAGTTGGTTCCGCCGGGGAGGTTCCGGTAGGACAGTTCCCGTGGGGAAAGCATGACCTGTCGGTACTCCCCATCGATCACGTACCGGTCGTTATCGACCCCCACGAAGTCGTAATAAGTTCGGATCTGCTGAAGCTGACGGTAGGCGGAGAGGAGCGGTCGGTGCTCCCACAGGCGGACATTCTTGATCGTGAGGTCGTTCTTCGCGAGATCAACCGGCGTGAGGTTTTCCTCGGCCGGAAACTCTCGCTCCTCGATATGGGTGAGCCCGTAGGCCATCCGGGTCGCCTTGATATTTTCCCGGATATACGGAGTCTCCAGCACGATCTCGTTGGGCAGAACGCGAAACCGGTGGAGTAGGTCCGGATAGATCGAGAGGCCGAGGAAGTGGACCCCCAGCAGCGTCGCGATTCCGGCCGCCGGGAGGCCCCAGCCCGAGCGGTAACCACCGAGGATTACGGCCAGCGCCGCGAGAATCGAAAGGCCCACGAGGAGATTTAACGACGGGATCCGGGCATGAATATCGGCGTAGAGAGCCCCCGTCACGACGCCGTGAATTCCGTAGAGGAGGTCGTAAGTCGCGAACCGATAGCCGACCGCCCGGGTGAGCAGTATCAGTCCGACGAGCAGGAGGAGATGCCGTTTTGGAGTCTTATCAATGAAAAAGCCTCTCGGGTTGATCCCGAGCCCGCCGTAATAGATGTAGAGCAGGGCCGTGAGAAAGGCCGAGAAGGCCAGGCCGCTGGTCAGCCAGCCCTGGAGGAAATCGAGGAACGGAAGCTCAAAGAGGTAGAAGCCCAGATCGTTTCCGAATACGGCGTCGGGCTGCCCGAAGGCGGTGGAATTCCGGGCCAGGAGATACCGCTCCCACTGTGAAGCGCCCGTTAATCCTCCGAAAAAACCCAACAAGGCCGAGAGAAGCGGCAGGAGTTTCGCCACGCGGGGATCGAGCCGGCTGCGGAAGGGAAGATCGAGCCATTCCTGTGTTCGGTGCCACTGGGCGGCCGTGCGGTAACGATCGGCCCAGGCGAGGTTGGCATACAGGATCGCGAAGAAGGCGAGGCCGAATCCAATTCCGAGTTTGAACTGTGTGGTCAGGCCGATTAAAAAGACCGAGGTCTGGCCGATTTCGTTGAACCAGAGCCAGTCGATGTAAAGCCGGATCAGGTTCCCGGAGGTGAGCAGGGCGACGAAGAGAAGGATCGGAATGATCCAGAGCCGGCGCATGAGTCTCCTCGCGGTGGAAGGATCGGTCGTCAATTAAGAGGGGTTTTTGAGGGACGACCTGAAACCCCCGCGGAATGCTTTAGGCCTTCTTCCCACAAATCCCCGGCATAGATAACCCGCGCGTCGCCCTCCAGGAAGACCTCCGAAAACTCTTTCCCGTCCCAGCGGTAGTGGACCCGGAGCGACATTCCGCTCTGCTGGCGAAGGGTCATCGGGGAGTTTCCCCGCCCCATCGCCCCCGCGATGAGGGCCGCCGCCACGGCGCCGGTCCCGCAGGCCAGGGTTTCATCCTCCACCCCGCGTTCGTAGGTCCTCATCCGGGCCAGGCCGGGCCCGAGAATGGAAACGAAGTTCACATTGGTCCCGGCCGGGCGGAAAAGGTCGTGTTGCCGGATCATCCGGCCCAGCGTGACTACATCCGTCTCGGCCGGATCGTCCACGAAAAGAACGGCATGGGGGACGCCGGTGTTGATGAAATGGCCCAGGTGGGATTTCCCCTTGATCGGGATCTTCATGTCGAGTTGCGGGGGTTTCGGAGTCGGCATCTGGATCTTAACGTCGGCCCGTTTGACCTCGGCCCGGATGGGCCCGGCCAGCGTCTCAAAGACCATCCGGGCGGGGGCGATCTTTTTCAAATAGGCAAAACGGGCCGCGCATCGCCCCCCATTCCCGCTTAACTCGGCCTCCGTCCCGTCCGAATTGAACAACCGCCACCGGAAATGGGCACGACGGCGGTCCCGGGCCGGTTCGATGAGAATGAGACCGTCTCCTCCGACCGAGAGCCGGTGGGCACAGATCGCGGCGGCCATCCGATTCAGGTGGCGTCCTTTGAGAATCTGGCGTCGATTATCAATCAAAATAAAGTCGTTCCCGCTGCCGCTCATTTTGAAAAACGGGATCTTTTTCATGCCTCGGAACTCGGTATGCCGTCTTTACTTCAAAAAATCGGGAATCCGCTCACCTCGGGTCAGGTCCTCATAGGTCTCGCGCTCCCGCACGATCGTGTACTGATCCCCATGGACCATAACCTCCGGGACGCGGGGGCGGGCATTGTAGTTGGAGGCCATCGCGAATCCGTATGCGCCCGCGCTCATGACGGCCAGCCACTCATCCGGCCGGCACTCTTCCATTTCCCGGTCCTTCGCCAGGAAATCGGCGGATTCACAGATGGGTCCGACCACATCGGCCGTGATCGACTTGCGCCCCTGGCGGAGGACGGGCTGGATTAAGTGGAAGGCGCCGTAGAGGCTGGGTCGGATCAGGTCGTTCATCGCCGCGTCCACGATCACGAATTTCTTCCCCTCCCCCTCCTTGGTATACAAGACCCTCGTCACCAGGATTCCGGCATTTCCCACCAGCGCCCGTCCGGGCTCCATGATCAGGATGCATTTCAGGTCCCGGACCAGGGGCGCAACGGCCTGGGCGAGATCCTTGGGCTGCGGCGGATTTTCCTGATCATAGGTGATCCCGAGTCCCCCGCCGATATTGATATACCGGATCGAGATCCCCTGCTTCCGGAGTTCCGCCACGAGGTCGAGGAGCTTTCTTAAGGAATCGACGTAGGGGAGGACCTCGGTCAATTGGGACCCGATGTGCTTATGGATTCCCGCCACCTCGATATGCTTGAGCGAGTCGGCCACCTTGTACTCTTCGAGCGCCTTGTCGATGCTGATGCCGAATTTATGCTTCTTAAGGCCCGTCGAGATGTAGGGATGCGTTTTGGGATCCACGTTCGGGTTGACCCGGAGGGCCACCCGAGCCTTTCGCCGCATTCCTCCGGCCACCGCATCGATCTGGCGGAGCTCTTGAGAGGACTCGACGTTGAACATAAGGATGTCGGACTCAAGGGCATACTGAATCTCGTCGGCCGTTTTTCCGACTCCGGCAAAGATGATCTTCTGCGGCTCCACGCCGGCCTTCAGCGCCCGGAACAGCTCTCCCCCGGACACGATATCCGCTCCTCCCCCTTCCCCGGCGAAAAGCCTTAGGACGGCCAAATTGGAATTGGCCTTCATGGCGAAAGAGATGATGTGCGGGATCGAGGCGAAGGCCGACTCGTAGGCCCGGTAATGGTTCTTCAGGGTCCTGGAGCTGTAAAGGTAGAAAGGGGTTCCGACGGTCTTGGCGATGGTTCGGACGGGAATGTCCTCGCAGTAGAGCTCGTCTTTTCGGTACTGGAAATCATGCATAAGCGGTTAGGAAAGGTCCTCCTTTGAGATCTCGAGCCCGGACAGCGAGAGATGATCCACCGTCTCGCGAAAGGAAGTCTTTAAGTTCAGGAACTTCACGCGGATGGCGGGGGCGAGACGCTTGAGCGCTTTCCAGTCGATGAGGGTCTGGAGGGCCTCCGGCGCGGCGTACCGAATATGCTCGAAGTTGATCACGATGTCCATTTTGGCCCGCCGGGCGGCCTGAAGCACGCGCCGCCGGACCTTCCGTGCGTTGAACCGGTCCAGTGTCCCTTCCAGGTCGATCATGAGGGTGGGGAGGCCTTCGTGCTTTTTCACCTTCATCTTCAAGAACCGGTCGATATGCGTGGTGGCTTCCTGGACCGAGGTCTTCACCGCGTGAAGCGTGTTCGGGATGAGATGTCCCGTATTGATCGACGGCCACTGGACATGCAGTCTCTTCAGGGTCTTGGCCAGTGGCGCCAGGCGGCCCTGGGGACAGGTCCGCCGGATTAGATTCCGGAAGCGCCAGTTCATAATCCACCTCGAGAGAATCCGTTGACGGGTGGACGACACTCGGGTCAGGATCGAGGGAAGCGAGAAAAACTTCTGATTCGCCCAAAAGAAGCCCTCCTGAAGCACATCGGGAGTCATCCGCTTCGGCCGGAAGACGACATGTTTTCCATCGTACTTGGACCAGTCCCAGTCGATGATCCGGTTCTCCGCCTTCATCCGCTCGAAGAGGGCCGTTCCGGGGAGGGGCGTCGAAATATTGATGTAGGCCAGCTCCACCCGGTTGTCGATCAGGAACTGCACGGTATTCTCGAATACCGATTCGTCATCGGCATCGGAACCGAAGATAATCCCGGGGTTGACCATCACCCCATGATCGTGGAAACACTTGATCTGATCGCTGTAATTCTTTTCCCGGTTGAAGGGCTTGTTCATCTCGGCCAGGACATCCTGATTGATCGACTCCAATCCGACGAACATGGCCACACAGCCGCTCTCGGCCGCCATTTTAACCATCGAGGGCTCGCTCCCCAGAAAGAGTGTGCACTGCGCCCCCCACTTGATGTTAAGGGCCTTCAGGGCGGTCCACAGTTTCCGGCAGTAGTCCCGGTTGGAGTTGTGGAGGTCATCCACAAACGCGAAGACGGTCCCGTCTTCAATCCCGGTCAGAATACGCAGCCCCGTCATGACCCGGTGCCAGACGGGTCCCCGGACCATCTGATCCACCAGGGCATTCCGTCGCCATTCCTTGATCCGCTGGATTTCGGCGATAATGTCGTCGATGGAGCGTCGGCGGGAACTCTTCCCGTTGAACGGCGAAACGCTGCAAAACTCGCAGTCGAAGTGGCAGCCCCGCGTCGTCTGGATGCACTGGCTCGTCATGTAGCTGCCTTGGGGGAGCAGATCGATTCGAGGATGCGCGTAGTTTTCCATGGTCGGATAGGTGGTCATTTCGTAGAGGGGCTGAAGCGTCCCGCGCTCAAAGTCGGCGATGACATTCTTCCAGAGGTCGTCGGCCTCGAACCGGACGACCGTATCGGCGTGGCCCTTGGCCTCCTCGGCGCAGTAGGTCGCGTGGGTCCCGCCCAGACCGACCTTGACCCCGCGGGCCCGGAACTGGTCCGCGATCTCGTAGGCCCTCGGGGTGTAGCAGGTCATCTGGGTCGATATGCCGACAAACAGATTTTCCGGCCCCCGCTCCCGGATCACCTCGTCGATGAGCGACGGCCGGACGATCGTCCGGCTTTCGTCGATGATCCTCACGTCCCACGTCTTCGGGGTCTGCGCCGCGATGACCGGGAGGGAGAGTTTGGGAAACCAGATCACCCTCATCTCGTATTCGCTCATGCGGTATGGGTTGTCCTCCGGGTAGGGATCGATGAGCAGGAGAAGCTTCCGGGGAGTCTGTGGAAGATCAAGTGCAACGAGGGCCATGATGAATCTCCTTCATTCGGCCGGTTCTTCAGGCCGGGGGCTTAACGATTCGACATCTTGAGGCAGAGTGCGCTCCCCTGATGGATTCCTAAAGGGGCGATCTTCGGGAGCGATAGGATCACCTTTTCTACCACATCCGGACGATAAAAACAACACCAAAATGAGAAGGGATACGATCCCGCGGGTCCCGTCAGCGCTCACCTTTTTTTCCTTCGATCCTCCGGATTTGCTCAAGAATTCGGTTCCGGGCGGTGCCCCCGGTGACCCGTTTCCGTTCCACCGAGGCGGCCAGATCCAGATGGGTCTGGACATCCTTCTGGAAGCGGTCGGAGAATTTCTTGAGTTCTTTAAGCGAGATCTGGTTTAAATCCCGGTTCCGGTCCAGCCCGTACCGAACGATCCGGCCGACCACCTCATGCGCTTTTCGGAACGGGATTCCCTTTCCCACGAGATAGTCGGCCAGTTCCGTCGCCAGAAGAAACCCCCGTCCCGCCGCCTCGGCCATGGCCTTGGAATGAACCTTGATTTCCGGGAGAAGATCGGTGAGCACGGCCAGCGAAGCGATCACGGTGTCCGCGGCGTCGAAGAGGGCCTCCTTGTCCTCCTGAAGGTCTCGGTTATAGGCGAGCGGGAGCGCCTTCATCACGGTCAGCATCCCGACCAGGTGTCCGAACAGCCGGCCCGTCTTGGCCCGAATGAGTTCCGGCACGTCCGGATTCTTCTTTTGGGGCATCAGGCTGCTGCCGGTGCAAAACGCGTCGGGCAGTTCCAGAAAGCCGAACTCCTCCGTGGACCACAGGACCAGCTCCTCGCAGAACCGGGAGAGATGAATCATCAGCAGACTGGCCGCCGAAAGAAATTCGATGACGCTGTCCCGATCGCTCACGGCATCGAGGCTGTTCTGTGTCACGGCCGGGAACCCCAGGCTTTTGGCCAGGGCTTCCCGCGAGACGGGATAGTTCGTGCCGGCCAGGGCCCCGGAGCCCAGCGGCATGACGTTGATCCGCCGGAGGGCTTCTGAGAACCGATCCCGATCCCGCCCCAGCATCTCGGCGTACGCCAGCAGGTAATGCGCGTACCGGATGGGCTGGGCCCTTTGCAGATGCGTATACCCAGGAAGGATCACATCGAGATGGGTTTTCGCCTTGGCCACGAATGCCGTTTCGAGAGCGTCGATCGCCTTCAGGATCCGCCCGACCTCGTCCCGCAGGTACAAGCGGAGATCCAGCGCCACCTGGTCATTCCGGCTCCGTCCGGTATGAAGTTTTTGCCCCAGTTCCCCGATCTTCTCGGTCAGGAGGCGTTCCACGGCCATGTGAATGTCCTCGTCCCGGTCTGAGAAGACGGCCCGGCCCTCCTCGATCTCCTTCTTGACCCAGGACAGGCCGTCCACGATCCGATCGGCTTCCCTGGACCGTAGGACCTTGGCCTGCGCCAGCGCCCGGGCCCACGCGATGCTTCCGGCGATATCATGCGCATAAAGCCGCCGGTCGAACGGGAGGGAAGACGAGAACGTCTCGACCCGCCGGTCCGGGGTCCCCCGAAACCGGCCGGACCACATCTTCTTGCTGAATGGGGCCTTCTTCATCGGGTCCGCTTGGGTTTCGGCTGCAGCCGGAGCGCGTTTAGTCGGATGAAGCCCTCCGCCAGACGCGGGTTATAAGCCGTGTCCGCTTCGAAAGTCGCCAGTTCGGGATTATAAAGTGACCGGTGGGACTTCCGGCCGGCAACGGCACAGTTCCCTTTATACAAGGTCAGCCGTGCGACTCCGCTCACGTTTTTCTGGGCGGCATCCATCGTCTGCTGCAGCATCTCGCGCTCCGGCGAGAACCAGTAGCCGTTATAAACCATCTCGGCGTATTGTGGAATCAGTGAGTCGCGCAGATGCATCACCTCCCGGTCCATCGTGATCGATTCGATCGCGCGGTGCGCCGTTTGTAAGATGGTTCCGCCGGGCGTCTCGTACACGCCGCGGGATTTGATCCCGACATACCGGTTCTCGACGAGATCCACACGGCCGATGCCGTGCCGTCCGCCCAGCTCGTTCAAGTGAGCGATCAGCCCGGCCGGAGAAAGTTTTTTTCCTTCCACGCCGACGGGATTGCCTCTGTCATAGGTGATCTCGATCGTTTGAGGGCGATCCGGCGCCTTCTGCGGCGAGACCGTCATGAGAAACATTTCCTCCGGCGGGGCCGCCCAGGGATCTTCCAATACGCCTCCTTCATAACTCGTGTGGAAAAGATTTCGGTCCACACTGTACGGTTTTTCGCGTGTGGCCGCGACCGGGATTTTGTGTTTCTGCGCGTAATCGATCAGCGACTGCCGCGAATCGAATTCCCATTCCCTCCACGGGGCGATGATTTTTATGGACGGATCGATCGAGAGATAGGCCA